>MEQJ01000022.1:13338-16504 GCA_001770165.1 Bdellovibrionales bacterium RIFOXYD1_FULL_53_11 | reverse complement strand
ATGAAATTCGGCTGGGAGCCATGTGCCCGCGAGCTTCTTCATGTTGTTGACAATCTTGAGCGCGCCCTCGCCCATGTGCCTGCGGGGACGGATAAGAATCTAATAGACGGCTTGAACATGATATCTGGTCAATTTCAGAGCGTTCTTCAAAAAAACTGTGTTTGCAGATTTGACACAAAAAACAAGCCATTTGATCCCAATATGCATGAGGCCATCGGGCAGATTCCTTCGGATCAACATCCCGAAGGCAATGTCATAAAAGAAGAGCAAAGCGGTTATACCATGCATGGCAGGTTGCTCCGCCCGGCACGGGTGATTATAAGCTCTGGTAATTCCGGAGAAAACAAGCCGGGGGATGGAAAAGATTGAGGCGCGGATTGACTAATGGTTTTTAAGAATCATCTTTTTATGAAGAAACACGCTTACTTAACTGAAAGAGGTAAATCAATATGGGTAAGATAATTGGAATTGATCTTGGAACAACAAACTCATGTGTTTCCGTCCTTGAGGCCGGTGACTCAAAAGTTATTCCAAATTCAGAGGGTGTAAATACAACCCCTTCAGTGGTGGCTTTTACCCAGTCCGGCGAAAAACTTGTCGGTCAGACAGCCAAACGCCAGGCCGTTACAAATGCAGACAAGACGGTTTTTGAAACCAAACGCCTTATCGGACGCAAGTTCAGCTCAAGAGAAGTCCAGGAGTTCATAAAAGTTGCCCCGTTCAAGATCATTGAAGCTAAAAACGGTGATGCATGGATTAAAATCGACGATCGCGAATATTCCCCGCAGGAAATCTCGGCGCTGGTGCTTCAAAAAATGAAAAAGACCGCTGAAGACTATCTTGGCGAACCCGTTACCGAGGCGGTTGTAACCGTGCCCGCCTATTTCAATGATGCCCAGAGACAGGCCACCAAGGACGCCGGCCGTATTGCCGGTCTTGATGTAAAACGTATCATCAACGAGCCCACGGCGGCTGCTCTTGCCTACGGCATGGATAAAAAAGGCAAGAATGAGACTGTTGCCGTATTTGACCTTGGCGGCGGTACGTTCGACATTTCAATCCTTGAGCTCGGCGATGGCGTGTTTGAGGTGAAGGCCACCAATGGCGATACCTTTCTTGGTGGTGGAAACTTCGACCAGAGGATTATTGACTGGCTTGCCGACGAATTCAAAAAGGAAAGCGGTATAGATCTTCGCAAGGATCGCATGGCGCTTCAGCGACTGAAAGAAGCGGCCGAGAAGGCCAAACACGAACTTTCGAGCACGAATGAAACCGAGATCAACCTGCCGTTCATCACGGCGGACGCATCGGGACCAAAGCATCTCAATCTGCGCCTTACGCGTGCGAAGCTCGAGGCCCTGGTCGAGGACCTGATCGGCAAGATGGCGGGTCCGTGCGAGATTTGTATCAAGGATGCGGGTGTTTCAAAAAGCCAGATCAACGAGGTCATTCTCGTCGGTGGCATGACTCGCATGCCGCGCGTCCAGCAAAAGGTTAAGGAGATTTTCGGCAAGGAGCCCCATAAAGGCGTCAACCCTGACGAGGTCGTTGCTGTTGGTGCTGCGATCCAGGGCGGTGTGCTCAAGGGAGACGTAAAAGACGTGCTCCTTCTTGATGTCACGCCGCTTTCGCTTGGCATCGAGACGCTTGGCGGCGTATTTACCAAGCTCATCGAAAAGAATACCACTATCCCGACCAAGAAATCGCAGACTTTTTCGACCGCGGCCGACAACCAGACCGCAGTCACAATTCATGTACTGCAGGGCGAGCGTGATTTTGCCGAGCACAACAAGTCGCTTGGCAGATTTGATCTGATCGGAATTCCACCGGCTCCGCGCGGGATGCCGCAGATCGAAGTCACGTTTGATATCGACGCAAACGGAATCGTTCATGTTGGCGCCAAGGATCATGGCACCGGCAAGGAACAGTCGATACGTATTACGGCATCTGGCGGGCTTGATGAGAACGAAATCAAGCGCATGCAGAAGGAAGCCGAATCACACCGTGAGGAGGACGAAAAGCGCAAGAAGGTCGTCAACGCCCGCAACACGCTTGACGGGCTTATTTATACGATTGAAAAAACCCTCAAGGAACATGGCGAAAAGGTGACGGCAGATATCAAGAAGAGCGTTGAAGAAGCTCTTGCGGATGCCCGTAAATTTCTTGAGAGCAAGGATGCCGACGAAATCCAGAAAGCCACCGAGCACCTCACGAACGCATCGAACAAGATGGCCGAACAGATGTACAAGCAGACAGGCAAGGGACCGGACGCGGCCGGTCAGCCGGAATCCGGTGGTGGCGGGAACGGCGCCGGCGGGAACGATACTGGTGGCGCCAAGGACGGAGACAAGAAAAAGGACGACGTCATCGACGCCGATTACAAGGAGGTTTGATAGTCGGCGCCCCGGAGCGGGCCGATCCGTATGGCTACCAAACGCGATTACTATGAAGTCCTGGAACTCGGGCGCAGTGCATCTACCGAGGAGATAAAAAAAGCTTATCGCAAGCTCGCCGTACAGTTTCATCCTGACAAGAATCCGGGAGATAAAAAGGCCGAAGAAAAATTCAAGGAGCTTTCGGAGGCGTATGAAGTTCTTTCGGACTCGAAAAAACGTCAGATGTATGACCAGTTCGGCCATGCCGCGACCCAGGGGGGTCCGGGCGGCCCTGGCGGTTTTGACTTCAGCAGCATGGGCGGCGAATCCATAAATGATATTTTCGGCGACATCTTCGGCGACATCTTCGGAGGTGGAATGGGCGGCGGCCGGCGCGGAGGGCGTACGCGCAGGCCGCAGGGCCGTCCGGGGGCGGATCTCAAGACAAGCGTTGATATAACTTTTGAAGAGGCTTCGACCGGAACCGAGAAGGTTATTACCGTTCCAAAACCGGTTTCCTGCGAAACATGTCACGGCAGCGGGGCGAAACCGGGCAGTTCTCCGCAGGCGTGTCCGCAGTGTGGTGGCAGCGGTGAAGTGAGATTCCAGCAGGGTTTTTTCTCCATTTCGCGTCCGTGCCCGCAGTGCAATGGAGCGGGTCAGACCATAGCATCGCCCTGCGGATCGTGCGGCGGGTCGGGGCGCACGCAAAAAAGATCACAGATTGCGGTGAAAATTCCGGCGGGCATTGATACCGGCCAGCGGCTCAAGCTTTCGGGCGAGGGTGAGGC
>MEQJ01000022.1:1577-13306 GCA_001770165.1 Bdellovibrionales bacterium RIFOXYD1_FULL_53_11 | reverse complement strand
ACGTGGTCGTGAATATCCTGCCGCATGAATTTTTCTCGCGCGACGAGGATGACATCATCTGTGAAGTACCGATTACGTTCATACAGGCGGCGATGGGGGCTGAGATAGAAGTGCCGACGCTTGAAGGCAGGGTCAAGATGAAAATTCCTGCGGGCACGCAGTCGCACAAGATTTTCCGTCTCAAGAGCAAGGGAATGCCGCGCCTTGGCCAGTTTGGCAAGGGCGACCAGCTTGTTAGAGTGGTTGTTGAAATTCCTGCAAAACTCACTTCGGAGCAGAAGGACATATTGCTTCGCTTTGAGAAAACCGATGCCGCCGCGACGCATCCTCATCATCACAATTTTTTTGAAAAGCTGAAAGGATTTTTCGGGTGAACGATAATCATTTCAAATTGCCCGTTATTCCTGTTCTCATTGCCCTTTCGGCCTGTTCAACGGGGCCGTCCAGGCCAAGCGAGGATGATTATGCCGAGGCCCGCCGTCAGCGCCAGACGCTTGAAAGCGCCGGGGCCCTTACCGGCCGCGAGGCAGCCGATTACCGCCAGATTCAGAAAGCTTATTCGATGCGCGAATACGATGCCGCCATCAAGCGGATCGCCTGGTTTGAAAAAAAGTATCCATCCAGCGAGCGGCTGGCGCAGGTTCGCAATTATCGGGGTCTGGTCCATATGGCTTCACGCCAGTATGACAATGCTGCATACATGTTCCAGCGCGCCATCGAAGCCAGCGGCAACAGGCTTTTCAACCAGTACCTGCTTTACAATCTTGCATCCGCGCAGTTCGAGTTGACAAAATATGCCGATACCCAGCAGACGCTTTCCGAGATCAGGGCAGACAACCTGGATCGCGAGACCCGGATCAAGTTTCATACCCTGCGCACGAGGCTTTATCAAAAACTCGGTATTCCCGCCGAGGCGGTTCGCGAACAGCTCATGATGGCCCGCATGATGATTTCTCCCGCCGACAACGCGGCGTTTGCCGCGCAGATCGAGCAGAATCTCATGGCCATCAACGATCCTGGCGCGCTCGAAAGCATATATGGTGATTACGAGGACGCGCCGCTCGTGGATCTTGTTCTTTTCCGGCTGGGAATCGTGGAGCGCGCAAATGGAATGCCCGAGCAGTCAAAGCTCCGGTTCAAGCTGCTGCTGGACCGTTATCCGCGCTCAAAACGCTTTAGCGATGCGCGGGACATGCTTCAGGCGCCGCTTGCAGTGGCAAACATAGTTCCGGTGGATTCTTCCGTTGTCGGGGTGCTGCTTCCGATGAAGGGAAAATTTGCGGATTATGGCAGACAGTGTCTGCGCGGGATCGAGCTCGCATTCAGGATCTTCAATCCCGAAGAGCCGGATACCAAGGTTACGCTTGCAATTGAGGATAGCGGGGAGACCGGCGAGCAGGCCGTCAAAGCACTCGAGACACTTTATTCCAAACACAAAGTGATCGGCGTGATCGGACCGATAATGAGCAAGGGAGTTGATCTTGTAACGCAAAAGGCGCAAGAGTTCGGGCTTCCAATTCTCACGCTTTCGCAGCAGCCGGGAGTGCCGGGAAGATGGATTTTTCCTGCGGGACTTACAATGAAACTCCAAACCCACGAGATTGCGCGCCATGCCGTACAGCATATGGGCTACAAGAGGTTTGCCATCATGTATCCGAGGGACAGGTATGGTGAACAATACGCGCAAAGTTTCTGGGATGCAGTTGAAGCCCTTGGCGGAAAAATCACCGGTATTGAATCGTATCCGCCCGGCGAGACGGATTTCAGACAGATGGTGGATAAATTGTCGGGGTTGTATTACACCGAAGCCCGGTCGCGCGAGCTTGAAGCACTGGCAAAGGAGCGCGAGCTGAACAACATCAAGAAAAAAACCCGCAAGACGGAGCAGTACTATAATTTGCAACCGGTTGTTGATTATGATGCGGTGTTTATTCCGGATGATGCGCAGATGGCTGGTCAGGCTTTTCCGACTTTTGCATACCGGGATGTCGATAAAGTGACGTTTCTTGGAACGGCGAATTGGAATTCGCCGGAGCTTGTCGAGCGCGCCCAGAATTCGGCAGAAAACGCGGTATTTGTTGATGCGTTCAATATTGACGGCACGGCGGCGCCTCTCCGCAAATTTATTGATAAATTCAGGACCACCTTTGATACGGAGCCGGCAAGCATAGAGGCGCTTGCTTATGACGCGGCAAGTCTATTTTATTATGCGCTTTCTCATTATGGTTCATCAAGCCGTGAAACACTAAGAGATGATTTGGGAAAAATCACAAATTATCCGGGTGTTACGGGCCGGATTACCTATGTTGACGGGCATTTTTTAAGAATGCTTGCGGTGCTTACGGTAAAGGGCGGAAAGATCGTCGAAGCGCGGTAAATTATACCGCTTGGCAGGGGCGTGCAATTTATTCATAATTTAATATAACAAGGCTTCCGCCGGATTGTGCGTGGGCCGGATGTCATGGAGGACGAGTGGGATTGAGATTTGACCCCATCGGAGGGGGTCAGTTCAAACAGGCAGTCAAGCAGATCATTGAGGCCGAGCGCGAGCCCATCAAGCGGCTTGAAGCACGCAAGACCAAGGAAGAAGCCCGGCTCAAACTCTTCCAGGAGTTCAAGACCAAATTTGCCACGCTGAACAAGACGCTTGAAGATTTTTCTTCTTTCAAAAAATTCAGGGATCTAAAGGCTGATCTTGGCGATGCAACGGGGTTGATGAGCGTCACGATCGACAAAGATACTGCGGAGCCCGGTACATATACCATGCAGATCGACCAACTGGCGGAGCGCACGTCGGTTATTTCAAACGGGTTCAAGGACCCGGATCTTGCTGAACTTGGAATCGGTTTTGTGGTCGCCAACAAGCGCAATGGTGAAACTGCCGAGATATTCATTGATACGGATAATGCAAGCATCAGGGGGATTTCAAGGCTTATCAACCAGCGGTCGGATCTTCCTTTTCACGCATCAGTCATCAAGGATGCCACCGATTTTGAAAAGCCGTGGCGGCTGCTTCTTACGTCTAAAAAAGACGGCACCGAAGCGGTGGGCGAGTTTCCGGATTTTTATTTTCTCGACGGGGCCGAGGAGCTTTATGTCCATGATGATCATGATTTCCAGAATGCCCTGATCATGCTTGATGGTTTCGAACTTGAAGCCGAAGGAAACGACATAAAGGATTTCTTGCAGGGAGTGAACGTTCATCTCAAACAGGCGCGTCCGGACCAGACATTCACGCTCAAAATCGAAGAGGATTATCAGAAGATCTCCGGCAAGATGAAAATGCTTATCGAGAACGTCAATGGAGTGCTTGAGTTCATCTACAAGCAGAACGCGATTGACGAACAATCCGATACCTCATCCACTTTTGCCGGTGACACCAGTTTGCAGACGGTTGAATACAGGTTGCGCAACATCCTGCATGAGGGATTTGCGGCGGGAGATCCGGAATCCGAGGGATTCAAGTTTTATTTTTTGCATCAGCTTGGAGTCGAGTTCGAAAAAAGCGGCAAGCTTAAGTTCAACGAAGAAAAATTCACTAAAAATCTCGAAAATGAATTTGACATGCTGGCCGAGGCGATCACGGGTCCGTATGGATTCGCGCATCAGCTGAAAACCATCGTTGACGGATATTCGCAGTTCGGAACGGGCATGCTCAGCCTGAGGGAACAGGGGTTGAGGAACCGGGTCAAACGCATCGATGACGACATCGCCCGCAAGGAGATGCAGGTCGAGCGCAAGGCAAAATCAGTGACTGAACAGTTTGCGAGGCTTCAGGCTTCGCTTTCTGGAATGCAGCGTCAACAGGCGGCGTTATCGGCCACCTTGCCGGCAGCCAATGCCGGCAATCCGATAGCGGCGATGCTGGGCGGGTAGTTGAAAGGAGCTAACGATGGCAGGCAACCCTTTGGCGAATCAATACAAGCAGACGGCGATAAAGACGGCTACAAGGGGGCAAATACTGATAATGCTCTATGAGGGAGCCATCAACCACGTCAAAAAGGCCCAGGATTGCATAGACAAGAAGGATACTGCCGGAAAGGGCCGACACATAGTCAAGGCCCATGACATAATCAATGAGCTTACCAATACCCTTGATTTCGAAGTGGGGGGGGACATTGCCCGGAATCTGGAACGCCTATACAATTTTACTGTGGAGCAATTGATCAAGGCAAATATCGAAGGCTCCAAGGATAAACTCCAGTTTGTTCAGAAGACACTTGAAGATCTTCTGGGTGCCTGGAGGGTTGCCGTGGTGGATGCCGAGAAGTCGGCCAAACAGGGACAGGGCGCTTGAACATGGATGTCTGCAGCCTTATGCAAAGCAAAAACCGCTGTCTGGAGCGCTTTTTGCGCTTGTCCGAAAAATTCATGTCCGATCACCGGTCCTGCGAAGGCGGGCTCCTTGACGGGCTCGACCGTTTTCAGAAAGAGCGTGAGGATATTCTCAAGGCGATATCGCTGCTGGACAAGAAAATCCATGAAACGGCTGCGGCCATCGAGCGTGATGCCGTGACCCCCGCCCTGTCGGCTGCCGTGAAAAACGAGCTTGACCGCAAGGACATGATCGTACGTTTGATCATTGAATCTGATCTCAAGATAATCAGTGAAATCGAAAAGCTTAAAAATGAAATGATCAATGACATCGCGCGTGAGCGGAAGGCCGGCAGGTTGATCGGAAAATTCAAGAGTGAATGGGTTCCAAAATCAGGAGAAGAACTGGACGGATCGTTATGAGCGACCACGACAGCAGATTGCAGGAGCTTCTGGGCTCACGACTTGGCGAAGCGGGATACGACGTTGTTGAGCTGGTGGAAATCCCGGGCCGGACCGACCGCATGATGCGGATCCGCACTGTTGAGGAGATTTTGAACGAATTTGAAGCGGATTCCCTGGACGGATCGATCGGCTATATCGTGAGAATCCGGCCAAAAACTCCGGCTCTTGAAGAGGAGGATGCACAAACCGCTGAATTCACGTCCCAGCAGAAGCCCAGGCTCGACGGCATATATCTTCCTAATGGAAAACTGAATCTGCACTTTCTTTTCAAAAATGCCGAGCTTCTGTTCAGAAGCGGCGAGTTCCAGCTTGCAAGCAATATTCTCGAAACCATCTTGAAGTCCGGCGAGCGTTCGGATCTTGCGCATTTCTGGCTGGGAAAATGCAGTGAGGCCGAAGGCGATACGAAGAAAGCGATGGAGCACTACGAGGAGTCCATTGCCTACAGGCCGGGTCTTGATGCGTACCGCAGCCTCTCTGCCATACAGATCTCATGCGGTAAGAATCTCCGGGCTGCCGAATTGCTGGAATCGGCGCTTAACATAAAGGAGCTGGGTCCGGCCCAGCGCCGCGAGATCCATCTTGCAAGCGGCAACTGCTGGCTTCGTTCGGAGCGGCTTGATAAGGCTGAAAAACATTACAAATCCGCGCTTGCCCTTGATCCTTCGTCGGATCTTCTGCATGCAAATATCGGTGCCCTTCACCTGCAGGCGGGACGTTTGGGCGAGGCCCGCAAGTCGTTCCATGATGCGCTTGCCATCAATCCCGCAAATGACAAGGCTCTTGCCGGAATCGGCTCGTGTTTTCTTGCGGAGGGCGGAAAGAGCCAGGCGCTTGATTTTTTTGCGCGGGCCCTGGATATAAACATTTCCAATCCGGCGGTACTTTTCCAGCTCGTATCATGTGCCTTTGATACAAGAAATTATTCTACTGCGGCGCGAATTGTTGACGAATATATCCAGCGCCACCCCGTGAATGCCAATCTTTTATACAGCCTCGCAAGTCTCCAGTACCACATGGGACGGATGAATGAGGCCGCGAGGACCGCTCGTCGCGTCCTCGAAATGCAGCCGCAGCATGCGGGTGCGCAGGAAATTTTGACTTTGACCGGTATGTACGTCGCGCCCCCGGCATGATGCATGGGGCCGGCCGGTTTGTCATGGAGGACGGATGTCGGCAGATATGCGGTTGTTGCAGGGAAGGGTTGTGGATGAGCCGTTGGCTGAACGCAAGGACGTTGAGGGCCTGCTGGTGGGATTTATTTCGGCCCTGATCGAGGAGCAGCGGCTTCCGGAACCTTTGGCGGTCGAAACAAAGAACCCCGTTCACGGGGAGGGTGGATGAACGCACCCACGCAGCCATCCTGTCGAAGACGACGGGCAAGGTGTCTGATTATCCAGCTTGCGCGGCTGGGAGACACGCTGCAGAGCCTGATGGCCCTTAAGGCCGTCAAACAGCTTTATCCGGAGCTGGAGCTGCACATGGTTGTGCGGGAGCGGTTTGAAGCTGCGGCTAAAAAAGTCCACTGGCTTGATGGAGTGTTCACGCTTCCGACCCGCCAGCTGATAGGCCCCGTGCTCACCGGGGAGAATACGATCAGACAGTCACTGGGTGACGCCGCCCGGTGGGTTTCGCCGCTTGTTGAAAAACCCTGGGATTTTGTCGTGAACTGGTCTTTTTCGAGCGCTTCGAGCTATCTTGCGGGGCTTGTGCCCGCCTTTGTGAAGCTTGGATATTCCAGACGGACTGACAACACTTTTGCCTGTGAGGACGGATGGAGCCAGTACATGCAGGCCTTTGTTCAGGATCGCGTGGACCAGAACATTCACGTCACCGATATTCTAACCACGCAGCTTTTGACGGCGTTGCAGATTCATCTTGGAGAGCCTGAAAACGTCGGAAACAATACGGTCACTTCCAAGGCGTTTTTTGCGACAGACCCCCCGCCCCGGGAGGTGTTTGACAGTCCGTTCACCAAATGGATTGCGATCCAGCTGGGAGCAAGCCAGAAGGAAAAAACCTGGAAGGCCGGGAGTTGGGCTCGGACGGCTTCAATAATAATGAACAATCATCCTGAATGCGGAATCATCCTGCTGGGCGGCAGGGAGGAGCGGGAACTCGAAACCGCATTCATGAATTCGCTTGAGGCGGATTTTGCCGGCAACGGACGCGTCAGGAGTTTTGTGGGTGCAACTGATTTTGACAAATGGGCATCCATCATAGGCTCCTGCCAGTGGCTGTTTTCGGCGGATACGGCCGCGGTGCATCTTGCAAGCGTGCTCGGAACGAGAGTGCTCAACGTATCTGTAGGTCCGGTCAAGCTGGCCGAGACGGGGCCCTATGGAAACGGTCACTATGTTGTTTCATCCGCTCATGAAGACGTTACCCCTGAAGCTGTTTATGCCGCCTGGTCGTATGGGTCGGGGGAGTGGTCGCACAACTTGCGCGTGCCGTTTGAAAAACACGCGGAGGGTCTCGGGATTGGAAAGGATGTTTTGAGCAACGCCCGGGTCCAGCGCAGCAAGATCCGTCCGTCCGAAGAGGGTGGCGGTGTTGTGTATGAACCGATGATCAAGCGCGAACTCAGGGTGGGTGAGTGGATTGGAATGGCCATGGGACATATTGCAAGGACGTGGTATTGCGGCTGGACACCGGCCGTTGGCAGTGAAATCACGCGTGATCTTGTCAGCCGGACACTGGTGCAATCACTCCGGCAGGCCGAAAAACAGCTTGCTGTCCTGTCCCGTCTTCTTGTCGAAGGGCATCTGATGGCTTCGTCAATTTCGCGAAAAAGCATGTCGCTTCATTCGCAGAAGATCATGGATGTCCGTGACCGGATGGAGATCCAGGAGCTGGGCGCGAAGCTTGCGGAGCTTGACCAGCATATCGATGCCGCAACGGCAAGCCATGTTGTTCTTGAGCCTATTGGAAAAATGTCAAAAGTTCTCATGCACAATCTGCATGGAAACAGTCTGGTCGAGATAAGCCGCGCGAGCGCGGCGGCATACCAGCAGCTTAATCATGGAGCCGGAATCCTGCGTGACTGGATCAAACACACGCTTTCGCTTGCCAGGCCGGTGGCGGTCATGGATGCCAACGTGGTTTCGCTGGCATCGAGGCGTGCGGGGAAGGAGTCAACCACATGAACGAATTCTGCATAAACGGAAAAATCCAGCCATCCCCGATGGAAGAGACGCGGCCGCTTGGAAGCCTGATAGAGTATATCCATGGAAGCCTTTCCGGAAAAAATGCGGCGGTTTCATCGATCAGGGTGAACGGCATGGAGCTTACGCTGGAAAGCGAAACCGCGCTGGCCGCCGTGCCGCTTTCGGATATCCAAAGCGTTGATGTCTGTTTTACGACTCCGCGGGAGCTTGCCGAAGAGACGCTCGATATTCTGGCCCCGTATTCGGAACGCATGGAGACGCTTTGCGGGCATGCCGCAAACGACGAAACGGTGTTTGGCAAGCTTCTGGACGGGCTCCATGTTTTTTCGGAGTCGATTGGTGTTATCAAGTCCACGCTCCGCATTGGTTATCTGCCACGGGTGGGGTTGCTGGAGGCGGAACTTCTTTCCATATTGAGTGATCTTCTGGAGGCCCGCAAAACCGGTGACAAGGAGTATATCGCGCAGCTTCTCGGCCAGCATCTTCCCGCGGTGCTTGCTGACTGGCGCCGCGAGGGGTTTGCTGCCCTCAGAAAAGCAAGGGACAGTTAAAAAAAACTGGAAATTTGTTTTTTGCAACTATAGCCTTCCCTGAATTGAACAGGCTGAAGGATTTCATACATTATTCATATGATTTATTGATGCCGTCTCCCGCCTGGAGAGTGCCGGTGTTTGTCGCGCTTGGTGTTCTGGCGGGCCTTGGCTTTTCGGTTGTTAAATTTTCAAAGGCCTTGTCTTATCTTTCCGATAAACCGGAAATACATGTTCAAGGCGCGCGACGGGCTTCGACATTCGTTCATGTTCACGTTCAAGCTTGAGCCGCAGGTTATAAGAATGCACGAAGCGGGCCGCATTGTTGTGCAGGGTAACTGCGTGCGATGCCATGAAAAAAAATTCCTTTATGAATATTCAGGCGCGTACCGGCCGGAAGGAGCCTGACAACTCAAGTCAGAAAGGCGGCCGAGCGGCAATTGGTAAAAGCGCATCTGGAAACAAAGGCCGCAATGGACAAGGGTGCCGCGGACGACGAGCTTGCCGGCGTACGCACCCTGATCCGGCATGCACAGTGGCGATGGGATTTTGCAGCCGCAGGTCATGGCAATGCTTTTCATGCGCCGCTTGAAACCGCGAGGATACTTGGCACTTCGATTGATAAAGCGCAGGAGGCACGGGTCAGGCTGGCAAAGATCCTCGCCCGCCATGGCATGACAGGGGATGTGGCGCTTCCGGATACCGGCACCAAGGCAAAGGCGCAAAAGCATATCGGGCTGGATATGAAAAAACTTGCAGCCGAGAAGTCGGCGGCGGCACGTTAATATTTTTCTCAGTCGCGGTGTTGGTCAGGGGTTTTTGCAAGCATGTTTTTTTTCAAGCTTAAAGATATTTTCCAGATCATAAATCTCGTATGGTGATGCAGGGCCGGTTATCTGGTGAAGCGTGATGCGGCCTTCTTTTATTGAAAATGAATGCAGTTCCACTTTTGCGGTGATGTCCAGACCCTCATATGCTTCCAGGTCGTTGGTTTTAACTGCATTGATTATTTCAAATCTCATTGCTTTTCTGAAGAAGTGTTTTACATCTTCGTCAGGGGCGGATGGAACAGAGATAAAAAAGAATTTGCTTTGCACTTTCAGGATTCTTCCCTTTGCAAGGTAGGTTCCACACTGAAGTTCCGAGTAATTTATTGGTGCGGAAAGCGCGTTAATTGTCATCAGGGAAAAAAATATAAATATCATGGCCTGGTCTCCGCTTCACAAGCCCGCATTCTGTTGAAAAACCTGATTTCATTGCAATTGGCCTTGCTTTGCATGGCAAGTGCTCCAAAATATAGTTTTTGAGTTTTATAAAATTTCTGCAGATTCCTGAATTTTGAATAATTCAAATAAAAGGCTTTTTGATTCTCCTGGTATTGTCTCCGCAGAGTTTCGACTTCTTTCATGATTGTATTGTATTTTCTGGAGTTTTCCGCATAAGCACGGCCGCGTGCGGTGTTTTCATTGATATCGTGTTCCATGCCCGGCGGGATACCGCCCTTGTTGCGTAATGGCTGGGCTTCTTTGGTTTTAATCCGGATTTTTTTGAATAATTCCACCATCAGTGCATTAAGTGTTTTTGCATCTTTCAAATAACTGTCCTTCAGGTCTGAGAGTCTTGATTCTCTTTGTGATTGATCGTCAATCCAGCCGGGGATTTTGTTATTGCCTGCCGCCGCGATGATTTTTTTGAGCTGAGGGAAGGGATCAAGATATTTTTTGATGTATTTCAGCATTGAAGTCCGGTCTGCCGGGCAGTCAAAAATTCCGAACGTGTCCTTGGTGACGTGGGTCAGCTCCCTGAGAAGCTTGCCATGATCCGTTACCTCCATTCCAAACCATTTTAGCCGACACGAAGCGTCGCAATTTGCAATGTTTTTGGGTTGCATGTTAATGAGCTTGGCTCCAGCCCAGTTGTAAACAATGTAATTCGACATCAATTGCGGGAGAGAGGTATATTGCAGGTCTTTGGTTGCTTCCGAATACAGATCGAGAAGACTTGGCGAACGTTTGCCTGAATATTTGGTTTTGGAAATATAGTAGTTGAACTTGGAAAGCCCGGTGCTTGATGATGTTTCACTTTCTCCGGCGGACGAAATTCCGCATACAGTGAAATTTTTGTTTTTTTGCATCTTGTTCATTATTTTGGACAGGATGTTCTCGATGCCTTTTCCGCTGTAGCAGTTGTCAAGAATAACCCTGAACGTCCCTTCGTTGGTTTTGGAGATTTTTTCGCCTATATCGCTGCCACTAATACGGCTGTTTCCGAAGGTGCTTGAATAATAATTTTCTCCAGCGGTGTTTGTTCCGCCGTGATCAATAATATAGAGATCCAGTTTTTTGTTTTTAAGGAAACTGGCTGTAGAAAACCGTGACAGTATTTCTGTTTCCAGGGCCGATTTGGAGGCGATGGATGGATTGAAGGTTCTATTGGCCAGTTCATTTGCAAGGTCAGAGTATCCGGTATTTTCTGATCTGAATGGTGTTGTGTGCGTTGTTGTTTTTTCGCTTTGTATTTGAATACCATTGATGGATTTTATCCAAGTGTATTCACTTTTTGAATGGTTTGCCACGCAATGGATTTTGCCGTCAGTAGAAAAAGTCGAAACAGGGACACCGGAATTCTTGTATATGCGGGACATCATATAAATTGCGGCTTCAGAAGCGTGATCGTTGTGCCCCGGCTTGCATTCTGTAGAAGTGGATCCATTAAATACAATTGCATCACCAAAGACAGTGTTTGCAAAAAAAAGTAATAATAAAGGCGATATTCTTGAAATCATGGCAATATTGGTTCCCGCTCTCTTTAGCTCATCGGTCTGAAATCATTAAAACTGTACACATTCGCGGATAAATGTCAGTTTTTTGACGATTGATGTTCATTCAAAATCAATATTCAGCGCATCCAGCCGTTCTTTGTAATGCCGCTCATAGCCGATGTCCTTTGGTTCGTAAAACCGCCTGCCCACAAGCGCGTCCGGCAGGTGCTTTTGCCTGGCCCGGGCATTTTGTTCCGAGTGCGCGTATTTGTAACCCTGCCCGTAACCTTCTTTTTTCATCAGTCCCGTAACGGCATTGCGTAAATGCATGGGTACCGGCAGTGCGCCCGTGGCGCGCACTTCGGCAAGCGCGCCTTCGATGCCCATATAGCTAGCGTTGCTTTTGGGCGCGCAGGCAATGTAGGTCACGGCCTGGGCGAGGCAGATCCGCGCCTCGGGCATGCCAATGAAATCCACCGCTTCTTTTACGGC
>MEQJ01000022.1:1043-1523 GCA_001770165.1 Bdellovibrionales bacterium RIFOXYD1_FULL_53_11 | reverse complement strand
GATCATCATCCGCCGGAAGAGAAACCGCGGCTCCTCGCCGCTTACGAGCATCTTGAACAACCAAAGGAGCGCGGCATCCGGGTCGCTGCCGCGCAGCGATTTAATGAACGCGGAGATCGTATTGTAGTGATCCTCGCCCGAATGATCGTAGCGGTGGCTGCGCTCCCGGAAGAGCTTCTCGATATCCTTCAGGGACATCTTCTTCCCCACGGTGAGGACGGCAAGCTCAAGGGCATTGAGGGCGATGCGCGCGTCCCCGCCCGCGATCGAAGCGATCCGGTCGAGCGCTTCCACGGAGATCTTCACGGCTCCGCCATAGCCTTCCTTATCTTCGAGTGCACGCTTGAGAACCGTGAGCAGATCTTGCTTCGCGAGCGGCTGCAAGAGGTAGACCTGCGATCGGCTGACGAGCGCGGAATTCACTTCGAAGTAAGGATTCTGCGTCGTGGCGCCGATGAGGATGACCGCGGCGCTCTCCAC
>MEQJ01000022.1:518-1023 GCA_001770165.1 Bdellovibrionales bacterium RIFOXYD1_FULL_53_11 | reverse complement strand
GCTGCGCTTTGTTGAACCGATGGATTTCGTCGATGAAGAGAAGAGTGCGCTGTTTGAGCGCCGTTTTCATGCGCTCGGCCTCCGTGCAAACCTCCTTCAAGTCCTTCACTCCGCTCGTTACGGCATTGAGTTGCACGAAGTGCGCCTTCGTTGCCTCCGCGATGATCTTCGCGAGCGTGGTCTTCCCCGTCCCGGGAGGACCGGCGAGGATGACCGACGACACCGTATCGTTCTCAATCGCACGCTTGAGGGGCATCCCTTCTCCCACCACATGCTCCTGCCCGACGAAATCCTCTATCTTTGTGGGACGCATGCGGTAGGCCAGTGGTGCCTGCGGTTCCATTGTTTGAATTGTAGGCCAGGCTCCATAGCGAAAGGAAGCGAAGAATGCTATAATAGAAGGCAATCCATGACAGACTTTACAACCATCATGAAAGGCTCGGAGAAGGTCATGACGGAGGAAGAGCAGAAGAAAGTCGGTCAGTCGACAGCTGCCAAGATGGAC
>MEQJ01000022.1:0-479 GCA_001770165.1 Bdellovibrionales bacterium RIFOXYD1_FULL_53_11 | reverse complement strand
CTTGAAGACGGTCCTGAAGCTCATCGATTCCAAGGAGATCGATCCGGGCAAGCCTCAATCACTGCTCAGGCAGTCCGTCTACGACGCGCTGGACGCCAAGTGGAAGGCGAAGGTGGATATCGCTCTCGTGAATATCGCCAATCTCCTCGAACACATCGTTGGCTTCCGTCTCTCGACGCACACGCCCAATGAGTCACCCGAACTGCAGAACATGATCGAGCAGCTCTGGCAGATGAAGCAGCGCATCGAGAAAGATCACGACGTCTTCAAGTTTTAGATTCCCCTCCCCTTATGACAGACATCGAGAAGTTCAAAGCAGGCGAACTCGCGGAGCAGCAGGACAAGGCGCGCAAAACTATCGAGCGGCGCATCGAAACACAGGACCAGTCGACGCTGTCCCGTGACAAGATTGCGGGGGATCTGCGCAGCGTCATCGAAGAGCAGCTCCCTGCGGAAATGCAGAAGGGAGGCGGCAAATT
>MEQJ01000021.1:20167-27788 GCA_001770165.1 Bdellovibrionales bacterium RIFOXYD1_FULL_53_11 | reverse complement strand
CACACCTTGTCGCTGGATGCCGGACGGTAAAGATCCACGGTTTTCCAGGTTTTGCCGTCGTCGTCAGAGCGTCTTACGTAGCACCAGGCTGCCGTGCTTGAAAGCCCCGCCTCGCCGATTGAAAACAGGTAATTGTTTTTTACGGCAAGCGACCGCAGGTCGGTATTGTAGGCCGTATCAAAGGTCCACTCATCCTGCATCGTCCACTCCTTGTCATACGTGCAGCCGCCGGGCGCGAGGCCGTCGGTTGTGCCGCAGGAGGAGAAGAAGGCCACGGATTGCACGAAGAGGACGATGGACAGGAAGATTTTCATTCAGCCCTTCTTTCTTACAGAATGAACATCAGGCCCGCCGCCGCCCGCCAGAGCAGCTGCTTTTGCGTGAGTTCGGAGCTTTGCTCCGTGGAATAATTTTCGAAAGTCGAAAACCGCACATACTCGCCCTCGACCGCCACATGAACGAGATCTCCTATCGGCCAGAGCGGAAAATCGATCATGAGACGCGCGCCAAGCGGCGAGCCGTAGCCCACTTCAAAAGAGCCGTTGCTGCCGCTGGTCATCAGGGCATCGAGCACGTAATCGCCCAGGAACTGAAAATCGCCAAGCACCGTGACCGGGCCGAGCTGCCAGCCCAGGGCCGGAGCGAAATAATTGAACCGCTCGCCCCTGAAGTTGCTGCCGGTGTTGTCCGTGCCCGTGTGCTGGTTCAGCATCCTGTAATCCGAGCGCATGCCGAGCAGGAAGCCCTTGAGCCTGGGAAAACTGATCGCCCCTATTGCGCCCAGCATGATTTGCGTGAGCGCGGGCTTTGCTTTGCCTTCAATGCCGGGCATTTGGGAATATCCGTAACTGCTTACCACGCCCGCGTACATGGGGTACGGCGCTTTTGACGTAAGTGGCGCCGGCCTTGCGTCCGCGGCGGCGCCCGATGCGGCGAAAAAAAGGAGAGCAACCGCCATCATCATGCGGTCAGTTGAAGTCATATCTGAACCCCGCAAGCGCCTTGAGGCCGTTCATCTTTATTGCCGGGTGGCGGCTGTTGTAGAGCTGTGAAAGGGCCAGGTTGTATCTTACGTCGAGCACGAAAAACGCGGGCAGCGTCATCTCGATTTCAACTCCCGCGCCCGCCTCGACCGAAAGGCGCTGCTTTTCAAGATAATTGGTCTTGAGATCCACCACCGCGGGCAGGCTGCTTGCCGCCGTGCCGAGCCAGTAGTTGTTCGATGCCACGGTGGCGTTTCCGGTCAGCATCAGGCCGTACACGGGCCCCGCGAGAACAAACGGCCTGAACGCTCCAAGCGTAATCCTGCCTTTAACAAAAAGCGGAATTTCAAGGTATCTCAGATTGTAGGTGACCGGCGTTTGAAACCCCGCCGCCTGGGTCGAATCCTGCACCTTGAACTTGTACTGGCCGAACAAAACCTCGGGCTGGATGAAGAGGTATTTGAAGAGTACCATCATCTCGGCGCTGATGCCGCCGGAGAATACCGGAATACGGCTCAATCCCTGGTCTTTGGTCAGACCCTCCATGTTTACAAATGATGTGTTTGCGCCGCCCCTGAACCCGAGTCCCGTGAACTTGAACCAGGTTCCTGGCTGTGCGGTTGTCAGGGCGGCAGCGGCGGGATTTTCAGAATCGTCAGGCATCCCGACCGTATTGGCATGGATATTTGTGATTGATGCATGAAGTAAAAAAGCCGTTAACAGGAAATGAAAACCAGCAGTTGTGATTTTTTGTTTCATATGTATTCAAATTTTATAGATTATCATAGAAACGTCAACGGTGTTCATCTAAAAAGTGAGCCGCCTTGAGTCATAAAGCCAAAAGTGGCCGGAAACCTTATATTCCGAGCAGCCATTTGATTATATTTTTTCTTTCAATTGTTTCTTTATTGTAAGTTATAGGGGTTTCTTCATTGTCCAGGGATAATAATAGATTTTTGTCATCTGTGTTTGTTTTTAATAAACCAAAATTACCTAATTCCCTTTTTTTATTTTCTTCTGTTAGGGCCTGGCAAACTTGAATTTTTTGATGATTGTCTGCATTTGTTCTGTAAATAAAATCTATTTCGCCCCCGGAAGCGGCTGCCTCATAGCCGCAATGTTTTTTTTGTCTCAATAATTCCAGAAAAACAATGTTCTCCAGCCTAAAACCCGCATTATTTATTTCTCCTGTCAGTGTGATGAGCCCCGTGTCAACGGCAAAAAATTTTTTTAATGTGGAAAAAAAACGATTTTTTTTGTTATCAAATCGGTCTAGTTCGAAAATCGAAAATACTTTTTTAAAATAGTTCATATAATTGATGATTGTTTCCGGTTTTGCTTTGATTCCCATGTTTTTTATGTGATTTCCGATCCTATTGAAGGAAACGATATTTCCAGAGCAAGCCAATGTATAGTTGATTGTTCTTTCCAGAAGGTCGATATTTGCAACAGCAAAACGTTTCACTATGTCGTCAAGTATTACTTTATTCAGTATGCCGCTCAGATAGGAGGTTTTTGCATCATCTGATGAGATTTCAAAAATTTCCGGTAATCCGCCGAATTTGACGTATTCAAAAAAATATTTTTCTATTTCAGTTTTGTTTTTCAGCCAATCATTGGTTTCATTTATCGTAATTCCCCGGTAAATAAGCATTTCATGAAAACTGAAAGGTAAAATAAAGAATTCAATGAATCTGCCCGACAGTCGGCTGCCGAGTTCGCTTGAAAGTAGTTCCGAATTTGAACCTGTAATTATTATTTCCGTATTGTCATGTTTCTCGTATATTGTACGAATGAATTTTTCCCAGTTTTCTATGTTTTGAATTTCATCGAAAATCAGTATTTTTCTGCCTTTTCTTGCTATTTTTGCGATAAATACATCATATACGTCGCCAAGCTGCTTGGCATTTAAAACTTCAGTAAGTCGATAGTCCTCAAAATTCATATACAAAATATTGTCAGGAAGAATGCCTTTTTCTAAGGTGCATTTGGCGGCGATTTGTTTTGCAAGAAATGATTTGCCGGTGCGCCTGAAGCCGGTAATTATTTTAATGGGTTTTGATCCAAGCGTGCTGTAAATTTCTTTTTCTTGGTTTCTTGTGATTCCACGTTGCTTTAAAAGTGTATTTTGATTGTCATAGATTAATGCTGTTATGGCTTCATTGTTCATTTGTAAGCCTCCCTGCGGGGTGATAATTTACACTTAAAATATACCCCCAGGGAGGTATAAAGTCAAAAAGGTTTTAACTGTCCGACGTTGAGTGTTGTTATTTAAGAGAAAGAGGCAGGAATAGTCCGGTACGGGAATCGGACAAAGTGGAATAGCGAAGAAATCCTTGAAGTTCCGGGAGTTTTTCGGGTTGGGTATAACATGTGAACTTGCTAAAGAATTATTCAATAAGTGCTGCTCCACACCCAGCCTCGATTAACAACACTCAACGTCGGACAGTTTACTGCTTCTGGAAGGTGCCGAACATCTGCTGTCCGTAGCCGTTGTTATACCCCGTATTATAGCCTGTGTTGTACCCGTTGTTGTACTGGTACTGCGTGTTTTGCGCGGCTGCCTGGGGGTTTAGCGTAACGGACGCCATGTTGCCTGAGGTAAACGAAAACACCAGTGTTCCGGACGAAATTTGTCTTGAAAGGCCGCAAGCTGAAACCGTGCCCGAACCCTGCAGCGTGACCTGATCGCCCGAAATAATGGCTGGTACAGTAACGGGAGTTGCCGTTGTGTTTGTGTAACCGCTGTAGTTGTAGCCATAGTTGTAATTTGTGTTGTTGGTGCATGTTCCGCTGAACGTAACCGAGTTGGCCGCAATATTCATTGTAAGCACTGCCGATGAGTTGGAGTTCAACTCCGTCCAGTTTCCCACAACCCTGGAGCTGTTGATTGCCGATGGCGCCACCCCGGTGGTCGTGACCGGGTCCTGCCCGCATCCCGAGAGGGCGGCCGTCACTGATGCCAATAAAATCAAACTTTGCCTCTTCATAAAAACACCTCTTGCTTCTGATATACTGCATAGCCAAAAGCGTGCCAGGGGAGGTTATTGTGATTTCAGGAGGTTATGACAACGTAATTTATATTGGTTGTTAGAGGCAAAAGGCTGTGTAAAATGTTTGGACACCTGCACGCCTGGTCAGAGCACGGTATCGTGCTTGAAATGAACATCGTCGGTTTCGGGATAATCGATACTATAATGGAGTCCCCGGCTCTCACGTCTCAGCATGGCGCTTTGTATGATCAGCCCGGCAACCGTCAGAATATTGCGAAGCTCGATGAGATCCCGTGTCGGCAGGAAGTTCCAGTAATCCGCAAAAATCTCGTCATGCAGGATTTCGAGCCGCCGGCGGGCGCGCTCAAGCCTGCGGTTGGAGCGGATTATGCCGGCATAGTTCCACATGAGGGTCCGGATTTCGAGCCAGCTTGCCGCTATGTCAATCTGCTCTTCCAGCTGAACGGCCTGGCCGCTCTGCCAGTCCGGCAGCTTGGAAGGCAGTTCGTGCGCGTCTCCGCTTGGCGGATTCCTGCCGGCGCCGGTTGCATGGCTTGCCGCCCTGTGGGCATAGACAACAGCCTCAAGAAGCGAGTTGCTTGCCAGGCGGTTTGCGCCGTGCAGTCCGCTGCAGGCGGTTTCACCCACGGCATATAGTCCATCGATGGTGGTGCGGGCATTTTCGTCAACAAGCACGCCGCCACAGGTATAATGTGCCGCTGGAACCACCGGAATGGGTGCCGTTGTGATGTCAATGCCATGCCTCAGGCAATTTTCATAAATATTCGGAAATTTGCTGCGCAGCTCTGCGGCGCCGATCGGCCTGCAGTCGAGAAGTACGTGTTTGTCACCGGTGCGCTTTATTTCACGGTCTATCGCCCGGGCCACGATGTCACGCGGAGCAAGAGAACCCATGGGATGATGACGCGTCATGAATTTTTCGCCGTCAAGCGTGGTTAGTTCCGCGCCCTCCCCGCGCAAAGCCTCGGAAACCAGATAATTGCGGGCAGCGGGGTGGAACAAACAGGTGGGGTGGAACTGGATGAATTCCATGTTGGCAATGCGGGCCCCCGCCCGGTAGGCCATCGCAATACCGTCACCCGTGGAGACGTCGGGATTTGAGGTGTAAAGGTAAATCTTGCCGGCGCCTCCTGTTGCCAGAATTGTTATATCCGCCGCAGAGGTCACGACTCTGGATGCATTTATATCCAGAAGATATGCTCCGAGACACCGGCCGGGCAGGCTGCGCCGGCGGAACAGCTTACCTTCGGTGATGAGATCAATGGCAATATGATGATCAAGGATTTTGATTCCTGCCATGGCGCCGGCTTCCTTGAGCAGGGCTCTTTCGATTTCAAGCCCCGTAAGATCATCCGCATGCAGTATCCGGCGCCGCGAATGTCCGCCCTCCCTGTGAAGATCATAGGTGTTGCGTCCTTCGGAGCGCGTGAATTTCACGCCCAGGTCGATGAGTTCCTGCACTCTTAGCGGCCCTTCGCGAACACAGGTTTCAACCGCATGATTGTTGCAGAGCCCGGCGCCCGCCCTGAGCGTGTCGGTTTTATGGTCGTCAAAACTGTCCCGGCTTGACCACACGGCGGCAATGCCGCCCTGGGCATAGCGTGTCGCCCCCTCGTCGGGCGTCGATTTATTGACGATCGATATTTCGGCCCCGGGCGCGAGTTTTGCCGCTTTTATTGCGGTGCAAAGCCCGGCAATTCCCGAACCGATAATCAGTATTTTGGGTGGCATGGCTGTTTCGTGTTACTCTTAAATCAGGGTATGGGCAAGAAAAACGGCAGAATTGCAACCATGCGGAACTGGTGGCACGGGTGGTACATACTGGTTCCATCCTCTCTGGCGCTGATTTGCGGCGTTGTCATGGGGCTCCGGCTGCTCGCGGCCGGGGATGACCTGGAAGCCGCCGCAATGAGAAGCGAAGCGCAGAACCACTCGGTGGCGCTTGGTGAGGCGGTTCGGGGCGTGATCGAAAACATAAGGGCAAAATCGCTGCTTGTCCAGCAGGCCGGTCGGGCCCGCGTACCGGCTGAATCCATTGTTCCATCGCTTGGAGAGATTGCGGTGTGGTCCGAATTCGAGATTTCCGGAGCGCGCGTGGGCGCTTCAACCCATGCTTTGACAGGTACGGCAATGAAGCTGGACCCGGGCACGGTGGCGCTGTTTGCCCAGGCGGCAGCCGAGCAGTTTAGAATAGAGGACATAAAGGACGGCGGGACAACCATTCTCAGGATGAAACGTGATCCGCAGGGGGCGGCGGAGTGGCTGGGTTTCGGCTTCCAGGGGGCGGGCGGAAAAGTTGTTGCGGCCATGGTCGATCCGGTGACGGCATTTCCGCTTATTGCAAAAACCTCATCTGCCGCAGCGGGCGGTTCGCTGCGCGCATATCTGCTTGCGCAGGACGGTACGGTGCTTTCGCATTCACAGGGCGCATATATCGGCGCTGATTTCAGCGGAACCGGCGCTTTCAGGGATGCAATCAGGCCATTATTTCAGGGGACCGGAAATAACGGGAGCGGTTTTTTCAGGGCCATTGACCAATCGGATGTCGCAATGTCTTTTATCCGTCCGGCGCGTGTTCCGCTGGTGGTGGTGGTTGAAAGAATTGCCGGTGCGCGGTTCTCCGGACTTTTAGCGCAAGACAGCGGGGTATGGATGAGGCTCGCGGCCCAGATCGCGGCTGTTGCCGGAATGCTTGTTTTTTTCATTGTTGTCGCGACCTGGAGGTTCGGGCTCCGGCGAAGGGCGGATGCGGCGGCGGACATGCAGGAAGAGGCGGACATGCGCGAGGACGCGGGCAGACCGGATATGGCCGTCGGTCTTGAGCTTTCGGGGTACATTGCGCAGCTTGACCGGGCAAAAGCCGAGGAGAACATTCTTCGAAATGAACTCATGATTGCGGAAGAGGCGGTCAAGCGGGCCAGGCAGGAAACAGATATTGTCGCTTCGTTTGAACGGGATTCGGCTCTGGCGCGGGACCCCCGCCAGGTGGCGAAAAAAATGGTGGATACCGTTTCAAGGTTGTGTTCAAGCCCCGCGATGTTTTTTGCGTTTCATGAAGGGATCAGAGCGGCGGTGCTGAGCACTGAAAGCGGATTCGATCCGGGCGGGTCCCCCGGGGGGGCGATGTCTTTCCCGGTGGATCAGACGATGCTCGAGGCCACCATGCATGCGGTGACGCGGGGTGAGTGCGCATACCTGTCCGAATATCCGCCGCTTGCCAAATTGCTGCTTGCGCGCACGGGGGTGGCACATTTTGAAGCCTGGGCGGTTACGGGATTCGGGCGACTCGGGCGGGCCGCGGGGATACCGAGACTGCTCGGAATACTTGTCGTCCTGCGCGCGGGCACCGAGAGCGCATCCAGGCGCGAGTCGGTCATAAAAATGATCCGGACGGCCGGACTGGTCTATGAGAACACGTTGCTCTCGCAATAAGGATACTTATCTCCAGGCAAGGCTGATCGCCGAGCTTGATGAATCGGCGCTGGTTGAAAACTACCATGCGATCCGGAAGATTGCGCGCGCTCAGCGCATCCTGCCGATGATCAAGGCAAATGCCTACGGACATGACTCGGAATGGGCCGGCCGCGTGCTTGTCCGCTTGCCGGCTCTTTATGGCTTTGGCGT
>MEQJ01000021.1:19864-20073 GCA_001770165.1 Bdellovibrionales bacterium RIFOXYD1_FULL_53_11 | reverse complement strand
ACCGATGAAAAGGGCGGACTGTGCGAAAGACACGGGCTTGTTCCGGTGATTGCAACATATCCGGACTGGAAAAATTTTATTTCCGGAAAATGGGCGAAAAAACTGAGATATGAACTAAAGTTCAATACCGGTATGAACAGACTTGGCATCGGCATTGAAAACCTGTCCTGCATACGTAACGCGATAAAGGCCATGCGGCCGACCCAGCG
>MEQJ01000021.1:19449-19806 GCA_001770165.1 Bdellovibrionales bacterium RIFOXYD1_FULL_53_11 | reverse complement strand
ATTATGCAGCGTGAAAAATTCGGCCTGATACGCCGCGAACTTGAGGCGGTGTGTCCGGATGCCGTGTTTCATCTGGCAAACAGTGCGGCAATCTGGCATCGCAAGCGCTGGCTTCTTGATGATCTGACCGATGTCGTGAGGCCGGGGCTTTCGCTGTACGGCATAACGCCGTGGCACGGGGCGGACCCGAGGGGGATCCGGCCGGTTATGACGGTCAAAGCGCATGTCGCCGCTGTTCACCGGCTGTTGCCGGGCGAGAGCGTGGGTTACGGCGCCACCTTTACGGTTCCGGCCAATGCCCGCCGCAGGGTCAGCGTCGCGATTCTGTCGGCCGGATATGCCGACGGCATTCACAGG
>MEQJ01000021.1:19151-19438 GCA_001770165.1 Bdellovibrionales bacterium RIFOXYD1_FULL_53_11 | reverse complement strand
TGCGGGAATTGCGAGGATTGCCGGCAAAAAGGTTCGTTTTCTGGGGCGTGTTGCAATGGACATGCTTGCCGTCGAATGCCCTCCGGGCACAAAAGAGGGCGACTGGGCCGAACTGATGGGGCCTGGTCTTGACATCTGGCAACAGGCGGACGCGGCAAAAACCCTTCCATATGAACTTTTGACTTCCGTATCGGGGCGTGTACAAAGAGTGTATGTCTGAACGCAGGAAGGACTCGGTCGAGATCCGGCTCGAGGATGTTCATAAGAGTTTTCATGACGGTCGCGAA
>MEQJ01000021.1:17708-19141 GCA_001770165.1 Bdellovibrionales bacterium RIFOXYD1_FULL_53_11 | reverse complement strand
GTGGCATAAGCATTGATTTTCCTCCGGGCAAGCTGACATACATCCTGGGTTCGTCCGGTGCCGGCAAGTCGGTCATGCTCAAGCACATAATGGGGCTTTTGAAACCGGACAAGGGGCGCATATGGGTTGATGGCAGGGATATTGCCATGATGCGCGGTCGCGAACTCGAAAAACACAGGCTTCTTTTCGGGATGGTATTCCAGAATGCAGCGCTTTTTGACGACATGACGGTGTTTGACAATGTGGCTTTTCCGCTGCGGGAACACACAAAGCTGACCGAAGCGGAGATCGGCAGGAAGCTCAAGGACACGCTGACGCTTCTCGGGATGCATGACGGATACAACAAGTTTCCGAACGAACTCTCCGGCGGAATGAAAAAGCGCGTGGGGCTGGCGCGCGCGATAATCCGGGAGCCCTCAGTGCTGCTTTATGACGAACCCACGACCGGTCTTGATCCGGTTACCCGCACCACCGTGGACAATCTGATCGAAACCATGAAGCGGGAACTGCATCTGACATCGCTTGTAATCAGCCATGACATTCCGTCGGCGCTTCTTCTTGCCGATATGATAGCCTTTTTACATCAAGGCGAGATAGTATTCTGGGGCGAGCCGCCCGCGTTCAAGAAGGCGGACCATCCGGCCATCAAGAGGTTCCTCGATGCCGAGCAACGCACGGTTCTGGCTTTGCAGGAATGAATAAAACGGCTATCCTGTTGATATGACCGAGTGGCTTCTAAGGACCTCAAAAAACCGGATAACAGGCCCTTGTTCGGAGGATCATTTGCGTGATCTGGTTCTGGGCGGCGGCCTCAATGAGGATGACGAAATTTGTGCGGCAGGAGGTTATTGGATTTATCTCTACGAAAGGGATGAGGTCCGCAAGCTGCTTGGCATTGAGGTTCCGTTCAAGGCGCGACAACTGACCGAGGATGAGGTGACGCAAACCGATACGGAGCTGGACAGAAAAAGGCCGGAAGCCGGAAAGCGGGAGCAGTCACACTGTTGTGGCGCGAAAAAACTTGTATTCCGCCAGCCCGGCGATGGTATTGCAGAAGATATTCCGGGCAGGCCGCTGGGGGCGGGCATGGAACGGCCGACCATGCTCAAGATCTTTGCATTCGCGCTCGTCGCACTTGCGGTTTTTTCCGTGCTTGCGGTTTTGAAGATGCTGAATTCGTGAAACCCGGTTTCCCGGGATCGATGAAAATTATATCCTTCAATATCTCTTTTGCAGGAAGCAGTCTGGATCTGGCTTTTTCGCCCGGAGCAGCATCATGACCGCTTCTGCCGTCATTCAAAACCGCAAGAATCTGTCTTTTTCTGTGATGCAGCTCGGTTCTCCAGATCGGATGGGACACCTCGACAAAAAGAATCCCCTCTTCGACACGGCAAGGGGTTGCGTGCCTGGAAATTGCGGGTCCGACCGCAAGA
>MEQJ01000021.1:1573-17699 GCA_001770165.1 Bdellovibrionales bacterium RIFOXYD1_FULL_53_11 | reverse complement strand
GCAATTTAAACTCCTGCCGGTGGAAAATGCAACCATGCTCTGCTATTACATGGCTGATGGGGAAACATGGTTTTGCAATAGTGATGCTCATGGCGGTTACGGCGTGCGGTTATTCGCTCCAGAGGTCAACCACAAGAAGTCCGTGGTTTGAAGACCACGCGATAAAAACACTGCTTGTCATGCCGATGGTCAACAACACCTACAAGCCCGGTGCCGAGCACGTTGTTTACAATAATGTCGTAAAAACCCTTCTGGCCAGCAAGAAGATGAGCATTGTGCATGATTTGAAGGATGCGGATGCCATATTGTACGGCGTAGTCAACCAGGCCGGCTATGCGGTGTCCGGTACAACGGGAGCCAACAGCCTTTATCCAAGGGGATTGTACGGGGTAGGCGTTGGCGCACAGGATCTGAAGGCAGCTATCGAGTTCAGTGCTTCTCTTGGCTGCAGCTTCCAGCTGGTCAGGGCAAAGGGTATGGCCGGAAAAAAAATGGATATCTGGTCGGGCGCGTTCGGCAGCTCGAAACCGTTTCCGGCCAGCAGCGCCATCGGGGTGTTCGGAAATACCAGTACGGCCATCAACGAAAGCGAATTTGACAGGGCGCTCAGGGAGCTTGCCGTGATTGTCGCCTCCGACATGCATGAGTCGATGTTTTCGGGGTTCTGACGTCATGCCTAGAATGGATCTTTCGCAGGCCAAGAAGGATATCGAAGGCGGCAGGCTCAAGCCGGTCTACTGGCTGTACGGCAGCGAGCGCATGAAAAAGCGTGAAATCATCTCGCGCATCCGCAGTGCCGTGATTGCGCCGGGGGGGGGCGCGGCCTTCCAGGAAGAAAAAATCGACGGCACCCAGGCAAGCGGACATATGGTGGTTGATGCCGCAAAGTGCATGTGTTTTGGAGGCGGAACGCGGCTTGTGCTGGTGAGCGATGCCGGAGAGCTTGATGAGCTTGATTCCATAGAAGAACTGTTTTCCGTGCCGGAGTCTTCCGCGGGGATGCCATATGTTTGCGTGTTCATGTCAGAGACGCTCGACATGCGAAGAAAAATTTCCAAACAACTTGTCGAAAAGGCCGTGGTTGTTGCATGCGAGGCCGTGGCCGAGCAGGAACGTGATGTCTGGATAGCCTATCTTTCGAAAAAACACGGCTTTGTCATGCGTCCGGAAGTTTCGGTGCGGCTGCGGGCGCTTGAGCCGTGGAATCTTGATGTGGTGGAGCGGGAGATAGAAAAGCTGGTGCTTTCGGGCGGTGATCCGGATGTCATTTCCGCCGCCGCCGGCGGCGGGTGCAGTGGCGATGTTTTTGTCGAAGCTTTTTTTGGAAGGGATCTCGGCGCGGCGCTTCCCCATGTCAGATGGATTGCCGGCAACCAGGAAGAAGCACTTCCGCTTCTCGGTCTTCTGGCGTGGAATCTCAGGCAGCTGGTTGTCGAGCTTGCGGACGGTAATTCCGGTATTCGCAGGAATCCGTATCTTGAAGCAAGGCTTTCAAAATGGAAGAGAATATGGAATTTCCGCGAGGCTTCAGCCCTTGAAACAGATCTTCAGGCCGTTGACCATGGGATCAAACAGTCGTATACGATCCCGCTTGGCTTCTGGTCCAGGCTGGTTACTTCGTACTGCCGCCGAATTCCTTGTTGAACAGATGTGTCAGGCGGCTTGTCTTGCGTGCGGCACGCGTGGCCGGCATGGCCCCTTTTGAAGCCGATATTGCCAGGACACGGATGGCATTTTGATATGCGGTTTTTGCTTTTGCCGCATCTTTTGACTTGAAGGCGTCCATGGCAGCCTTGATGGCCGATTTTGCGACGCTTTTTGTCATTACATTTCTTGCGGCATGAGCAAGTGCCTGACGTGCTCTTTTGGTTGATTGACGTGTATTAGCCATTGATATCTCCTGCATCACCGGACTGTTTTTGGCCGGTTCGACATCATCGATATATAAAATCAGTGGAAAATTCAAGGAAACAAAACACGTTGCCTGGCTGGCAGCCTTGTGATTATTAATAATGCCATGAATGTCGCTCCTGTTTCAGTGGTGCTGCTCGCTCACAACGAAGTTGAAGTGATCGGGAAGGTTGTGCGGGATTTTTACGCAAAGGTGGTGGCCAGACTTCCCGGGTCGGAGATAATTGTGGCAGAGGATGGCAGTACGGATGGCACAAAAGAGGTGCTGGCCGGTCTTGTGAAGGAGATGCCGGAGCTCAGGTGGGAAGAGGGCGCCGAGCGGCGCGGGTATGTCGCTGCCTTCAAAAAGGCAATGACACATCCAAAAAATGAGTTGATCCTGTTTTGTGATTCCTCGGGCAAACACGATCCGGATGATTTCTGGAAGATGTATTCCCGGATTGACGCTTACGACATGATAATCGGCTACAAAGAGCACCGGGCGGACCAACGCTACCGGGTGGTCATCAGCAAGGTGTTCAACTCCCTGGTCAATGCTTATTTCGGCGTCGGCTTCAATGATATTGACTGCCCTTTGCGCCTTTTCAGGAAGGCGCCGTTTCTGGAAATCGCACGCGAAGAATGGCTGGAAAAAGCGCTTATAAATTTTGAAGTGACATTGAGATTCGTGCACAAAGGGTACCGGGTTACGCAGATTCCGGTGTCACACACCGCGCGCGTGAGCGGAGAATCGCGAGGGCTGCCACTTAAAAAGATTCCGAAGGTGATTGTGGGCGTTTTGAGGAACTTCAGGATGCTTAAAAAGGAAATCAAGCGCGAAGGGTACAGGATCAAATCCCGATAAATGCGATTTTCTCGGCATCCAGCTGTTTGCGGTATGGTGCGAAAACATCGCAGGCAGCCACGATGTCAATTTTAAAGGGGAGAGCGCTTTCATCGAATGCTTCCCTGATGAGGCACATGATTCTGGAATCAGGCGCGGGCTGGATATCCAGGAGCAGGTCGATGTCACTGAATTTTTCATGATCGCCACGCGCTCTTGAGCCGAACAAAAAAACGGTGCCGTTCCGGCCTTGGCCGAGATGCGCGTCAAGGATGTCCGCAATTGTTTTTATATGGACGGCAGTCAGGCCGGATGCAGGAAGAAAATCAAGGACGCGCGACATGGTTCTCGAATTTCGACAGCAGTTTCCTGGCTGCGGCGAAAAAGGGTGCTATGCGTAAAAACACCCTGGCTGCTGTTTTTTCATTGTAAATATGTGCTGTCTCATTGCGGCATTCTATGAATTCCAGCCATTCCTCCGGCGCATCAATGAAGCCCTGCTGGGCCAGATCGCGGACAACCGATTTTGGTGAAGATGAGGCAATGCCTATGTCCTTCAGGATTTTTTGGCCCGTTTTCCAGGCTGTTTCGATGGTATATTCAAAGCGCTGGATTGCACCGTCGCGTTCCCGGTCGTTTGCTGGCGGGGGCACAAGGGCTTTTTCAAGTGATTCAAGCGAATTTTTGAAGGCTTCAAGATTTGGCTTCGACATTAATACAAAATTAGCATTTGTGCGGCTTTCCTGCAATCTCAAGGGCTATGAATACGGCAAGCCCCGCAACGGCATGCCGCACGCCGAGTCCGCCCTGGAACAACCAGGCATTTGCCGGACGCAGCCATTCTACGACAACGCCGATATTGACCTGTGACGCGAGGATGGCAACAGCGGACACGGCCACAAACCAGGTCATGGCAATGCTCCTGCGGTGCACGGCCCAGGCGGTCATCGGGATTGCCAGATACTGCGGTGAAAGCGCGGTCGAAAAAACGCAAAGGCTGATGAGATAAAACAAGAACGCCCCGGAAAGCGGCAGTTTTCTGAAAACAAATCCCGTGCCGACCATGGCCGCGAGCCAAAGGGCCTTGACCCCGGAAAACACCGGAACCCAGTAGAATATTTTTTCAATCACGGCGGTCGGAACGGCCAGATCCAGAAGATGCGGAAAAAAACCGTCAAGGTGCGACGAGCTGTAGCCGAAAACATTGCGTGCGATGCCGCTCATGGCGGCATCATTTGAAATATATGGAAGAAATCCGGCAAAAAACACGAAAAACGGGATTATGAGGGCGGAGAGCTTTCTTTTGAGCGGGAAATCCGGCCTGAGCGCAAGCCAGAGCGGCAGGAAGATCAAAACATGCTTAATGGAGAGCGAAAAGCCAAGCAGCGCGCATCCCGCAAGAAAAACCATGTCAGCCACCGCTGCTTCGAGGAGCAGCACGGCCAAAAAACCCGTGAGCACTGCAATATTGTCAAACTGGGAATGATAGCCGCTGACAAGCAGGGATACCGGGTTGACAAGAAACGCCACCGCGGCCCCGAACGCGAAGCGGCGCCAGAGAACAAGCGCGATCAGGACGTCACAGGCCGAGAGGAGCAGCGCAAGCAGGCGGTGAAACCCGGTGATGCTGTGGCCGTCGAAGACATGAAGCTGTATCCACTTGATGGCGGCCGCGGCATGTGCCCATGCCGGTCCGTAGTTGTAACGTGAGGTCTCGGCATAAACCGTTTTTCCGTCCAGAACGAGGTCGGCGATCATGAAGTTGGAATCAGTGTCGAAATTGCAGCCAAGCCCCGCAAGCAGGACCTTTGCGATGATGCTTGCCGCCGCAAGAATGCAAAAAATGGTTATACGCCGGGATTTCATTTTTTTCCTGAGAGGAGGGATTCACAAAGTTCCAGCTCAAAAGAGGAGTCAATGTCAATGCTTGAGCGCGCATCCATCAAAAAGAAGCTGAAAGACGGCGGCAGGAAGGTCTTGTGGAGAAGGAATGCCTTGGTGCGCAGGATGTAAATCGCCCCGTTGGGCCGGTATGCTTTTGGCAAAAGCTGCCTGGGTCCGGTGAAGCCGATGCCGGCGAAAAGCGGAAGCAGTGTGCCGGGCGCATCAGCGGGCGGAGTGAATGCCAGATATGGATGATGCTCCCATTCGCATACGCTGATGGTCGCGTCAGCGCCTGACTTGACATGCTGGCTTATGCATTGTGCAAGATGCCCGGAGGTTCTCAGTGGCGAGGTGGGCTGCAGCAAAATGAAATGCTCCGGCACGGCGGCGGAGGATTCCAGTGCTTCAAGCGCATGCTCGATCACGCTCTCGCTTGTCGACCGGTCTGCGGCAAGCGCGGCGGGGCGGTCGATTATCTCCGCGCCAAAAGTGCGGCTGATCGCCTTGATTTCATCGTCTTCCGTGGTGACAAAGGTGCGCGATACGGCGCTGCAGCCGCGAGCGGCTTCGATTGTGTGCGCTATCAGCGGTTTACCGGCCAGCGGCAGGCAGTTCTTGCGCGGAAGGCCTTTTGAGCCTCCGCGTGCGGTAATGAATGCAAAGAATTTATCCATATGCGTCAATCCAGTTCAAAGGCGTTTTTATAATCCAGCCGCAGTTTTTCGTCCTGGCATTCTTTTTTCAGCAGGCAGTTGCCGACGGCCAGGATTTCAATTTCCGTTCCCATGAAACATTTGAACGCGTCCTCCGGGCTGCAGACAATCGGTTCACCACGAACGTTGAAACTTGTATTGACGATTACCGGACATCCCGTGAGCGACTTGAATCGTGAAATGACCGCATGGTAGCGCGGGTTGGTGTCCTTGTGGACGGTTTGCACGCGCGCGGAATAATCGACATGCGTGACCGCCGGTATGTCGGATCTCGGAATATTCAGCTTTTCTATCCCGAAAAGGCTTTTTTGCTCCTCGGTCATCGCAAGGCGGCGCTTTTTGACGACATCTCCGACCAGAAGCATGTATGGACTGTCGCAGTCCATTTCGAACCAGTCCGCCATGTCTTCCCGTAAAACCGACGGCGCGAACGGTCTGAACGACTCGCGGTATTTGACCTTGAGATTCAGGACGGATTGCATCGTCCTGGAGCGGGCATCGGCGATTATCGAGCGGCTTCCGAGCGCGCGCGGACCGAATTCCATCCGTCCCTGGAACCAGCCGATGGCCTTTCCTCCGGCAAGCGCGCTGGCGCAAAAGGAGATGATTTCTTCCTCGCTGACCACATCAAACTTCGCGCCGATCGCGCGAAGCCGGCGTTCGATGTCCGATTGCGGATATTCCGGACCAAGATATGCGCCCTGCATGGCGTCTTTTGCGCCGCTTGCGGTGCGCGGCATGCCATGGAAAACATGCCAGCCGGCCAGTGCCGCGCCAAGCGCGCCACCCGCGTCGCCTGCCGCCGGCTGTATCCAGATGTTGTCAAAGCGGCCATCCCTGAGGATTTTGCCGTTTGCAACGCAGTTGAGCGCGACCCCGCCGGCCAGACAGAGATTGCGCATGCCGGTTTCGGCCGCAAGGGTGCGCGTGAGGCGGAGAACTATCTCCTCGGTTACGGCCTGTATCGAAGCCGCAAAATCCATGTGGTCCTGCGTGAGTTTTTGCTCGGGAGATCTGACCGGCAAGCCGAAGAGTTTTTCGAATCTGCGGCTTGTCATGCGAAGGCCGGTGCAATAATCAAAATATTTCATGTTCATCCTGAACGTACCGTCGGGTTTGACGTCTATCAGGTTGTCCATGATGGTTTTGACGTGTTTGGGCCGGCCATACGGCGCGAGGCCCATGACCTTGTATTCGCCCGAGTTGACCTTGAATCCCGTATAATAGGTAAAAGCAGCATACAAAAGCCCGAGCGAGTGGGGGAAGTGGAGTTCCCTGTCGAGCGTAATGGTGTTGCCGCGGCCCGTGCCGGCGGCTGTTGTGGCCCATTCTCCGACCCCGTCCATGGTGAGAATGGCGGCTTCATTGTATGGCGAAGGAAAAAACGCGCTGGCGGCGTGGCTCATGTGGTGTTCGGTAAAAAGAATCCTGCGCCCCACGTCCCTGGCTGCCCCGAGATTTTTCAGTTCCCGTTCAAGCAGGGCCTTCTGAAAGAGTTTTTCACGCATCCAGACCGGCATTGCCATGGAAAAGGACCGGACCCCCTTTGGTGCAAAGGACAGATATGTTTCGATGAGCCGTTCGAATTTGAGGAAAGGCTTGTCATAAAACACAATGCCGTCAAGTTCGTTAATCGCCGTGGCGGTTGAATCCAGGCAATACTTGACGGCATTGCGGGGAAAACGGGGATCGTGTTTTTTGCGCGAAAATCGCTCTTCCTGGGCGGCGGCGGCGATATGCCCGTCTATCACCAGGGCGGCGGCGCTGTCGTGATAGTATGCGGAAATGCCGAGTATCTTCATGTTTGTCTTTCAAAAAAGCGTATAAATAAAGGGAGCTACAGCGGAATTGCCGCCGATGACAACGATGCCGCCTATAAGGGCCATGGTTATCAGGAGCGGGATCAGCCAGTATTTCTTTCTGGTTTTTAAAAACTGCCAGAATTCTTTTATGAAAGACAGCATCAGGGCCTCCGGGGTTAAAACTGGTTTTTCATGCCATCCGCGACATGATCTGAAGACGGTTTGCGGATCCAGTACGAATCCGGTGCGTGGTTTGAAGAATCCTTGCGGGGTTTGCGGCTCATATCAGGGGTTTTGCCGGTAAGACGCATGAGAAGCGCGACCGGAGAAAAGATGGCGTAAAACAGGAAGCCCATTATCAGCGGATTGAATATTCTTTGAAGGAGCCAGGCAAGCTTCATCCATGCTTTGTTAAAAGGGGAAAGAATGCCGGGCGCAAAAAAAGCAAGCCCCAGAAAAATGCCTGATACGAAAACCGGCAGCAAAAGGGCCGCGCGGCCCCGTAAAAGCGGATAAAGGCCGATCAGGGAAAAAAATACCGCCATAACAATGCCAAAAGACCTGTCGGAGGGCTGTTGATGATTCATGCTGGTATATCTCAAAGAAAACCCTCCAAGTTGTCAACAAGTATTTGTTTTGTTATGAATCTGGCATGCGCATACTGATCACCGGAGGTGCCGGATTTGCCGGATCAAGACTGGCATTGCTTTTCAGGGAGAAGCTCTCTGCAGAAGTCACGGTGTTTGACAACTTGAGACGCCGCGGTTCGGAGCTCAATCTCCCGGAATTCAAAAAACGCGGAATTGCATTTGTCCATGGTGATATAAGGGAGGCCGCGGATTTTGATTCCCTGGAGGGCAGGTATGATCTTTTCATTGAGGCATCGGCCGAGCCGTCCGTTCTTGCCGGCATGAACGGCGGCAGTCCGGCCTACGTACTGCAGACAAATCTTTTTGGAACTGCAAATTGTCTCGAATATGCCAGAAAGGCCTGCGGCCGGCTTCTCTTTCTCTCCACTTCAAGGGTGTATTCAATCGCGGCGCTCAAAGCGCTGCCTCTTGTTGAAAAAACCACGAGGCTTGATTCCGATATGCCGGGTATTGACGAGAATTTTCCGGTAAACGGCTTCCGCTCCATTTATGGAATGACCAAGCTCGCCTCTGAAATGCTCATCGAGGAATATGTTCATGCGTACGGACTCAAGGCGGTTATCAACCGCTGCGGCGTCATCTGCGGCCCGGGACAATTTGGCAAGGTGGACCAGGGCGTTTTCACTCTCTGGGTTGCCAATCATTATTTCGGCAAACCGCTCAAATATACCGGATACGGCGGGACCGGCAAGCAGGTGCGTGATTTGATGCATCCCGCGGACCTGTTCGAGCTGATAGGGCTTGAGCTTGAGGACGACAGCGTGTGGAATGCCGGGCTGTTCAACGCCGGCGGCGGCAGGGATGTTTCGGTATCGCTGCTGGAGTGGACCGCGGAGTGTGAGCGCGCCACCGGGCGCAGCACCGGGATCACGCGGCAGGACACGAGCGCCAGCGTTGATATCCCGTATTACGTAAGCGACTGCACGCGCGCTGAAAACAAATTCGGCTGGAAGCCCAAACGCAAGCCGTCCGATATTGCTTCGGAAATAGCTTTGTGGATCAGGGACAACGAGAGTTCGTTGAAGGGCTTGTTTGCTTGACGGGTGTTTAACAGGAGGAACCGCATGTCTGTAGCAATTGTAACTGGATCGTCGGGGCTCATCGGCAGCGAGACTGTAAAATTTCTGCACGAAAAAGGCATGGAAGTAGTTGGAATAGACAACAACATGCGCAAGTATTTTTTCGGTGAAGACGGCTCTACCGAATGGAAGACGCGCGAACTGTCGGGTTCGTTGAAGAATTTTACGCACAACAACATTGATATCCGTGACCAGGACCCGGTATTCAAATTGTTTGAAAAATACGGAAAGAACATCAAACTGGTGGCCCATACGGCGGCGCAACCGAGTCATGACTGGGCCGCCAAGGAGCCTTTCACTGATTTTGGCGTGAACGCAAACGGTACGCTGGTTATGCTTGAAGCGGCGCGACGGCACTGTCCTGATGCGGTGTTTGAGTTCACCTCGACAAACAAGGTTTACGGCGACACTCCCAATTTCCTGCCGCTTGTTGAGCACGAAAGCCGCTGGGAGCCCGAACAGAACCACAAATATGCCGAGCACGGCATTGACGAATCCATGAGCATTGACAACTCAAAACACAGCATTTTCGGCGCCAGCAAGGTCGCCGCCGATGTGATGACGCAGGAGTACGGACGGTATTTCGGAATGAAGACGGCTGTTTTTCGCGGTGGATGTCTTACCGGGCCGTCGCATTCGGGTGCCGAGCTGCATGGTTTTCTCGCCTATCTCGTCAAGTGCGCCGTGACCGGACGCAAGTACAGCATATTCGGATACAAGGGCAAGCAGGTGCGGGACAACATCCACTCTTACGACATGGTAAACGCGATGTGGCACTTTTTTGAACATCCGCGGGTTGCCGAGGTCTACAACATGGGCGGGTCCCGCCACAGCAACTGCTCGGTTCTTGAAGCGATCAAAATGATCGAGGAGATGACCGGGCGCCGGATGAATTACGAAATCACCGGCACTGCCAGGATCGGCGATCATATCTGGTATGTGAGTGACGTAAGGAAATTCAAATCCCACTACAGCGGCTGGAAATACGAATACGACCTCAAGCGCATTTTGCGTGACATTGTGGATGCCACAAGAGAACGGAGTTCATGACGGCCGGCGGACGGCTTTAATTGCTGTGGACTGTAAATTGTTTATAAATTAATACTTATGTCAATGCTCAAGCAGCGGAACGAACAGATCAGCGCGGCCGTGCGGTTGCTCGACACGGGCATATGCATTTTTGCTTTTGCCGTTGCATACCTGATCAGGAGTTCGGCGCTTTTTGCGGGCAGCCCGCCCATCGGCGCCTGGGAATCCATGACATGGATGATCGCGACCAGCATCGTGATACATCTGATAATCTATCCTTATCTCGGTTTTTATGAGTCATTGCGCCTTAAAAGCCTGTCCAGGATAGCGGCAGACATTGCAAGGGCGGCTTTTGTCGAGTTTTTCCTGCTCGGCACGCTGGTGTTCATTATCCAGGCAAAGTCCACATCAAGGTATTTTTTCGGTCTGTTCATAGCGGTCAATTACGCCATCATCCTGTTCGAACGGCTCGGGGCCCGTATTTTTTTAGCATCCCTCCGCCAGCGCGGGTACAACTTCAGGCAGATCCTCGTCGTCGGCTCCGGTCGCAACGCGATGGAGGTTCTCTCAAGGTTCAGGCGCTATAAACACTGGGGGTTCAGGGTGTGCGGGCTTTTGCTGGAACCCGGATCAAGGTCCAAAAAACCTTCAGACGATTTTATGGCCAGATTCGGTGACGTGGAGGTGCTGGGCACGCTTGCGGAGCTGGAAAAGATAATCAAAAAGCGCACGGTGGATGAGGTGTATTTCGCGCTCGACAGGGTTGATCCGGATGAAATTACGGAACAAATCACCCTTTGCGAGACTCTTGGCATTCCTGCCCGCATTCCGTTCGGCTTTTTTGATCTTCCACATTCCAAGATCGAGTTCGGTCAGATGGACAATCTGCCGGTATTCACGTTTTATACCGTGCTGCGCACGCCGCTTGACGCGCTGTTAAAACGCGCGATGGACATCCTGATTTCCATTGTCGGACTTTTTGTGACCGTCTTGTTGTTTCCGCTGCTTGCGCTTTTGATCAGGCTGGACGGGAAGGGCCCGGTGATATTCAAACAGTACCGCATCGGCCAGAACGGCAGACGGTTCAAATGCTACAAGTTCAGGACAATGGCCGTCGATGCCGAGAGCAGGAAGAAGGATCTTGCTTCGTCGAACAAAATGGATGGTCCGATCTTCAAGCTGGATAATGATCCCAGGGTTACAAAAACCGGTGCGTTTTTGCGCCGGACATCGCTTGACGAGCTGCCGCAGTTTTTTAATATCCTGAGAGGAGACATGAGCGTGGTGGGTACGCGGCCGCCCACTCCGGACGAGGTGCAGGAGTACCGGACTCATTTCAGGCGCCGCTTGAGCATCAGGCCGGGGCTTACCGGGCTCTGGCAGGTCAGCGGCAGGAGCGAAATCACCAGATTCGAGGATATTCTTGCGCTTGATCTTAAATACATCGACAACTGGTCTTTGTGGCTGGATGTCCAGATCATCGTGCGCACCGCTTGGGTGATTTTTTTCGGTCGGGGGGCGCATTAGGATGCCGGAAGAACATGGCACGCTTATTCTTGGCGGCGGACTTGCGGGGCTTTCGCTTGCGGCCTTTCTTGAGGACCGGTGCCTGGTGCTTGAAAAGGAAGCGGTCGCGGGCGGCCTTTGCCGGTCGTACGACCTGGGCGGCGTCAAATATGATGTCGGGCCGCATATTTTGTTTTCAAAAAACAAGGCCGTGCAGGAGCTTCACGCCGGCATGGTGCCGACCAGCCGGTTGCGCAGGTCAAACAGGATTTTTTACAAGGGAAGATTCATAAAATATCCGTTTGAGAACGAGCTTTCGGCCTTGCCGCCCGGCGAGCGGGATTACTGTCTGAAGGAATTTCTTGACAACCCGTATGAGAACCATGCCGCAGCCAACATGCTCCAGTTCTTCCTGAAGACTTTCGGCGAAGGGATCACGCGCACCTATCTTCAGCCCTACAACGAGAAGATATGGAAATACGATCCTTCGTTCATGGATCTTCAGATGGTCGGGAGGATACCAAAGCCTCCGCGCGAGGATGTGATCAATTCCGCAAAAGGGGCCGCGACCGAGGGCTATACGCACCAGCTTTATTTCAATTATCCGTCACAGGGCGGCACGCAGAGCCTGGTGGATGCATACGTGAAAAAACCCGGCGGCCGCTCAAGGCTTGAGCTTTCTGCGGGGATCACGGCGATCAGAAAAACCTCCTCGGGCTGGGAGGTCGATGCCGCCGGAGGCTGCCTCCGCGCAAGGCGTCTCGTCAATTGCATGCCCTTGCATGAGTTGTTTCCGCTGCTCCGGCTGGACGCTCCGGCCGCGGTGATGCGCGCCCTGGCTGCATTGAAATGGAATTCGATCCATATCGTGATGCTGGAGGCCGCAAAGGATGCGATCGGTGATAATTTCGCCCTGTATTTTGCCGATGAATCGACCATATTCCACCGGCTTTCAAAACTCGATTTCCTGGGGCCGGAATATCGCCGCAACGACGGTTCAAGCACCCTGATGGCCGAGGTCACGTTCAGGCCCGGAAGTTATGCCGGAGCACTCAGTTTGGACGACGTGAAGGAGCGTGTCGTCCGCGATCTTGATGCCACGGGCCTTTGCCTGCGACGGGACGTGCGCCATGTGGAGGCGCGGTCTTTCGAATATGCTTATGTTATTTATGATGTCTCGCACAGGATGAATGCCGATACCGTGCTCGGGTGGCTTGCCGCAAACGGCATCGGTGCGGCCGGAAGATTTGCCGAGTTTGAATATCTGAACATGGACGCCGTGGTGGAGCGGACAATGCGGCTTGCCGCAAAAATGAACGGGGAGGCCAACTCATGAAAATACTGGTGACAGGCGGTGCCGGATTCATCGGCTCGCACCTGATTGACGCTCTTCTCGCCGGCGGCCACGAAATTGTCTGTCTCGATGATCTCAGCCTCGGAAGGATGGAGAACATATCCCACCTGGACGGCCGGGCGGGATTTGAGTTTATCAAGCAGGATGTGCTCGACGCTGGCGCAACCGGCTCCGTCATGCGCTCCCGCGGGATCCAGACGGTGTTCCATATGGCGGCAAATTCGGACATCCAGAAGGGCGGCGAGTCGCCGGCCGTGGATCTTGAAAAAACATTTTTAACCACCTACCGGGTGCTTGATGCGATGCGGTTGAATGGCGTGCATGATATCGTGTTCGCTTCTTCTTCCGCTGTTTATGGCGATCTCGGCAAACCGCTCACCGAAGATTCAGGACCGCTTTTTCCGGTTTCAAACTATGGGGCCGCAAAGCTTGCAAGCGAGGCCTTTATCACTTCGTTTTGCGAAAATTACGGCCTGCGTTCCTGGATATGCCGTTTTCCGAATGTCATAGGCGAAAGATCCACGCATGGCGCGATCCATGATTTTATCGGAAGGCTGAGGCAGGATGCTTCAAAGCTCAGGATCCTGGGCGACGGGAAGCAGTGCAAACCGTATCTGTATGTGAAGGATCTTGTCGACGCCATGCTGCATGTCTGGAACAATTCGTCGTCGCAGGTCAACTGCTTCAACCTTGGCGTAGAGGATGCCATAAGCGTGAGGAAAATGGCCGAAATCGTCGTTCAGGAGATGGGGCTTCGTGATGTGATTTTTGACTATACCGGCGGCTCAAGGGGCTGGGTGGGTGATGTGCCGAAATTCGAGTACAGTCTTGAAAAAATCCACGAACTTGGCTGGCGCGCGATCCGCTCAAGCGAGGAAGCCGTGCGCCTTGCCGTGCGTTCGTCTCTCGGCATCGAAAAGAGCACCGTCAGGCCGGCGGGGCGCGGGTGATGAAGGCGGTCATCCTCGCTGGCGGCAAGGGCACGAGGATGGCATCCCGGTTCGGCGATCTTCCCAAGCCGATGATCATGGTCGGCGGTATTGCCGTGCTGGAGCATCAGCTCCGTCTGCTGGAGCGGTATGGTTGCAAGGGAATCATTATTCTGACGGAGCACAGGTCCGAGGTGATCGAAGAGCATGTTTCTTCGCGCGCCAGTGCCGCCGGAATCACCGTTATCCGCGAAAAAAATCCGCTCGGGACCGCCGGCGCCGTCAAGGCGGTGCAGGGCGCGCTGGCTGGGGATTTCATCCTCATTTACGGCGATGTGATGATGGACCTGGATCTCGGGCGTCTTGTGGAATTCCACCGCGCTGGAGCGGCCATTGCGACCCTGGTGGTGCATCCGAATGATCATCCGTTTGACAGCGATCTGGTGGAGTGCGCCGCCGACGGAAGCGTTACGGCATTTCATCCGAAGCCGCATGACGACGGAAAATTTTATCCGAATCTCGTCAGCGCCGGGGTTTGCGTGCTCAGTGGCAGTATTTTGGATCACATTGCGGACGGCAACAAGCTTGATTTCGGCAGGGATGTGTTTCCGGCCCTGCTTTTGTCAGGCGGGAAGATCTGTTGCTACCGGACGGCCGAATACCTGAAGGATATGGGCACTCCAGAGCGGCTTGAAGAGGTCGAAAGGGACTGGCGGACCGGAAAAATCGCGAGGCTGAGCCGCGCGCACCGGCGCAAGGCGGTGTTTTTGGATCGTGACGGGGTGATAGTGCGGGAGCGGGGGCATATCAGCGATCCGGACATGCTCGAGCTTGTGCCCGGTGCGGGCGCCGCGATCAGGAAACTAAACGACAGTGACTATCTTGCGGTCGTGGTCACCAACCAGCCGGTGGTTGCCCGCGGCGAATGCACGCTGGGCGGCCTGTCCTTGATTCATAACAAGCTTGAGACTCTTCTTGGCCGCGAAAGGGCAAAGCTTGATGCAATATATTTCTGCCCGCATCATCCCGACAGCGGATATCCGGGCGAGGTTGTCGAACTCAAAAAACGTTGCCAGTGCCGCAAACCCGGAACGGGAATGATCCGGCGGGCGGTGGAGGATTTCAATATTGATCTGGCGGCATCGTTCATTATCGGTGATTCCTTCCGTGATATTGAATGCGGAAAATCGGCCGGCATCAGGACAATCGGCGTGAGGACCGGAGCCGGCTGCATGGGGGGTGACGCCCGGTCCGTGGCCGTACCCGACGTCATGTGTGACGACATAAGCGCCGCGGTTGAACATGTTTTACGGGTTCGTTGATTTGTCAGCGGCTCCGGCGGCGTAATAATCCCAAATGAAAAATCTGCCGGATTTGATCCTTGCTGACGCAAAGGCCGCACAGGGCTTGGGCGCATCCCAGCAGTTCTGGTTGGCTGTTTTTGAACTGGTGATTTCAACACCGTAATCAGAGGTGCGGGTGATCACGGCGGTTTTCTCGATGTGCGGCCACTGGCGATAATCAGTGGAATCTGTTGCCGCCGCCGGAACAAACGCGGCCAGGGCTCTGATTATGAGTACCGCCGCAGCGCCCGGGGCGGCAAGATGCATGAAATATCCGGCTGGTTTGCGATGCCGCTGGAACAGCCAGGCGAGTCCTTGTGCAAGCGGCAGCATGGCGGCGGCCGCGAGGAATGAGATGCCGAAGCGGATGCTTGGTGATTCCACGAACCAGAAAACCACGCCTGTGGCGGCGGCCGCGGAGGCCAGCAGGAAGATGGTGCCTGGAATCCTGCGGAATCCGGCCAGCAGGACGCAGCCGGAAAAAAATGACAAAAGCAGGAGCAGCACCATTTTTGAATGCAAAAAGCCGGTTATCCAGCGTTCTGTCAGGCCGCCCTGGCCCGCGGCGACCGTGTCGGACGGATCGCGGATCGTGATCATTTGCAGCGTGCTGCCGATGTGGTCGGTCGTGATCGTCCAGGGAAGCGTGTTGATGCAGGACAATGCCGCCGGGTAGAACCAGCAGCCGCTCAGCGCCAGATTGCGCAGACACCAGAGGGCCAGGGTGGATATCGCGACCACGGTTGCGGTGGCGGGGATTTTTTTACTCATGACAACGGCAAATACCCCCAGCAGCAGCACCGGCGATTGGGTCAGCTTGATCGTGACAGCAAATACCGGCAGTATCATGAGCATTTGCCGCGGCACCGTGGAACAGGCGTTTCTTGAGAGTTTTATAAAATACTGCATGCATACAAGCGCAAGCATGGCCGACGGCATGTCGGTGCTCAGCGTGCCAAGTTCGTTTGAAAAACCTCTTGCAGACACGCACAAAAAACCAAGAACGAGGACGGAAAAAACACCGGGCAGGTCCGGTTCGCGTTTCATGGCGCGCCATTCAACAAGGAAAAATACAAGCACCAGCACTCCAAGCGCGCGGCTCA
>MEQJ01000021.1:0-1565 GCA_001770165.1 Bdellovibrionales bacterium RIFOXYD1_FULL_53_11 | reverse complement strand
AAGGGCAGGAAATATTTTGCCCCATCAAGCGAGAGCATCGCCGCCGCAACGTGCCAGGCCGAATTGAAGCCGAGCCGCTCGTGGATGTTGGCCAGCCCCGGGCGGATGGGGTCTTCAACAAGCCATTTTATGATCGGTACGTGATAAAGACCCGTGTCGATATGCGGCCGCGCGCTGGTGCTTATGAGCGTGGCAAGCAGGGATAAGCCCAAAAAAACAAAAATACCTTTCCAGGTGAACATCCGGGTCCTGGAATGGAAATAGGCACTGAGCACCAGCCCAAAGACCATCACCGGGGCCGTGATCCACGATGAAAGCGGAAGGAAGAAATTAGCGGCTGCCCCCAGCAGGAAAAGCACGATAATGCCGGCCAGTCCGCGTTCCTCGGCGCGGGCCGTGCTTTTGCCGCCAAAAAACAACGATCCCCAGCCGGCAAGAACCAGCACCAGGGCAAACGTTGACGCTGTTTGCAGCAGAAGTTGCAACAACATCAATCAGCGGAAGCTTCCTTTTTTTGCGGCATATTCCAGGATATCAGGGTTCTGGTTGAAACCATGCTCGCTGTCAAGCTTGACGGCATGGACATTGAGGCGGATGCCTGTCTTGAAAAACGGTTCGTTGTCGTCATATTCAAAGTAAAGCACGATTCCGGCCCGGTTGCGGGTTAAGCGTGCATCGTACCGGCATACGTCGCCAAGATAAAAAGGATCATGTTCTCCGCATACCGGCGAACCATTGACGACCACCCGGAGTTTTTCAGCGGTGCCGTTGGCAATTGCATCATCAAGTGTGTCCCAGGCGCTCGGTGGGGCAGCCGTCATATTTGCAAGGGATGGACCGGCAAGAACAAGGAAACACGCGATAGCGGCAAGAATGTTTTTCATAGAGTTGAGCTTTAACGCGCCGTGGTCTTGTTGGCAAGTCCGCTGGCATATTCGCCCAGTTTGTCGATGCTGGCGCTTTCGCCAACAAGCCAGAGGATGTTGCCGCGCTGAAAAACATAATCGGGTCCGGGATTTATGATCCTGTGCTCGCCGCTTTGAATGCCGACCACGGTGACTCCGAAATGTTCGCGCAAACCGGCTGTACGGATGCTTTTTGAGCCAAGTGGAGTGTTGTCCGGAAGCTTGATCTGTTTGAGCTCATATCCCGTGAGGTCGCTGTGAATGTCGGTCGGCCCTGAAGGTGATTCGATATGACGCCTGACTTTTTCAATCGCCTCGTCCGTGCCCAGCACCAGAAGCTCGTCTTTTGGAAAGAGATGCTCTTCCGCCTTTGGTGCGACAATGATGCTCTGCCCCCGTTGAATGACCACGATATTGATCCCGAAAACGCTGCGCAGTGCCGCGTCGATGATGCGTTTGCCTGCAACCGGTGCGTTGGGGTGAACCTTGAGCCGGGTAAGATGCGCATCCCATGGCGTAAGCTGGTGGATCATCTCGCGTGGCCTGAAGGTGCTGTGTTTGGGCTGGTCGAAGGTGGCAATGAAACGTTTTTCGAACCAGCAATATGACGCCTCAATGCGTTTATAGAAGAATGCGATCAGCACGGCCATGGAAAAGAGG
>MEQJ01000020.1:14251-27199 GCA_001770165.1 Bdellovibrionales bacterium RIFOXYD1_FULL_53_11 | reverse complement strand
CACCGGCATGAAATACCCGGTTTTCACGCCAAGACTGAAATTCTTCGTAAACTGTTTGCGGAGATCCACCCCGACCGCAGGACCCGACACCATCGGCGAAATCGACGGCGCGCCCGCGATCACCCTGCTTACGGAGGTCGGAAAAATCTCGAAATAATCCCTGAACTCGACGCCCGCCTTCAGCGCCATGGACCACGGCAGAGCGCCGCTCGTGAGATTGAAACGGTATTTCACGAGTGCCTCGATGTTCTTGCGGAAATAATTTGCGCCCGAAATCGTGAACATCGTTCCGTCAAAACCAAGCCCCAGGCCCCAGTTGGGATGGAAATAATACTCGCCGCTCACGCGCGCGGTGGTGGCAAACGAACTTGCGCTGCCCTTGATGTTGGTCGCGGGGCTTGTGATTTTATAGGTATACGGCGCAAGCATGCCGGACACGGCAACATAGCCCGAGCCCTCGAAATATTCGTTCTGCGGATCAAGCTTGAAACCCGCAACAGACTGCGGCCCCGAAGCCGTGCTTGCAATGGCGCGCACCTTCCACGAATAACGGCCGTTGGGCAGCCGGAGCACGGCACTTGCCTTGGTGAACCTGAATGTTCTTGTAACCGCGCTCGCGGGCATGCGCCCGGGCGGGTCCTCGCGCTTGAGTTCGATCTCGTATGCCTGCGCCCCCTCGATCGCACCCCACTCAAACAGCGTGCTCTGCGCCGGACCCGGACTGACCGACCCGACAGGCGCCACAATCACGGGCGCGGCAAGCGTGCGCCGCTTGACTTCAAACTCCTGCGGCCTGCTGCGCTCGCCCTCCCATCTGCGCGCCGGAACGCCTCCGGCCTCGACAACACCCGCAACGGTAAAGCTGAACTCGCCATCGCCTTCAACCGGCAGCATCATTTCCGTCGCAGCAAGCTCCCTGTCAAAAACAGTTTTTCCATCGTGCTTTACAATCACGCGGAATTTGGTGATGCCTTCGACCGGCTTCCACTTGAGCGGAATCGTTTTTGCGTCCTCATACAAGCCGATCACGCCGCCATCCTCGATCGAAACAAGCGGCTCCTTCGGCCTCTCCGGCAGCACGGCAAGGCTCCTTGCCGCGCTCCACCTGCCGGGCCGTTTGAACTTGTCCACTGCACGGATCTGGTAAGTGTAATGACCAGGCAGGAGATCGCCCGACCAATCCGTATCATCCAGGATTTTTTTGACCCCGATCACGCGCCCGTCACGCTCAAGCCGCAGCTCGTAGGATGCGGCATTTGCAATCTCCTTCCACTCAATGTTTACTTTTTTGGCCTCCGCCGTCCCGGCGCCGGCAAGAGTGAGAACTGCGGCCAGCAAAAATACGGCGGCACGAAGGCGCATCATCACTGCACCTCCGGACTGATGATCTCGGGCGGCGCGAGCACCTCGCCAAAGGTCACACCAAACTGTCTCGGGCTGCTTGGGGCGCCCGGGCGGCCCAGCCGGTCGATCGCGCGCACGGTAAGGACATACCTGCCGGGCCCGAGATCCGCGAACTCATGCTGCGCTTCGTTGGTTTGGAGTTTTGCAATTATTTTTGTTCCGGTAGCGGCGGGCGCGCGTCCTGCGTCCTGCTCGATATCACCAGCGCGCACAAGCACGACCTCGTATTTTTCAGCCCCCTTGACTTCAATCCATGATGCCAGCACCGGCACCGGTTTTTCCATGAGATTGAAAACACTGCCGACGCCCGGTGACACCGCCTCGGGAGCTGGAAGTTCCGGATGCATCCGGTACAGGAATTTTGCAACATTGCTCGTCTTTACAAGACGGCCCGCCTGGTCAACGACGCTGACACGCCAGAAAAGCGTGCCCTGCTCCAGCTTGATCCGGTCACTGGGCAAAACCGCGGCCGAAAGGGTTCTGACGACAATCGGAGTTTTGAACAGGCCGTCTTTTGCAATTTCAAGCTTGTAAACCGCCCCGCTCTTTTCAACCGCCTCGTCACTCTCCCATTTGAACTCATACCCGGGCGGCTTGTCCCAGAACTCGATTTTCTCGTCGTTTGCCGGCGCCCGGAGCACGAGCGGCGTCTTGTATAGTGAGAACGCGCGCGGTTCGCTCTCTCCGGCCTTCTGCCCCCCGACGAACGCGCTGACCTTCCACTTGTACGCCCCCATCCGGGCGTCCTTCATCACGAGGGAACCGGCCTTTTGTCTCGGCAGCTCGACCGTTTTTCCGTCCGGGCCCGCCACCTCGACAAGATATTCCGCGCCGGACACTTCACAATTCCACGAAAGCCGCGCGCCCCCCCGGAACTCAACCGAACCACCGTCCTCCGGATACACGAGTTCGACGGCAACGGCCCTGGCTTTTTCGACCGTAAACCTCTCGGCCGGACTTGCCACGCTTATGTCGCCGTACCGGCTCCTGACGCGCCAGTGATAATCGCCAAAACCCAGTCCCTCGATCATGGCCGAGGCGGCTCCGGCCTCAACCGGCATTGAAAGCGCTATTTTAGAAAACGACGCGTCGCCCGCCACCTGGATCTCATGCCTGCCGCCTTCCGCGTCTTCATTCTCCGGCGCAATCCACCTGAACTGCACGGCGCCCGCGCGCTCATACATCGCTATTTTCTTGTTTCCAGCCGGCCAGACCGGACGCAACGCCGCCGCCTCGGCCACCTCGAACTCCGACGGCTGCGAAAGCGCCTCCTGGTTTCCGCCCTCGCGCGAAACGATGCGCCAGAAGTGGCGGCCGCCCGCAAGCTGCTCGCGCACCTCGCCTGCCGCGCCGGCGGGCAGTTCGACCGTACGGGTGCCCGACACAGGAAAGGATTTAGTCGATGAAATCTGCAAAAGCAGTCTGCCAAGCGCCGGCGAAGCGGGCTCCGTGCGGATCTGCCACGCAAACCGGACATCCTTGCGGCCTTTTTCAGGGACGTAAAAAACCGAAAGCGTCTCCGGCCTTACAAGCCGCACCGGAAAAGTGACAACCCTTGCCTTGCCGTCGCTGCCGACGCTGATCTGCCGGTCGCCGTCTTTCGTGCGAACGATGAACGAGCCCTGCATCGTGCCGAGCGCGAGATTGCTTATGTCATCAATCACGACGAGGCTGTTTTCGGAAAGCTCAAGAAGCGCGCCGTCCTCGAATTTGAGCGCCGCCGCACTTCCGGACCCGGTCTGGATCGCGTCCTTGCGGTACAAGCCCGAACGCGCCTCGATATTGGACCATACATAACTGCCCGCGGCCTTGCGCCGCACCTTTGCCTGCTTGCGTTCGACGGTGACAAGCGGCTTGCCCACGCCGGCCCTGCCGGTCGCGTTGATGTCCCGGTAAAGCATGTAAGAGCCGCCCGCGACGCCGGCAAGGCAGATCGCGGCCACCATAACGGTCTTCAGGTCAAACTGCGTTTTAACAGGCCGGTCCATACCGTTATCTTGATCGGCACTGGAAAGGACAAGGTTTAATCAATGATAATGGCATTAACCATGCCCTTAAGATGCTCCTGTTTGTTCCGATAAGCTAAATTGACGGAGAAAAAACATGTTTTCACGCCTCAGGGCAAAAATACGCCTTACCATAGGTGCAAAACTGATCGGCCTCATCGCGATACTGCTGATAAGTTCGCTCGCAAGCCTTGTGTGGCTCGCCACGCGTATGTTCATCGAGGACAACACCGCCCTCATCCAGAACATGAACGCCGACACCGCGGCCAGTTTGTCGGCCCGGACGCGCGAATTCTTTGAAACCACGAACGAACGGATGCGCCTTCTGGGCATGACCCTGCTCCAACAGCAGGGCGGCGCCGGCACCACAGCCATGCAAAAAGAGATTTTTTTGAAGGACCCGGATTTTCTGGCGCTTTATGTTTACAAGCACGACTCGGCCGAAGGGCGCGAACTTGCCGCAAAGGCCGTCTCGCCGGTCATGGCGGCGATCAATGATGCAACCGGAGAAGCGACGGCTCTGGCGGCCGCGCAGGAAAAAACAATTGCCTCCAATCTGGTGGCCAAGGGCGACCCGCAAATTGCGGTCATGAAGCTCGGCGACGGAAGCGCCGCGCTCGCAGTTGCCATTCCATTTATAAAAGCCGGTGCCGAAACCGCGCAAAAAGGCGCAGTGTTCAGCCATTCGCTGCTCGGCGTGATGAAGCAAAGCAGGATTTTGAAGATGTTCACCGAAGCGGACATGGTAACCGCATTCATGGTCGATGGCAAGGGCAGGCTCATCGCGCATGCGGATACCGCGCGCGTGCTCGGCGGCGAAAGCGTGGCACATCTGGAAATCGTGAAGATGCTGCTTGGCGGAAAATTCAACAACAGCCAGACGCGCTACGCCGACCAGGCGGGCGAATGGAAGCTCGGCGCCTTCAAGCTCGTGGGTTTTGGCGGCCTTGGTGTCGTGGCCGAGGTGCCCGAGGCCAAGGCCTTTGAAGCCGCGCACCAGGTAGAGCGCCGGGCCGCGATGATCGCGATCATCATTTTGAGCCTTTCATTTTTCATCGGCTATCTGTATTCCGGCACGATAACCTGGCCCATCAAGCAACTTGTCGGCGCTGCAAAAAAGATTTCGTCCGGCGATTTCACGATCAACCTCAAGCCAAAAACCCGCGACGAACTTGCAACGCTGTCGCTCGCGTTCAACGACATGGCCAAAGGGCTTGAAGAGCGCGACAAGGTGAAGGCGACATTCAACAAGTTCCACAACAAGGAAATCGCCGAAAAGCTCCTTTCCGGCGAAGTCAAGCTGGGCGGCGAGCGCAAGGAGTCGGTGGTGTTTTTCAGTGACGTGCGCGGCTTTACAGCCATGAGCGAGAGCATGCAGCCGGAGCAGGTGGTGGAGATGCTGAACGAATATATGACACGCATGGTAGCCGTGATCCGTGCGCATCACGGCATCGTGGACAAGTACGTGGGCGACGCGATCATGGCGCTCTGGGGAGTGCCGATCGGCGGACCGGATGATGTTTACAACGCCATCATGGCCTGCCTCCTGATGCGGCAGGAGCTGGCCGTGCTCAATGAACTCCGCCTCTCGCGCGGGCAAAGCGCGCTCAAGATCGGCATGGGCGTCAACACGGGCCCGGTGATCGCGGGCAACATCGGATCGACCGAAAAAATGGAATACACCGTGATCGGCGACACGGTAAACCTGGCCTCAAGAATCGAATCGATGACGAAAACCTATGGAACCGACCTGCTCATTTCAGAGGCGATTCACGCCAGCGTGAAGGACCGCTTTATTTTTGAGAACTGCAAGACGGCGCACGTGAAGGGCAAGACGGACGCAATCGTGGTCTACAAGGTAAGCGGCTATTATGACGAAAACGGCACGCCGGTGATCATCAAAACGCCGTACAGCTCGTACACAGCCGAACATTGCGACAAGGTGAAAAGCGATGGTGCTGAACCGGCGCAAGAAATTCCCGCCGCCGTCACCCCGCCGCCATTTACGGGTCACAACCGCCGACCGCCGGCCTTCAGGCTGCATAAACGCACGCAACTGCCGCCGCCCTTCAAAAAAACAGCCTGATACTCATTCATTGTTTGACACCGCGCCAATTGTTTTTTACTTTTAAATCATGGGGTTTGGATTGGGGATGCCAAAGGCACTTGCGCCGTTGTTTCTTATTGCCTTATTTGCCGTATCCGGCTGCTCAAGCACTCCGGCTGAAAAAAATATTTCCAGTACTGATCGGGCGCGGCTTTATGTAGAGGCCGCAAACGGGGCGCTGGCAGAGGGCGATCCAACCGGCGCCCTCGTGCTCCTCAAAAAAGCCGAAACCGAAAACAACGAAGTCCCCGAAATATTTCACTCCCGGGCGATCGCTCTTTACGTCAAACGCGACATCAAGGGCGCCATTGAATCCGCACGCCGGGCGGTCGAAATCAAACCCGACTATGCCGACGCAAACAATACGCTCGGCAAGCTTTTGATCGACGCCGGCGACTACAATGCGGCCGAAAAAGTGCTGCAATCCCCGGCCAGCAACGTTCTTTACCGTGAATCATACAAATCAAACACCAGCTTGGGCATAATCCATTACAGGCGGGGCAATCTCGCCAAGGCAACAGAGAATCTGGACAAAGCCATATTCGATGCTCCGGTCGCTGCCTGCATGGCATATTATTACCGCGGACATGTTTATCTGAAAAAAGGCGAGTTCAAAAATGCCATCCGGGATTACGGACTGGCAACCCGAAAAGTTTGCGCCAATTTTGCGGACGCGCATCTGGCCCTTGCCACTGCATACGAGCGCAACAAGGATTATGAGCTTGCCCGCAAGAAGTACCTGGACATCAAAATGAATTTCCCAAATACAAAAATTGCCGACCAGGCAATGGACCGTCTGAGGTATCTGCCTTGATGACCACGGACAAACCAGCCAGCCTTGGCGAATTTTTGCGACAAGAACGGGAAAAACGCGGCATCACAATCGAGCAGGTGGCCTCTGCAACCAAGATAAGCGTCAGGCTGCTGCACTCGCTCGAAGCGGACCAGTTCGCCGATCTGCCGGCCAAGCCGTTCATTCGCGGCTTTGTGACATCATATACAAGGTTCATCGGCCTTGATCCGCAGGAAATACTCACAAAATACGGCGATTTCATAGAACTCAAGGCCCACGACCGGCCGACAAAAGAATCCGGGCACAGCGGCTACGCGTTCGAAAAAAGGGAAACCGAACAAAGCCGCACGCTGCTCTGGGTTGTAATGGCCACGTTTGTCGTTGCGGGCGGGCTGCTCATGTTTTTTCTTAAACCTTCCCTCAAGCATGGGCGCCACAGCCACGCCGACAAGCTGAGAAGCGCTCACACGGCACCGGCAGCAAAGGCATCACCGGCCGCAAAAGCGTCGCCAACAGCAAGCCCGTCACCGCAGGGGGTGGCCGCGACACCTGCCGCAAAGCCGGTTGCAACTCCAACATCCGTTCCGTCACCGGCCCCGACCGACCCGTCCAAGCCCCGCAAGCCGGACCCGCTCAATTCGGGAGCGGACCTGCTGCCGTCGGAGATCAAGCACAAGGTGGTGTTCAAATCCCTTTCTGATATCTGGGTGCGATACAAGACTGACGACAAACAAAAAATGAAATTCATTCTGCGGGAAAACAGGGTGCTTGTACTCAGGGCCGCCTCCCTCATCAGATTCCAGGTTTCAAATCCGGCGGCAGTCAATTACAGCTACAACAACAGGGCCTACAAAAACATGGGAGCCGACAAAAGCGTCGCCACGCACGCAAGCGGACCAACGCTCTTTTTTCCGGCCGATTCCACGGAAAAAACATCCGACCCGTTCTCCGGCGAAAAGCAACTTCCCGCCCCCCCGCCTCCAGCCCCCAAAGCGCCCGGCTCCACCCCGACACCAACTCCAACACCCTAGCCACCTAAGTTATCCACATCAAAACCGCAAGTTATCCACATCTATTATCTATTTGTAATTATTGCTTATTTTCTCTTATATTGCCAACAGGGTGGTGTGATTTCAAAGTTATCCACAAAACCCTCTAAAAACAGCCGTTTTTTAATGAGATCAAATATCAACTGTCAGAATTTTGTCAGCATGTAATGTGTTTTTGGAAGAAACAGGTATTTTTTACACTGTATAAAAATTTTTTACACAAGTACTCAGTAGGCATTTTTATTTATAAAACCGCGCCAGACGGTCATGAACATTATTTTCAGATCAAGGGTGTGGGACCAGTTTTTAATATAATACAGGTCACACTCGATGCGCTTGTCGAGCGAGGTGTCACCGCGCCAACCGTTGACCTGCGCCCAACCGGTCAGACCGGCCTTGACCTTGTGTCTGAGCATATAAAACGGGATCTGCCGCTTGAACTGCTGGACAAAAAAAGGCTGCTCCGGCCTCGGCCCCACAAGAGACATATCGCCCCTGAAAACATTCCAGAACTGCGGCAGCTCATCCATGCTTGTAGCGCGAAGAAAAGAACCAAGCCGCGTCCGGCGGTCATCATCCTTGCGCGTCCAGCCGGCGCCAATGCCGCCATCCGATCCCGGCTTCATCGACCGGAACTTGACCATTTTAAAAACCCGCCCGTCCAGCCCCATCCTGTCCTGGGAATAAAACACCGGGCCGCGGGAGGTCAGTTTGATCAGCAACGCAATAACCGCAAAAAGCGGTAAAAGCACCAGAAGCGCAAGCAGCGACACGGCCGCATCCGTCATACGCTTGAACACGGCGTTCCAGCCGCCCAGCGGCGAATCATTGAGCTGGACAATTGGCATCCCGTCAAAATCCTCGACCTCGCAGCCAAGCGTGACGTATTCGTGAACGTCGGGCACAAGCTGGATCTCGATCATCTCGTCGTTGAGATCCCGCAATATGCGATCAAGCTCGCCATACTGGTGGCGCGGCAGCGCGATAAGCACCTGGTCGATGTTTTCGGACCTTACAATCCCGGCTACCTGCTCAAAACCATCCGCAAGCACTCTCGAAATCCTTATGCCCAGCTCCGGAAATTTTTCAATCTTCCATTTGAGCGTATCAACCGCGCCGCCGCTTCCTACTATAAGGACGTTTTTTTGATTGTAACCGCGACGTCTCATGACCCGGAGCGAATTGCGAAGCACCAGCCTGAACAGTACAAGCGAAAACCCGCCGCTCACGCCGAAATAAAGCATCACACCCCTGGAATATTTGTATTCGCTGAACAGATACGTGAGCGCGATAAAAAACAGCATCGCCACGCCATGGGATTTGATGAGCAGATGCGCCTCGTGCGTGCGCCGGAGCATGCGTCGCGGCCGGTACACGCGCATGGCCGAAAAAACCATCATCCATAAAATCACTACCAGCGGCGCAAGCGCCGCATAGGTGGCAAATTTAGGGAACCCCTTTGTTACCTCAAAAAACGGAAGATTGAACCGCATCCAGTAAGAAGCAAGCCAGCAGGTGGCGATGACAATTACATCCACCCCCCTGAAAAAGCCGCCCATTATGTGGTGATACCGCTTCAACATGATTTATGCCTGTGTTAAAGCAATACTTACCCGAACGAGGTGGTTCGAGCAACCAGCGAGGTCACAATAATGGCAAAAACACCGTCCATAACCGTTTCAGCCTCCCTTCCCGCCTGCGATACGGCCATGATTCCTGTTTTTCAGGACAAAAGCAAAAAAGCGGTCCCTCCCGCCGGGATTTATTCCAAAGCGGTATCGGCCGTAAAAAAGGCCGGAAAGTTCAACGCAAAATGCGGCTCCCTGGACTTCATCCGTTTCGGCGGACGGAAGCCTGCTGCAAACCTGCTTCTTGCGGGTTTTGGCCGGCCCGCCGCTCTCACGGCAGAAAAAGCCCGCTCCGCCGGGGCCCATGCCTGGTCAAAGCTCGCGGCCGAAAAATCCACCACTGCGGCCTTTTCGGCCGATCTCTTCCTGGCGGCAAAGGGCCTGGGGCATGACGCCGCCGAGCTTCTTGGCGCATTTGCCGAAGGCCTGTCGCTCGCCTCCTACAAATTCGACAAATACAAATCAAAAAAAGAATCCGCAAAAGACCGGCCCGCAAAAATCATCTTTGCAGTCAGGGACAAGAAAAATGCAACGCGGCTTTCAGCGGCGCTTGTCCGCGCCCGCGCCATCTCCGAAGCGGTAAATCTCGCGCGCGACTGGTCCAACGAACCTTCAAACACCGGAACGCCGGAGCACTTTGCCGCTGAAGCGGCAAAAATCGCAAAAAGCACCGGCATCAAATGCCTCGTCCTCGGTCCGAAAGAAATTGCAAAGGAGCGCATGGACCTTTTGCTGGCCGTAAACCAGGGGTCAAGGCGCGAGCCGCGCGTAGTGGTTCTTGAGTATGCGCCCAAAGACGCGGCAAAATGCAAAACCGTAGCCCTTGTCGGAAAAGGTGTCACCTTTGACAGCGGCGGCATCTCGATAAAACCGTCGCTCAGGATGGAAGACATGAAACACGACATGTCCGGCGCCTCCACTATAATGGGTGCGGTCCTGCTAAGCGCCCGCCTCAAGGTTCCAAACCGCGTGCTTGGCGTCATGGCGTTTGTCGAAAACATGCCCGGCGGCGCGGCCGTCCAGCCCGGCAACATAATAAAAGCCCGCTCCGGAAAAACCGTTGAGATCATAAACACCGACGCCGAAGGCCGCCTCATACTTGCCGACGCGCTTGACTACACGCAGGATCTCGGGCCGCACAAGCCGGACATTATAATCGATGCCGCAACCCTGACCGGCGCGGTATCGGTCGCCCTCGGCAAACAGTGCTGCGCGGCGCTAGGCAACGATGACAAGCTGTTTGAAGCCGTCCGCGACGCCGGCTCGGACTGCGGCGAAAGGATCTGGCAGCTCCCGCTTTACGACGAATATTTCGAAGACATGAAATCAGACGCAGCAGACATGAAAAATTCCTGCAACGATGCAAACGGCGGCACGATCCGCGGGGCGATATTCCTCAAACAGTTCATCCGCCCGAAGACGCGCTGGGTGCATCTTGATATTGCGGCCATGGCCTACGGCGCCGCCCATATCGACTATCATCCAAAGCGGGGCGCAAGCGGCATGTACGTCCGCACGCTGGCCCGCCTGGCGGAAACCTACGGACAAGACCAAAAAACGCGCGGGGTGAAAAATGACGCCTGACAGATTCTACATCGAAGAGTCGTCAAAGCACGACGGCAAACAAGTGACCGTCCGCGGCTGGGTCTACAACAAGCGCAGCTCCGGAAAAATAAAATTCCTGATCATGCGCGACGGCACCGGCTTCATGCAGTGCGTACTTTTCAAGGGCGAATGCCCCGAAGAGGCGTTTGCGGATTTTGACAAACTCACGCAGGAATCCGCAGTGGAAGTCACCGGCGTGCTGCGCAAGGAACCGCGTTCACCGGGCGGCTACGAGCTGGGCGTCAAGGCGCTCCGGATCGTGAGCATTGCCGAGGCGTATCCCATCTCGCCGAAAGAGCACGGTGTCGAGTTTTTGATGGAAAACCGGCATCTCTGGGTCAGGAGCACCCGCCAGTGGGCCGCCCTGCGCGTCCGCTCCGAAATAATGAAATGTATCGAGGAATTCTTTTATGCGCGCGGCTTCATCCGCTTTGATGCGCCGGTCCTGACTCCGAGCTCCTGCGAGGGGACGAGCACGCTTTTTTCAACGCCGTACTTCGACGAAAAGGCCTATCTCACCCAGTCGGGCCAGCTTTACGGCGAAGCGGGCGCGATGGCCTTCGGAAAAATCTACGTGTTCGGGCCCACCTTCCGGGCTGAAAAATCAAAAACCCGCAAGCACCTGACCGAGTTCTGGATGGTCGAACCCGAGGTTGCATACGCAGACCTGGAGGACACGATGCAGCTCGGCGATGCGTTCATGGAATACATCGTCCAGACAGTACTCGAAAGAAAAGCCTCCGAACTCAAGCTCCTTGAGCGCGATTTTTCAAAACTGCAAAGCATCCGCGGCACCTTCCCGCGCATCAGCTATGACGAAGCCCTCAAGGTGCTCGAAAAAAACGGCGTCCCGCTTCCGTGGGGCGGGGATTTCGGCGCCCCGCACGAGACGGCGCTCGGAAAGGAATTCGGCGGCCCCGTGTGGGTGCATCACATGCCTTCCGGTATCAAGGCTTTCTACTTCAAGCAATCCGACAGCGTGGGCGGCGAAGGCGTTGCCGGCACCGGCAAGTACGCTCTCGGGTGTGACCTCATTGCGCCCGACGGCTACGGCGAAATCATCGGCGGCGGCCAGCGCGAAGAGCGCGTCGACACCCTCAAGCGCCGCATCGCCGAACACGGCCTGAAAGAAAACGACTATTTCTGGTATCTTGATCTCCGGCGCTTCGGATCGGTGCCGCACGCGGGTTTCGGCCTCGGCGTGGAACGCACTGTGGCCTGGCTCACCGGCGTCGAGCACGTGCGCGAGACCGTGCCGTTTCCGCGCATGCCGGGCGTGCTGAGGCCGTAAGCGCAGTGCCGCACGACCTGAACGTAGTGCTGGTTGAACCCGAGATCCCGCAGAACACGGGCTCGATCGGCCGCACCTGTCTTGCAACGGGCACCACGCTTCATCTGGTCGAGCCGCTCGGGTTTGACATCTCCGATGCGCAGCTCCGGCGCGCGGGGCTTGACTACTGGAAGCATCTCAAGCTTGCCGTTCACAAGTCAGCCGCTGATTTTTTTGAAGCAATGCCCGTGGACGCGCCCCGGGTGTTTTTTTCAAAAAAAGCCGGACGCCTCATCTATGACCACAAGTTCAAGCCCGGAACCTGGCTCATTTTCGGAAAAGAGACCGCCGGACTGCCCGAAAGCCTGCTCTCAAAAAACACTCCATGCCTGCTCAAAATCCCGATGTACGACGACCGCGTCCGCTCGCTCAATCTTTCCAACGCCGCAAGCATTGCCGTTTACGAGGCAATAAGGCAGCTTGGCGCCTGAAATGCGAATTCCCGGAATAAAAAAACTCCTTTTCTATTCTTCAATCTGCCTTTCGGGCGTCTGGGGCAAGCTCACCGGCAGGGAGCCGGCGGGCACCGTTGAAATATTGAAATTTTTCATTGCGAGCCTGCAGCGCGCTTTTGAACGAAACACGCTGGAGCCGGACGTAACGCCCGGCAGGGATGGATTCAATCTTGTCGCCATGGGCGACGTCAAGCTGCACTGGCCGGCAAGGCATGCGCTTTCAGCCGTAAAGCAGGGCTTTTTTGAGCAAACAAACAAGCACTGCCCTCACAATTATTTCAATCTGTACACGCCGGAGCCGGGGAGCGTCGTGTTTGACGTCGGGGCCTGCGAGGGTATTTTTACCTGGCTCATCAAGGACCGTGTATCCGAAATTTATGCCTTTGAACCTATCAGGGATATTGCAGAAGGGCTTCGCAGGACCTTTGCCCCCGAAATCGCTTCAGGCCGGGTAATAGTGGTTGAAAACGGAATCCACGACCGGCAACAAAAAATGCATTTCAATTTCACCGGCAGCAACATCAGCGGCAGCTCGCTCGAATGTGGCCTGAATGCCGGCGCCGGCAGTGAA
>MEQJ01000020.1:8764-14241 GCA_001770165.1 Bdellovibrionales bacterium RIFOXYD1_FULL_53_11 | reverse complement strand
TCACCACGATTGACGATTTCGTGGAGCGACACCAGATCAAACGGCTCGATCTTGTAAAAATGGACATTGAAGGAGCCGAGCTTGGCGCCCTACACGGGGCTCGCCGGACCATCAAGGCACTCCGATCTTCGTTTCTTGTCTGCGTTTATCACAAGGATCAGGACCTTTTTGAAATCCCCGCATTTTTTGAGCGCGAAGGCTACAGAGTAAAATCCGGCCCCGTTTCATCCATTTTGTTTACGCGCTTGCCGGGCCACAAGGTCTCACGCCCGCATTTCAGGCCGATGATAATTCTTGCCACGCCGCAGTAATCATAAGCCGTATACCAGCCGCTAAGCGTGTAGTACCAAAAAGCAGTGTATTGCATTTTAGTCTGGACCAAACCGCAAGATAGTGCATAATGGTACCTATGCTTGAACGATCCGTTGCTTCACACATCAAGACGGACTTGAATGAAAAGATGGTCCTTCTCATGGGGCCGAGGCAAGTGGGTAAAACCACGCTTGCAAGGGCAATATATCCGGACTCCACCGAATATCTGAACTATGACAGGCTGGATGATTTGAAAATCATAACCGGTACCGCATGGAAGAGGGACTGTGATCTCCTTGTGCTCGACGAGATCCATAAAATGAAGAAATGGAAATCCTGGATCAAGGGGGTATATGACACGGAAGGAATCAAGCCCGGAATCATTGTCACAGGATCCGCCAGACTGGACACATATAAAAAAGGCGGAGATTCGCTGGCAGGCAGGCATTATTATTACAGGCTTGATCCGTTCTCGGTTGCAGAACTCAAAAAACACATGAGCCCCGACGAAGCCCTCGAATCATTGCTCAAATTCGGCGGTTTTCCGGAACCTCTCTTAAAGGGATCAGAAACGGCCGCCAAGCGCTGGAGAAACACCAATATTGAACGGATCATCAGGGATGATCTCCAGGATCTTGAAAAGATTCACGACCTCCGGTCAATTGCGACCCTTGTACATCTGCTTCGCGAAAGGGTCGGTCTCGCTGTTTCATACCAGTCCCTTGCTGAAGATCTCCAGGTTGCCCCAAATACCGTAAAAAAATGGATCGGGGTTCTTGAAGCCCTGCTGGTGGTTTTTGTGGTAAGGCCTTATTCCAAAAACATCGCAAAAGCGATTCTCAAGGAACCCAAGATTTATTTTTATGACACCGGCAGCGTAATCGGGGATGAAGCCGCAAGACTTGAAAATACCATGGCAGTTTCGCTGCTCAAGAGACTGCATTTTATAACGGATACGACCGGCGATGAAACCGGCATCTTCTATGTGCGCGACAAGCTGAAAAGAGAATCTGATTTTTTGACGGTCCGGGATGGCCGTCCCGAATATCTGGTTGAAGTTAAGCTGTCAGACGGCAATCCGGCAAAGCAACTGGAGTACTTCGGCAGATTTCTCAAACCGAAGGGCATATTTCAAATAGTAAAAAATCTGCAACGTGACGTGGATTCTGGCGGGATTAAAATCAGAAAAGCTTCGCGGTGGCTCGCTTCTCTTGAGGCATGACCAGGCGGGATTCACTCTTTTTTATCTTCGCCGCCCTCGCCGTCGGCGGCAACCTCATCAAGGCCTTCGAGCGACTTGTCCGCCCCGGCCGGAGCCCCCTCTTCGACGGCCTCTGCGGCCTCCTCGACTTCGGCGCCCACCTGGCTTGCAATCGCAAGCGCATCGGCCGCGCTCGGGCCGTCCTTGTAGCCCTTGATGATCTTCTCGTCCTGCACGACATCCTTCTGGAGCCTGCGGATCATGTCGTTTGCCTTGCGCAAGCGGTCCGCAACCGCGGCCATGATCGTCTTGAGATAGTCGGGCACGCGCGTATAGATCTTGTCGAGCGAATCAAATTTTATTTCCATCACCTCGACCTCGGTGATGGCCATGACCGACGCGCTCCTGGGCAGGCGGTCGAAAAACGAAAGCTCGCCAAGAACCTCGTTTTGATAAATGCGGGCGACCTCGATATAAGTCTGCCCCTTGGCCTTGCGCACGGAGAGCGTGCCTCTTTTTACAAGATACATGCTGCGCGAAGGATCGCCCTCCTTGAAGATGTACTGGCCTGGTGTGTAAGTTTTCAAACCCGGATTAGCCATTGCAATAATCAATGATGACGCAACCGGCGTTTTCTCTCAAGCTTCTTTTTTATGACAAAATCCCACAGCAGCAAAAACGCGCCCGCAATCTCTCCGGCAACGACATATGGATTGAACGCCGCGCTGGCGAGATGCTCCCGCGGAGATTCAAACGGCATGTCGGCAAAGCGCCAGCCCTTGAGCGGAAATACAAGCGCCAGAAACGAACTCGATGCCCCCGGATAGAAAAAATGCTCATACAAATTATCGATAAGCAGATGCGTGACCATGCCAAGAACCACGGCCGCCAGCGGCTTTGACCTGAAAACAAACGCCAGGGCGACAAGAAACAGAAGCAAAAGCCCGGTATGCCCGAAAACATGCGTACAACTTATAATTCCTGTATGGCCCCGCCCCGACAAAAGCAGCACGGCGTAATAAAGCGGCTTGTCTATCAGATCGGGCAGCAGCATCCCCAAAAACAGCCACCAAAGATTCAGCCCTTTGTTGAACGGTGCCGACAGCTTGTATCCGATTCCAAGATGCCCGAGAAAAAGCACGCTTATTTCCCCGTTGAAATCAAATGCGACTTGATGCGCTTTTCAATGGCTGCGGCCGAAAGGCCATACATGTCGTAAAGCTCGACCGGCTCGCCGCTTTGTCCAAACGTATCCTGCACACCAAGCCGTATCAGCGGGGGGTGCGATCCGTGGCGCGCAAGCGCCTACGCCACGGCACTTCCAAGTCCGCCGATCACACTGTGATCCTCGACTGAAATAACAAGCCGGGCACCCTTGATCGCGGCCAGCATGCCTTCTTCATCAAAAGGCTTGAGTGAATGGACATTCCAGACGGACATGGCAATGCCGCTTGGCAACAACGCCCCTGCGGCGGCAACCGCCTCGGCAACCGCCGCGCCGGTTGCAAAACAGACCACTCCCGGCCTGCCAACATCAACTTTGACAATTTCCATGAGCTTGCACGGCTGGAACACGCGGCCCTCGGGATATAGATCCGGGACATTCTGCCGCGTCAGACGGAGATATGCGGGCCCCTTCCAGTCATTGACAAGATATTCCATCACAAGTTCCGTCTCACGGGCGTCCATGGGCTGAAAAACCCCCATGGTCGGAAGCGCGCGCATCAGGGCGATGTCTTCAAGTCCCATCTGGCTGTGGCCGTCATCGCCGATTCCAAGGCCGGCGTGCGTGCCGACAAGCCTTACATTGGCCTGCGAATATGCGACGCTCATTCTTATGGTATCGTAACGCCCGGTCAGAAAGCACCCGAAACTGCACAAAAACGGCAGTTTTCCTGAAAGCGCAAGCCCCGCGGCCGTGCCGATCATGTTTGCCTCGGCTATTCCCATTTCAAAAAAACGGTCAGGATGCTTTTTGGCAAAAAGCTCCGTCTTTGTGGACTTTGCCAGATCGGCATCCAGAACCACGATCTCCTGGTGATTGCCGGCAAGTTTTACAAGCGACTCTGCAAACGCCTGGCGTGTTGCCTTAGCCATTGGACCCGCCCCCCCTTATCTCTGCAATCGCTTTTTTTGCCTGTTCCCCGTCCGGCGCGACACCATGCCACTCGATTTTTCCTTCCATGAACGAAACGCCCCGGCCCTTTATGGTGCGCGCAAGGATCAGCACCGGCCTGCCCGCGCCGCTCTGACCAAGCTCCCTGGCTTCTTTATATGCATGCAGGATTTTTTCCATGTCGTGCCCGTCGATCTCAATCACGTGCCATCCAAACGCGCGCCACTTGTCCGCCAGCGGCTCAAGCGGCATCACCTGGCTCACGGGTCCGTCAATCTGCGCGCCGTTAGCATCCAAAATGGCGCACAGGTTCGAAAGCCCGAACTTGGGCGCCGACATCGCGGCCTCCCAGACCTGCCCCTCCTGGATCTCGCCATCGCCGAGCAGGCAGTACACGCGTGATTTTTTTCCTTCCATCCTGAGCCCGAGCGCAAGCCCCTGGGCAACCGAGAGTCCCTGCCCCAGCGATCCGGTCGAAGTCTCGACGATCGGCAACCTCATCCTGTCGGGATGCCCCTGGAGCCGGCTTCCGGTCTTGCGAAGCGTCTTGAGTTCTTCCGGGGCTATGAATCCTTTTTTCGCCAGAACCGCATAAAGCGCCGGCACTGCGTGCCCCTTTGATATGATGAAACGGTCGCGATCATCCTTGATTCCGCCCGGCGCATCCACTCCCCGCATCTCCGAAAACCAGAGCGCCGCAAGCAGATCAACCGACGACAAACTGCCGCCGGGATGCCCTGAACGTGACTCGGCCAGCATTTCGATGATCCAGACCCTAAGCTCTTTGGCAACAGATAAAAGTTCAGGCGTTTTCATGACCAGAAGATTAGCACCTATTACATTGACGTCACAATGATTCTTGTTAAATTTATTTAATGCGACAGCGGTGGCTGGTACTTACGGCGGTGGCCTGCGGAACATTCATGGCAACGCTCGATTCGAGCATTGTCAATATAGCCCTGCCCACACTAACAAAAACGCTTGGCGCTGACCTCGGCCGCATCAAGTGGGTTGCGATAATCTACTCAATCATCATTACCTGCCTTCTGCTTCCCTTCGGACGGATGTCCGACCAATACGGACGAAAAAGGATTTTTCAGTTTGGATTTCTTGTCTTTATCATCGGCTCACTGCTGTGCGGCATATCGCCCACCCTGGCTTGGATGCTGTTTTCAAGAACAGTCCAAGGCGTGGGCGCATCAATGCTCATGGCCAACAGCCCCGCAATCATAACTGCGGCCTTCCCGGCGGGCGAGCGCGGCAAAGCCTTGGGCACCCTTGCCATGGTTGTTAGCGCCGGACTCATTTCCGGCCCGGGCATCGGCGGCATTTTGATAGCAAAAATGGGATGGCGCAGTATATTTTTTATAAATATTCCAATCGGTCTTCTCGGAATAACCCTTGCCCACCGTTTCATCACTACAGACCATAAGGACAGGCCATCACCGCCCTTTGACTGGGGCGGGGCGTTTCTGCAAACGCTCCTGCTGCTCTCGTTCATCCTGCTGATGGACCCTCCAAGCATTTCAGTGTCCGGCAGCGCACCGCTCAAGATATCGTATTGGATCATGACTCCCGTATCAGTACTGCTAGCACTTATTTTCGTGAAAGTTGAAGCCGAAGCCAGGGCTCCGCTCTTTGATCTGTCGCTGCTCCGGAACCGGACGTTCTGGACCGGCTTGCTTTCCAGTTTTCTGATGTTCGCATCGTATTCGTCACTGTATGTGATGATGCCGTTTTATCTTGAAGAGATTTTGAAATATTCCCCGGACCGGATGGGCCTTTTCATGACCGCAATCCCGCTTACGATATTTGTGGTCGCGCCTTTCAGCGGACGGCTCTCGGACA
>MEQJ01000020.1:3834-8744 GCA_001770165.1 Bdellovibrionales bacterium RIFOXYD1_FULL_53_11 | reverse complement strand
GAATGTTTCTGATGGCCGGACTCACCGGCCCGGGCCTGCAAGCCGATACCGGCCCGGTGGCAATCGTGCTCGGCCTCTGTTTGCTGGGGCTTGCAACAGGCATGTTCCAGTCCCCCAACAACAACGCCGTCATGTCGTCCGTCCAGCCGTCCAAACTCGGCGTAGCGTCCGCACTCACCGCAACAGTAAGAAATCTCGGATTTGTAACCGGCACCGGCATGTCAACCGGGGTGTTTGCGTGGAAAATGGAAAAGTCAGGCGGGAATTTCATCGATTCATTCCATCTGGCCCTGCTGGTGGCCGGTTTGATTGCAATACTTGCCATGATAACATCCCTTGGAAAGAAACGTGGACCGATCCGCGGTCCCGAAGATCGGGGCAACTGAGATGACCGCCTGGAAGAAAAAAGAAAAAGAGCTCACAAAAGAGGAAGCGATCGAACAGGCGCGCGCAGCAAATCTTCCTTTCTGGTTCGGCTGTTCGCCGAAATTCGTGATTTACAGGGCCGAGGGCCGGAAGGCCTCGGTTTTCCCGCTGGACAAGGATTTCGATGAATTCTCGTGGATGATAACGATCCTCAACCCCTCGACCTTCAGCGGGCAGAAAATGATCTCCTTTACCAGGGAGATGCAAAAACGCTACCACGTAAACAACGTAAAATTTCTCGTCGTAATCCCCTCTTTTTACACCTACCTCAAGGATAGAACCGCCATCGAGGCCATAATCCGCCGCCATCAGATAACCTGTCCCGTGGCCGTGGACCCGGATTATCTGATCTGTGAAGCTTTTGATGTCAAAAAGCTGCCCGCCATTGCAGTCGTAAACAAACGGGAAGTGCTTTACAGTCATAGCGGAGATGGCTGGAATGAAAAACCCGAAGAGGAGCTGCAAAAACACCTGCGCAGCACTGATCCGGGCCTTGCGCTTCTTCCACTATTCAAAGAGCAATCCGGCGAGCTGTCCGCTGACGTTCACATCATGGATCTGGGACGCGGACGCAACGTGAAGTATCCAGAGCCAGGATTCAAGCCGCTTGAAGACAAACCCGGAACCGGCTATGCCGAATTCAAGGGGGACCGCCCCCAGGTGATGAAAGAGGGAGAATTCTTCATAAAGGGGAAATGGCACCAGGACGGCGACAGGATCTTCACGAGGGACAAGGAGGCCGAAATCGGTTTTTGCTGTCCGCATCCGGGACTCTCGCTGGTGGCGCAATCGATGGAAAAAACCTACGAAATGGCCAAGGTCGTGATCGACCTCGATGGCGCCCCGGCGTTCGAGGTTTTCGGTTCCGAAGATCTCACGTTCGACGAAGAGGGACAGTCCTGCATCAAGGCGGATACCACGCGCCTGTACCACGCGTTCAAATCAATTCCTCCCGGCAAAACCCAGATCACCTTGCGGTTTACGGCGGCGGAGCGCACCTCGGTCGGACTTCACGGAATACGCATTATCCGCTGAGGGCCATTGCCTTGATCGCCGGCCAGGCCGGGCGCGGATTCCATCCAAGCTCCTTCCTTGCGCGCGAACAATCATAATACATATAAAAACCGCCGATGCGCATTGCGACCTGGCTGCCGGTCATCCTGGCGCAGGCACGCAGCACGCGTGCCGGCAGATGAATGAAGGGCAGGCTGCCTCCCGTCTCCACGGCAAAACGTCTTCTCACGTCGGCATTGCTGATATTTTCATGCGCGAGAATATAGCGTCTGCCGCTCCTCCCCTTTTCAAAGGCAAGCAGATGACCGGCCACAACATCCCTCACATCAACCCAGCTGTTTCCGCCGGGCAGCGTGAACGGCAGATGCGCGAGAGTGCGCACCGATTTATTGACCGGCCCCGGACGCCCGCAATCCCCGGGCTCTCCGACCACCACGCCCGGATTTACAATTACAACATCAAGGCCGCGCGCCGCCGCCTCCATTACCCGGTTCTCGGCCTCGCGTTTGGAATCAAAATACTCAAGTCTGAGCCTCGCGGCGTTGAATACCGCATCTTCATCCAACACCTGCCCCGGATCCCACGACACACCGACCGTGACAATAGACGAGGTGTGAACCATGCGCCTGATGCCGAGTGCGCGCGCCGCCTCCAGGACATTTACCGTTCCCTGGACATTCACGGCGCGGACGAGCGGCCTGTCGCAGGCCCTGTACGAAATCCTTCCGGCCAGGTGAAACACCGCTTCACACCCGCGCATGGCTTTCACGACCGCAGTTGCATTACGCACGTCGCCCCTGAACGGAACCACCTCGTTTCCGCGGGCGGCAAGCGCGCGCATGAGCGGAATCCCGATGAACCCTGTCGTGCCGGTAACAAATATCTTCATCAATCCGAGCCTCCCATAATTACAATATTTTTCAAAAACCGCTCATGGCTCATGCACTCAAGGGGCGTGCCCTGCACGCGTGATCTGAACTGCGCCTCCGTCTCCTCGATATGCTCGTTCCAGTTCATCGACCATCTGAGACTCCTGTGCGGCGGGCGCCTGAGCGGCTCGTTAACCGGACAGGCATCCTGGCAGACGTCACACCCCGCCACCCAGTTGCCGTAATTCGCGCGCCCAATCGACAGGTCCGGGCCGCTCTTGTTCTCAAGCGTCTGGTAGCTGATGCACCGCCTGGCGTCGAGCTTCATCGGAGCGCAAAGCGCCCGCGTGGGGCACGCATCAACGCATCTTGAGCATCCGTCACAGGCCGAATCATCCATCACCTCAACGTCCGCTCCTATGGTGGCGTCAATCAACACGACGCCAAGAAACATGAAGCTGCCCGAGCGTTCGTTCATGAGAAGGGTGTTTTTACCGATCCACCCGATGCCGCAGGCGGCGGCCACGATTTTTTCGAGCACCGGTGCCGTATCCACGCAGATCCTGTATTTCAGCTCGTTGTGTTCTGCGGTGATTTTACGCATGATATTTTCAAGCTTGAGCGTGACCTCGCGATGATAATCGCCTCCCTGGACATATCTCGAATATCTGGGCCCTTCGTTCGGAGACGGCATCGCATGCGGCCAATGTCCGTACGGAAGCGCGGCGCAAAGAAGAGCCTTCGTGCCGGGCATGACTTTTTCAATGTCCCGGCGCGGGGCCTCGCCACGCGCGAGATATTCCATGGCGGCGATCCTGTCGTCTTTTACCGCCCTTGAATAATGTTCGATGCTTTTGCGGTACAGCTTGCTTTTGAAAAACGCCTCCGCATCCACGCCGCCGGACGAAGAAAAACCCTCGGCATTTGCTTCGCGCAGGAATATTTCAAATATCACGCTCATATTCCAATCACTCTCGCGGTCAGGTCGTGGGGCATGGCAGAGGTGATTTCGGCGTCGAATATTCTTCCAGGCAGGAGCTCCTCCGCTCTAATGTCCCGTGCAACGTCCGTCACGTAAACCCAGCCGTCGATTCCGCCCGGCGCCTGGGTTGACATGCGGGCCTGCAAAAGCATTTCACTTTCGCCGCTTCCGCCCTCGATGACCACCCGCACGCGGCGTCCAATCATTGCGCTTTGCCTGGCAAGCGACTGTTTTTGCAACAGCCCGAGCAGAGCGGCTTCGCGTTTTTTTATTTCCATGCGCGCGACCTGTCCCGCCATTTTTGCCGCCGGCGTGCCCTCCTCCCGCGAATACGGAAACACGCCCACGCGGTCGAGATCAAGCGTGGCGAGATCCCGGCACAATTCCCTGAAATCAGCTTTTGTTTCTCCGGGAAATCCCACGATGATCGATGTTCGTATTACGATCCCGGGTACACGCTCACGCAGACGGCTCACAAGTTCATGGATGCGCCTTTTGCGCACCCCCCGGCGCATGCTTTTAAGGATTCTGTCACAAGTATGCTGGAGCGGAATGTCGATGTATTTGACGATTTTCGGTTCACCCGCGATCATATCGACAAGACGATCCGAAAAATCGTCGGGGTATACATACAAAAGACGGATCCATTCAAGCTTTTTTATGCGGCAAAGCGCGGGCAGCAGTTTTTCCAGATTGTCGCCGCTTTTGAGGTCACGCCCGTATTCGGTCAGGTCCTGCGCCACGAGATTGAGTTCCCTGACGCCTCCGGAGACGAGTGCACGGGCCTCTTTGACAAGCGAAACCACGGTTCTTGAGCGAACATTCCCGCGTATGCGCGGAATCACGCAAAACGCACAGCGGCGGCTGCAGCCTTCGGATATTTTAAGCCACCCGGTGTGCGCCGGCCCCGTATGCGCGCGCGGATGGTGGTCGGAATGGATGAACCCGGGCGCCCCCGCATGAACGCGGTTTTTACCCATGCTCTTTGCGCTGACGCGCAAAAGATCCGCAATCCGGTGATATTCCCCCGTACCAAGAAACAGCTCGGCTTCGGGCATTGCGGCCGCGATTTTTTTTCCATATAACTGCGGAAGGCATCCGGACACCACGAGTTTGGCGCCCGGTTTTTTCTTTTCAGAAAGCTCCAGCACCGTCTCAACCGACTCGCGCTTGGCGTCGAGAACAAACGAGCAGGTGTTTACAACAATAACATCGGCTTTGGCAGGATTGTCCGTCAGCACATAGCCGTCCTTCTGCAAAAGCCCGAGCATGACCTCCGAATCAATGAGATTTTTGGGGCAGCCGAGACTGACAAGATGAACGGTCCGTGGCATACCGCTTAAACCTCATTTTTCAAAAATTCAGCCAGCAACGGATTTGACATTCTTATACCGTTCCTGCCGTCATCTTCAACCAAGCCCGCTTTTGACAGTTTGGAAAATATTTTTTTCGAACCGGAAGCCGATACCCCCGCCTCTGCAAGAAAGTCCTTTGACAGTATGGACACAACAGGCCTCATTGCGGAGAGGGCGATACAGAACCTCTTCTCATTTTCCGTCAGCAGGGACGTCTGGTATCTGTAGGATTGGGATTTCCTGGATATGATCTCCCCAACCGAG
>MEQJ01000020.1:0-3828 GCA_001770165.1 Bdellovibrionales bacterium RIFOXYD1_FULL_53_11 | reverse complement strand
ATTGCGGCAACATCCACTTTTTTTCTTGAAACGACATCACATAAATATGCCCCTATTTCACATATCGTATTCGGCACGGAGCAGGCAATCCGGTCAAGTTCCCGCAAGGCCTCAATCGTTATGCCGGCCCCCGAAGCTTTCAGCCTGTCATTAAAATAAGGCAACCACTCCGCAACCGGGATCGGATCCAGACCATAGTCATCGGCAAAGTTGAAAAATGGCGAATTCCTGCTGGCAAACACCTGGGAGAGCAATTTCCGGTTGCTTCCAAGAAATAAAATGCCGGCGCCTCTCATCATCTGCAAGCTGGATCTAAGCCGTCCCATCATGGATGAAAATCCGGATATATCCTGGAATTCGTCGAAGACAAGCAGCATCTTCCGCTTTTTTGAAAGTTCCAGTATGGCCTCCAGGAGATTCCCGGCCGCAGCGTTTCCGTTTCCAGCACTATTTCCGATCTTCAATTCAAACTCACTGCCGGGCACGCCGCCGCTTGAAACCGTTATTCCAAGTCCTTTGAGATATTTTTTTGCCGCATCCACCACCGCCGAAAATTTCATATATTTTCGCATGGAAAACTGAAGCGCATGTTGCAGCCTGTTTGAAAAATCCTCTTCCGAGCCAACCCCCATCAGATCAACATATATTGATATTGAATTTTTATGTCTTGACGCGAACCTGGCGGGAAGAATATTTCTGGCGATGGATGTCTTGCCATATCTCCTGGGGGCATAAATTACAATTTTTTTACCCTTTGCGAGCATCAACGACAGCTCATCAAGCTCCTTCTTCCTGTCGCACAGATCCTTTTCATCCAGCACCGTATTATATTCGAATGTTTTACACATACACTAAAAGTGTACCACTAAAAGTGTACCACCAAAAGTGTATTTTTTGACGCACGCCTCAACCAAAAGGTGGTGACCACCTTTTGGCTATTCCCGGAAATTCCCGAACTGCAGCGGGATCTTGAGCGTATCCTGGTGTCCCTTGAGCCCGGTGATCACGCTCTGCAGATCGTCGCGGTTCTTGCCGGTCACGCGCACCTTTTCATCATTTATCTGGGCCTGCACCCTGATGCGCATGTCCTTGATGGTAAGAATGATATCCTTCGCCTTCTCTTTTGAAATCCCCGCCTGCACCGCGATCACCTGCCTCACCGCGCCGCCAAAAGCCGGTTCCACGGCGCCGTATTCAAAAGAGAGAAGGGACATGCCGCGCTTGATGGCCTTGTTTTGAAAAATATCATTGAGTGAATCGAGCTTTCCCTCTTCACTGCAAAAAAGCGTCACTGTTTTCAGTTTCTTGTCGTAGGTCACTTCGCTTTTCACGCCCTTGAAATCAAAACGCTGGGCGACCTCCTTCACGACCTGGTTGACGGCATTATCCAGCTCCTGCCAGTCCACTTCGGACGAAATATCAAATGACGGCATAATGAATGTCTCCTTGTAATTATGGATGAATTCTTCTATCAACCCTGTATCAGACTTGTGAGGCGGTTGTTAACCATGAAAATTGGTGCCTTTATCATCATGCTGACGCTTGCGGCTCCCGCCATGGCAGAGCCCCTGCCCCCGCTTTTGAAGGAAATCGAAAGCAAATACGCCGCAGCCGTAACACTGCTTGTGCGCTTTAAACAAGTCAATGACGTGGCCGCCATGAAACAGCGCAAAGTGAGTTCCGGCATGATTGCGGCAAAACGCCCCAACAAAATCCGCTGGGAAACGCTGGAGCCGGACCCGAACCTTCTGGTCAGCGACGGACGCGTTTTCTGGTTTTATACCCCGCCCTTTGACAAGGACGAACGCGGCCAGCTCATCAAAAGAAGGACTTCGCAGGTGCAATCCCGCGTCGCCACCGCGCTGCTGTCCGGCGCCTTTTCGATCGCAAAGGACATGAAGATCAAACGTAAAAACGACACAACATTTACGCTCACACCAAAGCCCGGCACCGCAGGCACGGTCAAGCGGGCCGAAATCAGCGTCAACCTGCAGAAAAAAATCATTGAACGCGTTATCCTCGAACACAAGGGCGGCAACCGCTCGGAAATAACGCTGAGCTCGATTGAACTCGGAAAAAAACTGGGCGATGAAATGTTTGTCTTCACAGCTCCGCCAAGCACCGATCTGGTGGAAGAATAATATCCGGGAGGAAACCATAGTGACCAAGGATTATGTTGTTAATGTTCCTGATTTTCCAAAAAAAGGCGTCATGTTCCGCGACATCACGCCGCTGCTGGAATCCAACGTGAATTTCAACGAAGCGCTTGATGCCATGATCAAGGGCGTTGACATGAAAAAAGTCGATCTTATCGCCGGCATCGAATCGCGCGGCTTTATTCTCGGCGCAGCTCTTGCCATTAAAACCGGCAAGGGTTTCGTCCCCATCCGCAAAAAGGGCAAGCTGCCGCCGCCCTTTGAGAGCCATTCCTACAAGCTCGAATACGGCGAAGACACGATCGAGATGAAAAAAGGCAAGGGCCGCGTTCTTTTGATTGATGACGTACTGGCCACGGGCGGCACGCTCGCGGCCGCCATCGCACTCAGCGAAAAAGCGGGCTACGGCGTCAACGATGTTTCGGTCCTCATCGATCTCAAATACCTGAACGACTTCAAATGGGGCGGCGCCCGCCGCGTCCGCTCGGTGATTCAATATACAAAATGAGCGCCGCCGAAGAAATCATCGAAGTCTGCCGCTGTCTTTACGAGCGGGGCATGCTTGCCGCCGCGGACGGAAATGTGAGTTATCGCGCCTCTGACGACCGGATAATCATCACGCCTTCGGGGCAGCACAAGGCGTTCCTTGAGCCGCACGAAATGGCCGAGATGGATATCAGCGGCCGCACCTTGAAGGGCCAGCCGTCGAGCGAGCGCCTCATGCATCTTGAAATATACCGGCAATGTCCGCTTGCCCGCTGCGTGGTACATGCGCATCCTCCCATGGCAACCGCCTGGACAATTGCAAAACCACATCTTGATAAACTGCCCGCGGGAGCCATGCCCGAGGTCACGCTTGCGGTCGGCGAAATTCCGATCATACCCTACGCCCGTCCCGGCACCGAAGAAATGGGCCGCAATCTGCGCAAATTCCTGCCGCGCCAGCGGGTGATGATCCTCTCGCGCCATGGGGCCGTTACCTGGGGCGAAAGCGTGATCGAGGCGTACAACGGCATGGAACGGCTTGAGCATGCCGCGCAGATCTTGCATCTTGCTCATTCACTCGGGCGCCTCAGCTCCCTGCCCTTTGACGAGATGGAAGCACTTCGCGCCATGCGCGCAAAACGTGGAGACCGGACGCTATGAAAGAAATGTTTTCCACCGGCCTCAAGCTCGAAGGAGGCAAGCTGCTTGCCCTTGACCAGCAGCTTCTTCCGGACAAGGAAATCTGGCTTGAGGCGCGCACGCCGCACGAGATGGCAGGCTTCATCCTGGATCTCAAGGTGCGCGGCGCCCCCCTGATCGGCGTGGCGGCGGCGCTTGCGCTCGCAAAATATGCCGAAGACAAGCGCGGCAATCTTTCAATGGATGATTTTAATGAGGCTGCGCATCTCCTGCGTGCCGCACGCCCCACAGCCGTAAATCTCATGTGGGCGGTTGACAGGATGATAAAGGCCGCAGGTCGCGGCGTGCGCCCTGACGCCGGGGCGGTAATCATCGAGGCCGAATCTATTTTTGAAGAAGACGTCGCGCTCTGCGCTGCAATCGCAAAAAACGGCGCCGCGCTTGTCGCCGCCGACGACCACATCCTCACCCACTGCAACGCCGGCGGGCTGGCAACCGCCGGCATCGGCACCGCGCTCGGAATAATCATCCAGGCGCACAGGGATGG
>MEQJ01000019.1:183-16247 GCA_001770165.1 Bdellovibrionales bacterium RIFOXYD1_FULL_53_11 | reverse complement strand
GTTAAAACACAAACCGAGGAGCCGGATGCGTAAATTGCGCAAGTCCGGTTCTAACAGGAGCGCGGGCTGGCAACAGCTTGCGTTTACTTAATGATGAAATTTTTCTATAAGATTGTTTTACTGAGCCAGGCAATGCTTGCGGGCGGCATTTATGCGGCTTCACCGGCTCTGGTTCCGCGGCATGTAAAAAATCATGTTCCCGCGGTGCTCTCCCGTAATCCTCTTGTAGTCGTGCATGCCTCAAGGGATTTTGATGAAAGCGCTATTGCGAAGGACGGCATCGACAGCACGATCAGGGAATTCAGGGCGGCGGGCAGGCAGATCGTGTTTCTTGTTAATGACCAGACTGAGCGCGGATACAAAATGTGGTACACGGCGGACCGCGCTCCCGATTACGAGCTTTTTTCGGAGGGCGGCGAACATAATCTTCCTGTCATGACCGGCGAGATCACAATAGTCGGCGGGTTCTTCGGAAGCTACGACGGCTATCGGGGCTGTCATGCGCTGGCCACACGTGACGCGGTCATGATGCACTTCAGGCATTCGTCTGATCCGCTTCTTGTCCATCTGCCGTTGAAAGCCATCTACTTTTATCAGGCCGACTCGATCACGCGCAATAAAATGCTCTCACTGGAGCGCGTCGGTGCCGCTTTTGCGGAGACGAAGAAGCTGTTTGAAGAGTTTGCCGGAATGTTCTTCATTGTCGACAATTTTTATCCGGCGCCCCAGTTCGGTCATCCTTATAATTCCGACGCTCATTCCGGGTACGTGGGGGGCCACGTGACGCTTGAAGATTACAGATTTGAAATGTTGTTGAACGGAACACCGGTTGCAAAACCCTTCGGCACCGGCAAACGGCTGGTGTTGCTGAACTTTGAAAATTGAATTTTTCAGGTTGAAACGCTACTCAAGCCTCACATGCAGGCCTTTGCCCAGGTTCTGGCACGCGCCCAGGTGTTCGGGCGCGACATAAAGCCGTTCGATGTGACGTTTTTCGCTGTAACGTTCAAACAGGTCGGTACATTTTTCGAGCGGGAAATGCTCGGGCTCGCTGTAATGGTTGTCGTAGCGCACAAAAATGGGATCGCCCGGTCTCGAAAAATATTTGGAAAGCTGGCCGGTGGAAGTGGCGGAGAGATAGGGTATGGCGCGCGAATCGAGCTCGCGCCGGAGCCCTTCAAGCAGATGTTTTTGTTCGTCCGCTGCCGTCTTCGTGGCCGGGATGCCGCTATGAAGCTCTACAAGCATTTTATAGGGACGCTTGCCCGAGGTGCGCATGGCCCACTCGTTTTTTGAGCCCAAAAGGTGCGAATAGAGCTGCGTGTCGGTGCAATCGCAGTACTGCTCGATATCGGCCGGAAGCCGGTATCCGCAATCGGGGCTCGCAAGATATTTCATCAGCATGGAATCAAAAATCACGCTCTTGTAATGGAAATAGACCATGAGGAACATGTGGAAGCGCGAGATCAAAAAATCCTCGAATGAATAAAGCGCCCGGTGCTGAAGTGAAAGAAAACATCTGCCGTCCTTGATGTGCGAGGTGAGATTGGCCGTGATCCAGTCGAAATCAAACTCTCCGTAGCTCACGCCCGCATGCAGGCTGTCGCGCCGGAGGTAGTCCATCCGGTCGGCGTCAAGTTCGCTTGAGATGAGCTGACCGAGGAGCGGCCTGAAGTCGGTCCTGGCGCCCTCAATATGTTCAATAAAAAAATCATCGCCGGACGGGGTGAATTTGTCGATGAGGGCCGCTACATGCGTGGCTCTCATGCCGTACGGGGCGCCCGCATTTTCGATCAATGGCGTGAGGGGCGAATCAAGGATGATCTTGAGCGTGTAGTCTTCGTGCGTGGCCCGGCGTTTGTCATGTCTGGCGCCGCCGTCGGGCCAGAGTTTGCTGGCGTCGGGCATCGCGGCCTCTGTCGTGTGTGAAAGCGGTCCGTGTCCGATATCGTGTAGAAGCGCCGCGAGCCGGATTGCCGCCCTGAACCTGCCGAAGGCCTTTGGTGCCATGTCCGGAAGCGGCAGCCTGCCCGGGATTCCCGGATCGCTTTTTGAATGAGGACCGCGGAAGATGGTGTCAAACGCATGCGTGGCCGCGGCCATTGCCCCCAGGCTGTGCGTGTAGCGGTTGTGCGTGGCTCCCGGAAACGAGTGTTCGGCAAATCCGAGCTGCCGGATGTGCCTCAGCCGCTGGAAGAATCTTGAATCGATGACCGGAAGCTCGTCCTTGTCGATGACAATCGAGCCGTGTATGACGTCGCGTATTTCCATGCCTCACCGTTGGGGGCGGGCGGGATTATTCTTCCTCGGAAGAATCATTATCTTCGTTGAGCGGCTCGCCGTCGCCTGAGGCGGCAAACGGATTGCCGAGCGAAGTGCTGGCCATGCCGCCCGCAAATCCTCCGGCAAAGCTGCTTAATGCCGCGCCAACATGCCGTTCAGCGGATGGCTGATCGGTCGGCTGTTGCAGCACTGGAGCCGGTTTCTTGGGCGCTGCCGCCTTGCGGACCGGTTTTGCGGCTGATTTTCTGCGGGTTTTTCCTGCCGGTTTTCTGGCCGTCTTTTTTGCTTTTTTTGCAATTTTTCTGGCGGGTTTTTTCGCCTTCTTTTTTGCAACAGTTTTTCTTTTAGCGGGTTTTTTCTTTGCCATGGCTTCAACTCCTATTGATAAGAATTGTTCAATGCACCAACTGGGCTTGGGATGCAAGCACAAACAGGCGTTTAGTGCGTGATATTGTTCATGACATCTTCGTCATCGGGATCGTTGACCGAGAAGAAATTGCGCCACGCGTCAGTGCCGTTTGAGGTAATTCCGGTTTTGCCAAGGAGTGAGGCGAAGGAGATGAACTTGACGCTGTACCCCACGCGGCCTTGTTCCCGAATTTCCTGTCTTTTTGCCATGTTCCATGAGGTTTTGATCAGCTTCGGATCAGTGATGGTGGCTTCGGGTACGCTTACCAGTTTGCCGCTTTTGTCTTTCTGCATGGGGTCCTGCAGCACTGCGATGTTATAACCTTCGCCAAGCTCTCCTTTTCCTTCCCGGAGCTTGCCAAAGTACTTGGTGAGGCCGACCTTCAGGGCTTCTTTCATTGTCGCGCTGAAACCGGACGCTTGGCCGGCCGTGCCTGGCATCGTAATTTCGTTTACGATTTCGTTGATTTCATTCTGGACATCGCCGCCCTGGCCTTTTTTATCGACTGGAAATACCGGCGCCCAGAACGCGTATTTTCCGGTTTCGTCAAAATATTTGACCATGTAGTCGTTACCGAGGTCATTGATAATGTTGTAAAGGCCCGCCTCGGCGGGGTTTGGCATCATTGCGATATTGTAAGCCGCCAGGAGGTCCTGTCCGCCAATGGCTTGTATCCCGCTCGGGAATGCGGCCTGGAACATCTTGCTTATCACGCCCTGGTCGTCCCAGCCCTTGCCCTTTGCCGTGCTGTCGCCCTTTTTAACGGCAAGATTTGGAAGATTGATCCTGCCGGCCACAGGGCCGCCAGGAGTTGGGACGTCGTCAATCGTACGGTAAAAATTCGAGGGATCAAGGGGCGGACCGATCCGGCTCCCGAAAGGCTGGGCGGCTGCATATGCTTTGAGGTTGATATCGCCAAACGGCGAAAAAAGCACTTTGGCTTTGGCCTGCAGCCTGATCGCGTAATAGGTGAGGATGGACGGGTCCTTCACGACGCCAAGCGGGACATTGGGTGCGGACAGCTTTATTGGAACGGACTGACAGTCGCTTGCGGCTGGTGATGAAGAATCGGGCAGTCCGATGCCTGTATCCACTGCAAATGCGGCAAGGTCCGCTTTGAGCGGCTTGAGTAGAAGCAAATTGGCCCCGTCGGCGCCATGAGGCAGAAGTTCGTCCATCACGATGCTTTCGGTGTCACTGAAAGTATGTGCCCCAAGCGTATTATAGGCGGACTTGAAGGCAAGGATCGTGCGTTCGCGGCGCGCGGGATCGACCGAGGCTGAAAGGCTGTTTGCGGTTTCGGCATTGACGCCGGTCATGGGTTCGAGATTTACATAGTACTGAAGCGCGTCGATTCGTTTTTTGAGAATCCATTCGCGCGGAAAAAGTCCGAGACCGTGGGCCCATCCTGCAATTTTTGCCAGCTGTTTTTTTATTTCCGGACTTGCGGACATTGATGCCGAAACCCCATCGAGGGTGTCTTCGGTGTTGAAAAGCCAGAAAATCAGAAGCTGCATGTTCAGGATTCCGATGGTTTTGCAGCTTTTCTGGCGGATCATTTCAAGGGCTTGCATCTGCGTGCGCAGTGTATTGTTGATTGCGTCGAGTACGGTTTCGGGGGGGATGTTGATTTTTTTAAGGCTTACACTATGGCAGTAGTTGTCACTTGCATTGAATATCACGCATACCGCCGGTTTGCCGAAATCATTGGCCGGCAGATTGTCCGGTGACCACAGGCGCGGACCGCTCGTTGTCCGGAAGGATTTTTGTGCCATTCCGCCAAGGACGTAGTAGCGGAACAGGAACTTTTTGTACTGCCGGCGCATTTCGTAATTGAGAAATGAGATGTGATTGAGCTGCCGGGCCTGCACGGCGGCGCCGGCGTAGGCGGCAAGGTCGGCGGCGTTCTGAAGATTGATCTTGGCATTGACGAGCATGCCGATGTTTATGACAAAGGCAAAGAACACGATAAATGTCATCATCATCAGCCCGATGAGGACACTTATCTGTCCTCTCTGACGGAGCCCGATCCGCATGAGTCAATTGTAACATATGTTGATCGGTTGTCGGATAATTGTTTTACGTGCGTGGCGCTGCGACTGCTTTCATGCATTTGCGCAGTCCAATACCAAGCATTCCGAGCGGCGACTGCCGGAGTGAATATGCAAAAAACCGCGCTGCACGCAGGAACTCGCGCCTCGAAAGAGCGCCCGCAAGAAGACGCATGCCGGCCTCGACGCGACCGCGCCTGTTCATCCAGCGCCCGAGCTGCGGCAGGCACCGGGCAAGTGCCGCATCTGCAACCGCGCCCGTGCGCGAACTATGCGTAGCGGTGAGCGATGCGCCATGCATGCGGTACTCATAAAGCACGGTGTGCAGCGGCTCAAGCTTCATGCCGGCGGACGCCGCCCGGAGCCAGAAGTCGTAGTCCTCGCCGAGAAAAAGGTCCTCCGCGTATCCGCCCAGCCGGTCATGTACACTTCGTTTATATAAAAAACAGCAGCCCACGCAGTTCGACGCCCAGAGCGCCTGCGGCTGGTGGACGCCCACCCGGGGATCGAGTTCGCGGCCCTCGCCGTCAATCAGCTTGTAATCGGCATAAACCAGATCCGCAGCCGTTGCGACGAGCGCGGAGTGCATTTTTTCCAGCGCATCCGGAAGATACCTGTTGTCGTCCGAGGTCCAGGTCAGCAGCGCGCCTTGCGCATGCCGGAAGCCTTCATTGAGGGAGGCCGGCAGGCGGCGGTTGGTGCCGCTTCGGATTACCCTGATGCGCCCCAGGGTGTCTTCTGCGGCAAGTCTTGCGGCAAGAGCGGGTGTGCCGTCGGTCGAGGCATCGTCCACGATGATCAGCTCCCAGTGCTTGTATGTTTGTGCAAGACAGCTCCGCACCGAATCTTCGAGATGCTTTTGGCCGTTATGGACCGGCAACACGATGGAGATCAGCATTGATGCCTGTTTAACATGACTCGCCCCGTGACACCATGCATATGCGAAAAGTTGGCGGACACCTTTTTGCGTGGTAATCTGCTTTCATGCTTGTCACTGGAGGCAGCGGGTTTATCGGGACGCATTTATGTCGTGCGCTTGTGCAGGCGGGACATGAAAATGTCCGGGTGCTTGATGTTCTGGAGCCTCGCCAGAGAGTGCAGGGTGTTGAATATCATCGGGGCGACATCCGCGACGCGGGCGCGCTCTCACGCGTCATGCGCGGAGTGGATACGGTATTTCATCTCGCGGCTCTTGTGAGCGTTCCGCTCTGCCAGGAAAAGCCGTCCGAAAGTTATTCGACCAACGTGGCAGGTACGATCGGAGTGCTTGAGGCCGCCCATGCCGAGGGCACCCGTTGCGGCACGCCGCTACGCGTGGTGTTCAGCGGATCAAGCGTGGTGTATGGGACACTCGGACGCGCGGGCGAACCTGTTCAGGAAGCCTGTATGCCTGATGTGCCGCGTTCTTTTTATGGAGCGCAAAAACTTGCGGCAGAGCACGCAATCCGCCTGTTCCACGAAAGCAAGGGGCTTCCGGCGGTGGTGTTTAGATTTTTCAACGTGTACGGACACGGGCAGGACCCGCTGTCGCCGTATTCGGGCGTGATCTCGATTTTTTCGGAGGCACTCCGCTGCGGCCAGGCGCTGAAACTGAACGGCGGCGGCGGTCAGACCCGTGATTTCGTGTCGGTGCGCGACGTATGCGCCGCGCTCGTCCGTTCGGCATCGCTTGCATTTGATGCGTGTGATGCAAAGGCGGTCAATATCGGATCGGGCCGGGGCATTACGATCCGCGATCTTGCAATCAGGATGTCCGAAGTCCGCGGTCTGCGCCCCCGTTTGGAGGATGCTCCCGCGCGCGAAGGCGATGTGCCGCACTCTCTTGCGTCGATAGAGCGCGCCAGGAGCCTGCTTGACTGGCAGCCCGGCGTTGAACTTGCTGAAGGCCTCAAGGATCTTTTGCCATGACCGCCGGACGTGGCGCGTGGCTCGGCCATGGTTTCTGGAATACGCTTGAACATGCCGTCACCAGATTTGCCGACGCGCTCACCACCATGATCGTTCTCTGGGTCATCCCTCCGGAAATATTTTCGCGGCTTGCGATCGCGCAGGCCACCGTGGCGCCGGTGCTGTTCTTTTTTCTTTCGCCTGAGGCCGTGATCTACCGCGACTACGGAAAGTGGAAGCTCTCCGGAACCGGAGAACTTGCCGCGCGCGTACGCGCGTTCAGGCTGTTTGGCTGGGCCAAGGCTGAGGCGGCTCTTGCGATTGCCGCCGGTGCGGCGATGTTCTTTCCCGGTGAGGCCGGTCGCGATGCGCGGTTCTGGACGCTCATCTGGGCTTTTTCGCTCGCGCTGGCGCCGCAGATCGCCGGGCCTGACCGCGAGTTTCTGAGGCTGAGCCTCAGGCTGCGGGAGCTTGGTGCCATAACATTTTATCAAAAACTCGTGCTGCTGGCCGGTACGGCGGCGGTTGCGGTGCTGGTTCCGGCCGGCCCGGCGCTCATCATGCCGATCGCGCTTGTTGCCGCTTTCTCGGCGCTTTCGACGGCGCTCATTTCGTGGTGGCGCGCGTGCTTGGTGCTTCAGTCCTTCGGCGCGCTTCGGGACGACCTGCGGGGCCGGACGGGGCCGTCGCCAATCGCCACCATATCAGAGGCCGTGCGCACTTTTTCCGTCTGGAGCCATTTTTCAGGCGTGATTGCAAACTGGGTGCAGACGATGGATCTTTTTTTCATCGGGGTTTTCGGAATTCCGGCCCGTGAGGCAGGGCTCTATGCGGCCGCACACAAGATCGCGGGTTTCTCATTCGCTCTCCCGTCCGCGCTGGCCAATCTGTTTTCGATCTGGATCGGCCGCCGACCCGAGGTTGCTGACGGCGAGGCATCAGAGGTCAAACGCCTGAGTTTCGGGCTTTTTGGCGTCTGTCTGCTGCAGGCCGGGGTGTTGGTGGCGCTCGGGCCGTGGATAATCTCGCTTTTTTCGCACGGACGATGGAATGATGCCGAACGCGCCTTGATGTACAACTGGCTTTGCTGGCTCACGGGCGGCGGAGTCATCATTGCATCGACGTATATCGCCAGTTCCTGGCTGGTGCTCCGGGGCTGGATTGTCGGGCTCTTTTTCAGGATTTACATCCCGTGGGCGTTTTTCTGCATTTTTATCTATGCGCTTGCGGTATGGAAGGGGGGGCTTGACGGCGCCGCCATGTGCGCGGTTGTCGCGTCGTGGGGTTTCTTCCTGCTTCTTCTTCTTTTTGTAAAAGTGACCGGTGTTCCCGTCAGAAATGTCAAATAGCATCTGGCGCATGCGTCATGCGTCATGCTAATCTTATTGTTATCTTATGAGCAAAGAGCAGCAATTCAAACCGCATCCGCTGGGCAGGTCTTTCGAGCCCGAAACCTTTGAGAGCGGGATCTACAGATTTTGGGAAGAAAACGGCTGTTTTGATGCAAAGGACGCATGTATTCCGGGACAGGACCCGTTTTGTATCGTGATACCGCCGCCGAATATCACAGGCGTGCTCCATATGGGACATGCGCTTACCAATACCATCCAGGACATCCTGGTCCGCTGGCGCCGGATGAAGGGTGACAATACGCTCTGGCTTCCGGGTACGGATCATGCCGGGATTGCAACGCAGATCCAGGTCGAAAAAGCACTGGCCCAAGAGGGCAAAAACTCATCCGGTCAGCCGCTCTCGCGCCACGACATAGGGCGCGAGGCTTTTGTCGAGCGCACCTGGAAGTGGAAGGACGAGCACGGCGGAAAAATCAAGGAACAGCTCAGGCGGATGGGCTCGTCACTTGACTGGAAGCGCGAGCGTTTTACGATGGACGACGGTCTTTCGGCGGCCGTGCGCGAGGTTTTTGTCAGACTGTACGATGAAGGGCTCATCTATCGCGGTGAACGCATAATCAACTGGTGCACCCGCTGTCAGACGGCGCTTTCTGATCTCGAGGTTGTTCCAAGGGACCGCAAGGGCAACTTCTGGCATATTGTATACAAGGTGGTGGGTGACGACGGTAAGACGCTCCGGCGGCCGGACGGCACGGAAGAACAGATTGTGATCGCGACCACCCGCCCCGAGACGCTGCTTGGCGATACTGCGGTTGCCGTTCATCCCGACGACGGCCGTTATACCCATCTTCACGGAAAACAGCTCCAGCTCCCGCTTCTTGGCAGGTTGATTCCGCTTATTGCCGACGCATATGTCGACAAGGAGTTCGGAAGCGGCGCCCTCAAGGTCACTCCGGCGCATGATTTCAATGATTACGAGATCGGCAAACGCCACGGCCTTCCGATCGTATCGGCAATGGGCAAGGACGGGCGCATCACCTCCGCCGGCGGTCCGTACAGCGGTCTCCGGTTTACGGTCGCCCGGGAGCGAGTGCTTCAGGATCTCAAGGAAGGCGGCCTTCTTGTCCGCTCCGAGGATCATCAGCACAAGGTCGGGGTCTGCCAGCGTTGCGAAAGTGTGGTTGAACCCGTGGTTTCAAAACAGTGGTTTGTAAAAATCCAGCCTCTTGCCGGGCCCGCAATAAAGGCGGTACAGGACGGCCGGATAGTTTTCACGCCGCAGAGCTGGGAAAAAGTTTATTTCGAATGGATGACGAACATCCGCGACTGGTGCATCTCGCGGCAGCTCTGGTGGGGGCATCAGATCCCGGCCTGGTATTGCGGAAGATGCCAGGATGTTGCCGTGGCCCGCACGGCGCCCGGCAAATGCCCGAAGTGCGGCGCTCCCGGCGCCGAAATGCGGCAGGACGAGGATGTGCTTGATACCTGGTTCAGCTCGGGGCTGTGGCCGTTTTCGACGCTTGGCTGGCCCGGAAAAACCCAGGCGCTCAAGACTTTTTATCCGACCTCCATCATGGAAACCGGTTTTGACATAATCTTTTTCTGGGTCGCGCGGATGATCATGATGGGCATCCATTTCATGGGCGAGGTGCCGTTCAAAAAAGTCTACCTGCACGCCATGGTTCGTGACGAAAAAGGCGAGAAGATGTCCAAGTCGCGCGGCAATGTGATCGATCCGCTGGTGGTGATCGACAAGCATGGCGCCGATCCGCTCCGGTTCACGCTCTCGGCGATGTCGGGGCAGGGCAGGGACGTCAAGCTTTCGCTCGAGCGGGTCGAGGGATACCGCGCTTTTTGCAACAAGCTTTGGAATGCGGTCAAGTTCTTCCATCTGCAGTATGAAGCGGCGGGCAGTCCCGATGAGCCCCGCGAGGGGGCCGGCACCTGGCTGCAGCATCACCGTGTCGAGCTTTTGGAGCCCGACAAGTGGATTTTGTCGCGGCTTCAGACGCTTGTTGCAAGGGTTGAAAAGGGTCTTGCAGGGTTCGAACTCAATGATTCGGCGCAGGCGCTTTACGAGTTCACCTGGCATGAGCTTTGTGACTGGTACATTGAATTTTCCAAGTTGCAGATCAAGGATGGTGTTGAGGAGCGCAAGGAAACAGTCATCACGCTTCATCATGTGATCGAAACCCTGTTGCGGCTGCTGCATCCGTTCATGCCTTTCGTGACGGAAGAGCTCTGGCAGTCTCTGCCCTGGAAGAAATCCGCGCGTCCGGGCGGGCTTGTCACGCTCATGCTTCAACCGTTTCCTTCTTCAAACGGCAAACTGATCCAACAGGACGCCGAAAAGACGGTGTGCGCCATCCGGACGGTTGTAGATGCGGTCCGTAATTTCAGGGGTGAGAACAGTATCGCGCCCAAAAATTCATTTCCGGTGAAGTATGTTTGCAAATCATCTGCCGCCAGCGTGTTTGTCAGGGCGTATGGCCACATGATCCGGGATCTTGCTGGTATTTCGGAGCTTGTTCAGGTTGAGGACGGGTCGGCCGCTGCTTCCGGCGATTCGGTGGTGCCGCTCACGCAGCCTCCGGTGGAACTCAGGATCAGCATCAAGGGGCTTGTCAACGCCGAAGAGGAAACGAAGCGCATCTGCAAGGAGATCGAGAGGATTCAAAGCGATCTCAAGCACGTGAGGGGCAAGCTCGCGAAAGAGAGCTTTGTAGCCAAGGCGCCCGCTGAGCTGGTGCAAAAAGAGCGGCAGCGTGAGCAGGAGCTGGCGCAAAAAATTTCTGAACTTGAGCAATCCGCCCGGCGGCTCGGCAAGGGCTGATTCAAATAAATATTTCATTTTATGCGCCGCGGTAAAGATTCTTGACACAATGTGACATCCACTGTTAACACGCATCAAATCCGGGGAGGAAGACGATGCGATTAAAACTGGTTGTCCTTTCACTTGTTTCTTCTTTTGTTATCTGCTGCATGGCAAATGCAGCTCCTGTTCGCAAGCCTGGCAATGGCAAGGGGACCATAGGGGGCAAGGATACGGTCGGTTTGATGTGCAAGGACCGTTATGGACGCAAATACGTGTGGGATCGCAAGGACAATGCGCAAAAGAGCGCGTACATATTCTGCATGAGGGACGTGTTGCCGGAATTGGATGAAGACGTGGCGCGTGCGCCGTATGCGGCTCCGCCGTGGTACACATATTTTCAAGAGTAGTTATGACCGATAAGCGGGGTCGATCGGTTGGTTTGGATTCAGGTTCCATTCATATATTTGATCGACAAACTGCTTGAAGCTAGCAGAGCGTGATTGCAGGTTCTCTATGTTTGTTTGATCAATGCATTTTTCAATGAATTCTTTTTTTGATGGAAGACCTGATTGATTATAGAAATCCCTGAAAAGATCTTTGAGCTGTTTGCAGCCATCGGGGAATATCGGCAATGTGTCGTCAGTCAGTGATGAATCCAAAGACAAGAGCAGCCAAGACTCCAGCATTTGAACCGGTATTGCAATGGCGCCTCCGATATTCCATTCCGTGCGCCGTGGGCCGAGATTCCTCATGGCTTCTCTTTCGAGTTCGCAGAATCTGCATTCTTTTTTCTGATCCTGAGGCGGTAGCCCGGGGATGCGACTATGTTCCGGGTGTGCGGGGGCACGGTCGTTGTCAATTGCCATGACAAAAAAGCAATCTTCGACTTTCTGTTTCATCCATTTGATCTGCGTTTGAACGCGATAAAAGGCTTTTTTAGCAGCCGAAATACCGCCGTTTTTACGGAGTCTTTGTGGCATGAGAGTGAATGAGTGGCCGCTGATTTTCTGGGTTATTCCAAGAAAATAACAATCATCGATATCGTCTTCGGAAATGACATATAGCCATGACATATTTACCCCGATGTTGATGGAGTTCCGCCCATGGCTCCGGAAAACCAAAGCTCGCCGAGGGGGTCTTCATCAGAAGAAGCGCCGGAAAGTCTTTCTGAAAGAAGCGAAAAACACGTGTTGCCGTCGATTTTTTCGGTGATGATCACAGAAGATTCCTGCCCTTTGAACTGGTCAACCAGATACGGGTTGTGGGTTGTCGCAATTATTTGCGGTTTGCCGTTTTTTCCAGCGACATCCTTACAGAATTCTATGACTTTCTGGAACAGCCGTGGATGCATGCCTTTGTCGATGTCTTCGATACAGATGATGGATGGGGGATTTTCCTGATGCATTATTGTCAGCAGGACTATCAGAAGTCTTGTGCCCTCGGATACCGCTTCAACCGGTACGGGACGGAGAATATGCCGCTCCCTTATTTGAAGCTTTTTTGATTGCGGACCTGGAACAAAGCTGAGTTTTTCAATTTCGGGGATGTATTCACAGAGAAGCTTTTCGATGTTGTTGAACAATTCTTCGCGGTCGCCGGTTTTCAGCGAATCCAACACTTGCACTGTTCCGGTTCCATTTTCCTGTACAATGGGATTCGGCGATAAATTCTCCGCGCGTCCTACTATGCTTGGGTCAACACAAAAAATGCGTACATTATTCAATTCTTTTGGAACAGCTGCCGGCCCCGGTCTGTGTTTATATATGATCTTTCCTGCGCTTTTATGAATGGTTATTTCATACCCGATATTATTTCCGGTGGTTAACTCAATCAGCTGGACTTCTGTCTGGTGATTGTAGTGTGTTGGAAAATCAGTACTAGGCGATATCGTAAACCTCTGAGAAAGGTCCCGCAATAATTTCAACAGGTTTGTTTTGCCGCTTCCATTTGATCCGATAAGCAACGAAAAATTCTCAAATGATACAGATGCATTGTATATGGACCGGTAATTCTTGATTATAAGTTTTTTAATCACATGTATCTCCAGTGCAATTCAAATATAATTATAGGGCATGCCCCTGCACTGCACAATAATGTTTATTTGATTATTGCCCGGTCCTTACTGCTTCTGCGACCAGACGCCCTCCTGGTCCTCGATCCAGGTGCCCGACGGGGATTCTGACTGGAAGGAGCGCGCAAAACTGCGCTGGATGTCCTTGAGGCGCGCGGGCGCGAGCTTGTTTGATTTCACTATCTCGCTGTAAAGCTCGTCACGATCATGGTTTTCGTCTGTTACCAGCTTTTCGAGCTTTTTCATGAGCAGCTTTTTCGCCGGGTCTGTTTTTTTCAAAACAAGCTTGCCGTCTTTTGTCTCGCCCAGGATGCCGGATCGCTTGTTCGAAAGCACGTCATCAACACGCGCACGGAGTTTTTCGCGGATCACAAGCGCCCTTTGGGTGTCAACGGTGAAGGTTATGTCATCGACAGCCCATGCCTCGGCCATGAAAATGCCCAGGTAGGACTGCGGCTTTGCCGCGGGCGCGGCTTTGGTGTCCGCCTTGCCCTTGTCGCGGGCGCGGTAAAGGTCTTTTACATAGTCGTCGGTTGCGCGCTGAACGGCGCTTTCCGGAAGGTTGACGTTTACCGTCACGCAGCTTCCGGCCAATGCGGCCAGGACAATCAAAAAAATACTAAGCGTCTTCGTCAGGCGCGGTGCATGGTGTTTCATCATCCTTCTCCTTTTGGTCGCCGCCCGAGAGCGATGCGATGTATTGCATCATGAACTTCACATACAGATTGAGCGCATGGGCATCCACAAGATACGGATACCGGGTTCCGTTCAGTTGTATCCTGAATTTGCCGGTTCCAAGCCAGCTGTCACTGTACAATATATAATGGTCACTTCCGCGGTCGCAGGCGTCAAGTGTTTTTACTGCGATCACCCCCTCGAGCGATGAGACCTCGATTCCGGCGCAGTCGACGTCATAGCCGCCAAGCATTTTGCGCGGCCAGCCGAACGCTCCCCATTTGACGATGCCGGGCAGGCTGTCGAGACTGTCCTCGGCAAACAGCTTCACGAAATTCATCATGGCTTCGGGCGAAAAAACGATGTCGGATTTTTTGCGTGGCCGCGCTTCGGCGCGGAATTCGTATTGCACCGGGAGCCATGCGCGTACCGTTACGTTGCGGGCATGTCCGGCGAGCAGTCCGTCCATCTCGCCGAAGTTGAGCCAGCCGCCAAGCCCGTCAAGGCGTATGCCGTCCCAGGCGGCACTGAAGTCGATTTCCCGGAGCGGAGACGCGAGGTCATAGATGCCGATATCCGAAATTTCGATTTTTCCGTCAAAGAGCCTGATTCGTGCCGAGCCTTCCGGTTCGATGGATGCCGGGCTGCCCGTGATTGCCGGAAGTTCGAGTTCAAACGTAGCGGGCGGCAGGTGCTTCATGCCGGTGCAAAGGGCTTCGTCAATAACACCAAGCGGCGTCTCCCTGATCGAGAGCGAAGTTGCGAGAAGCAAATCACCGGTTTTTGTGGTGGCGCCGGTGACCGGGCCGATATGCAGGGGGATTTTTTGCAATGAAAGAGGGATGCCTTCCGGGATTTTGAAGGAGGCCGGGCCATCACCGGGCATTTTTACTTCAATGGAGGTCCTGGCCAGGGTGCCGCGCAATCGTCTGAATCGCACGGCATCAATTTGCAGCGAGGCGTTCGCGCTGCCGGGATAACGGCCGCTGATGCCGAGGTTTATACCGCGTGTGGCGATGCTTGCGGGAGGATGTTTCAGACTTGCGTTTGTGACAGAGGCTTGCACGCGTCCAGACGAGAGTTTGAGTGCCGGCGAAAGCCGGAGTTCTGCGCTGCCGGTGCTTTTGAATGTGCCGCCAAGGACCTTGAGGGTTCCAAGTGTGCTCATGGCCGGAAGGCTTTGGACCTCTTTCTGCAGGTCCTTGAGCGAGGTGGCGGGCACCGACCACGAGACAAGCAGGGGGGCGTGGAGTTTGTCCGGCAGCACCGCCTTCAAGCGTGCGCTGCCGATGGTTGCTTCAATGCCGGACGGGATGGATTTTCCGGACGTGAAACGCGCCGTGGCTTTTAGCGGCAAGGCCCCGAGCGGGGGTGAAAGATAGATTTCATTCCACAATAATTCGCCGCTTCGTGCGGTGAGTTCCATCCTGGCTTCCGGCCCGGGCACCAACGGTGAGAAAGTGATTCCGGATGAGCCCGAAAATCTGATGCCGTCCACGCTTGCGGCGCGCTTGTCGTCAAGCGTGACAGAGATGTTTTTTGCGGTAAATGCGGCGTCGGCCCGGTTGTTCTCCCATTTTGCCGTGAAGACGGGCGATGCGATTGAAATGGACGGTTCCTTCCATTCGAATTTTCCGGCCGTACCGGAGAGGCCAAGGCTTTCGAGGCGGAGTTCTTTTGCAAAAATCCTGGCCGAGAGCATGAGCTCAAAAACGCTTGAAGACGTTTCCGGTCTGCTGATTTTTTCCACGGTTCCGAGCGGCTTGTAAACGGCCGAGTACATGCCGCGCAACCCGCCGCCGGATTTCATGATGTCAAGCGGGCCCGTGAGTCGTATTCTCGCCGGGCCCCATGAAACGACAATGCCAAGATTTGAGATCCTGCCGTTGCGCAGTGTGCGCCAGCCGGCGTCGACGTCTAATTTTTCAATTTTGAACGGAAGAGACAGATAGCCGAGCACAAAATCCTGCACAATGCCTTTTGACCATAGAATTCCGAATGTAACTGAAAACGCGGCGACCGCGGCGGCTGACCAAAGGGCTGCTTTTTTGAGTTTAGTCAGGGAGTTTCGGGCAGGTGGTTTTGTCGCGTGATAGCGGTTGTCTGTCTGCCGTGCTCTTCCAGTCATGGTCAAAGGCCTCGCCGAAGTAGCGGCGCGCGTCCTCGCTCTCGAGCAGCATTGCTGCTTCGCGGTTGCGTTCGATCGAATTCTGCGAAAAATTGATCGAGCTTACGAGCACCCGTGCCGTGTCTACAAGTATACCCTTGTTGTGGATATAAGTGATGCCGGCTTTTTTCGCGTTTATCATTTTTGCGGCAATCGGCAGTTTATAACACCTTTTATAGTCCATGAGCAGTTTGACGGTATCGGCGTTTTTCTGGCCGGTGCCCGCATTACCCCATACATTGTCGTTATTGACAAGTACGCGCACGCTCACGCCGCGCCGGGCGGCTCTGACAAGTTCGGTGATCATCGGGCTTGTGATGTGGTTCCCGTCCTCGTCTTTCCATTCCTTGTGGA
>MEQJ01000019.1:0-131 GCA_001770165.1 Bdellovibrionales bacterium RIFOXYD1_FULL_53_11 | reverse complement strand
GACGGGAGCGAGGGCATGCGGCGCGGTTACAAGCTTTGCGCGCCTGACGTCTCCCTCTCCCACCGGCATTGATGGCGGAGAAATGTATCCGGAGGTGTCACAGGGTTTCTTGTTCCGGGGTTGCTGCGCCT
>MEQJ01000018.1:45027-46390 GCA_001770165.1 Bdellovibrionales bacterium RIFOXYD1_FULL_53_11 | reverse complement strand
AGGAGACCTCCTTGCTCCGTTATTATGCCGAGATCGACGGCCTTTTGCAGTGCTTCGAACATCTCGGGAGGCATCCAGCCGAGTGCGGTGGCCCAGTCCACCAGCTCTTCGGCCGTTGTGCCGCCGCATTGCCGTGTCTGCTCTGCGATGTGATCGATGAAGGCGCCGTATTTGTCCGCGGGCGCGGATTTTCCCGGCGTTGTGATGCGCGCTTCGTGGTTGGTACGCGCTTCGTGGCTGATGAGTTCCATCCATTCCACGCCGAGGCTGCCGGGACCCCACACCGGTTCGGCGTGTTCTTTGTCTATGAGTTTTTGATTGCCGGCCATGTGAATGTCGCCCGGAAAGCATGGTGTTGCAAAGGTGCGGCGGTTGTTGCTGCGCGCCCAGCAGGCGGTGTTCAGCGCGCCGGAGCGTTCCGGCGCTTCTACGACCCAGGTGGCGTTTGACCAGCCCGCGATCAGGCGGTTGCGTTCGATGAAGTTGCCGGGATGGATGGTGGCGCCGTTGTTGTATGCGCTTATGACGAGCCCGCCAGATGCAAGGATGCGCTCTCTCAGGGGGCCGTGTTCGGGGGGGTAGGTGGTGTCGAGTCCACAGGCAAGCACTGCCACGGTCGCAAGTCCGGCCTCTATCGCGCTTTCGTGCGCTACGGCGTCGATGCCGCGCGCAAGCCCGGAGACGATGACAAGATTGCTGCCCCCGAGCGCGTGGATGCAGCGGCGCGCTTCGTTTATGCTTCTTTGCGTGGGCCTTCTTGTGCCGACAACCGCAAGAGCGCGTGCCGGCATGAGACCGAGCGTCCGGAGTGCGGACTCGCGGCACTGCACGCGGACGGCTTTGGGCGGACGGCGTATCCGCCAGAACTCCGCCTGCGTCGCTTCCTGGTTTGATTTTTGCGATAAAGTGAAAATTTTATAAGCACTCATGCGATGGCGGTGTAGCAGGATTCGTGCCGGAGACGGGGGGCGGGGCGGAGGCTGGCGGTCGGTGCGGAGGCTGGCGGTCGGGGCGGTTCTGACGGCTTCTGCACGCCGGGAGGCTTTTCTGAATCATCGCCCCAGAAACCGCCTAACCCTTCCAAGATCTCCTTAAAACAGGTGTTGCACTTCAGACATAAATCCGCCATTGAGCACGTGTTGCGCTTATGGTATAAAATCATCCCCCGTTTTTTTTGCTTGAAATAACATTGCCCCAGTGATATACGTAAAAACATGAAGCCAGCCGCGAAAAACAGTCAAAAGCAGCTCTCTCTGCCTCTCAAGGGCGTTCCAAAGGGCAAGGCCGCCCGCGAGCACGGCGGCGAGGACCAGGCAAAGGCGCATAGGCGCAAAACCGCGCGCCCGTTCGATCCCGCGCGTCC
>MEQJ01000018.1:37904-45001 GCA_001770165.1 Bdellovibrionales bacterium RIFOXYD1_FULL_53_11 | reverse complement strand
AGCACGGCGGCGAGGACCAGGCAAAGGCGCATAGGCGCAAAACCGCGCGCCCGTTCGATCCCGCGCGTCCGCTTCACATCACGATGCGGTCCACCATGGCGGTGGACGAGGGGTCGATGCTCAATCCCAAACACGTTAAAATCATAAAAGGTATTGTTTATGGCGCGGCCGCACGCCACGGCGTCGTCATTCAAAGATACGTATGCGTCGGCAATCACCTGCACCTTTTATTGCAAACCAAATCGCGGCGGATGCACACTGCGCGCCCGGCATTAAGGGCTTTTCTAAGGCAAACGGCGGGGCTCATCGCGCGCGTGATGACGGGCGCAAAAAAGGGCGCGCCGGCCATAAAAATGGGCGCGCCGACAACGCACACAAAAGGCACGGGCTCGCGCAAATTCTGGGATCATCTGGCGTGGTCGCGCATCGTGACGTGGGGCAAAGACCTCTGCAGCATCTTTAAATATTTCGAAAAAAACCGGGCCGACAGCTACGATATTCTTGCGTGCTGGGGCTGGCACGCGACGGGCGACTGGGCGGACGGCGGGTTTGGCTGAGTGTTACAAGCTGGTCCCTCTGTGCGTGGGTAAGCGGATATTAAAGAGCGCGGCCATTCACACATCAAAAAAAACTTTGGAGAGGGTCAAAAAATACAAACGGGTTCTTTTATTGATGTTTGGTTGAAATCATTATACGGATCGCCGAATGTCACGCTGTGTCTCAATAATGTCATCCAAGAAGCTGTATTTGATGCTTACGCTGATAATTACATTTCTTGCCATTAGCCCGCTGATTGGTGCGGGTCCGGCTATTGATCCTGACAGCGGAAGAATCTCTGCAATATATTCCAACACCTTCAATACAATACCAGGAGTGATCTCTGTATGGCCTCCTGGTCAACCGACTTGGGCACTGCTTACGGCGTTTATTTCAAGTTTTGTCAAATCCTGGTCATACGAAAACATTGCCAGGCTGTTTTCCTGCCTTTCAATTGTTTTTGCGCTTTTTACAGCTCTTGTGGTCTTCAGAAAATTCGGCAGGATATCCAGTCGTCCTTGTGTCACGATGCTTGCCACTCTTGCATTCACTCTTCATCCGCTGTTTTTGTGGCACTCGGTGGCTGTTGTAGAAGAAATGTTCACACTTTTTTTCTTCATGCTTTCGTGGTGGCTCATAGAATACAAAAGCATCAGGTCAGTATCCTTGCTGTTTTTCTCTGTTGCCGCAGGGGCAAAATTGAGCGTTCTTGGATTGTTTCCATTACTTTTATTGGAAATCGTAAATCCACAAGACATCAAGGCGTCTGTCAAAGATGTTCTCGTGTTTTCATTGTCCACTGTTTTGCTGGTATTTATGTTTTATCTGCCCGTTCTCTCACACTACGGCATGAGCTTTTCAGCATGGAACGAGGGTATCAGATACTTTCAGGTTTTATATGGCCAGACTGATCTTTGGAAGAGACTGGCTATCGGTAATTTTTTGTTAAGAGCCACAATTAACTGGAGGGTTATACTTATATTTTTGTTGGTTGTTAATTTTGCTTTTGTGTTGTTCAAGATATTTTTAAGAAAAAAGAGCCAGTGGCTTGACCAATTGCTTAACCTCAAAAGCGTATTGATATTTGATATGTTGTTTTTTTTAGCGGTTCGCCAGGCATTGCCCCCGCTTGAGCCATATCATCTGCTCTTATGGCTGCCGCTGATCGCTTACGGTACATATTATCTGTTCAGGAATATTCATGATCTGGCCAGGGTGGGTCGTTTTATAACCAATACGCTTGTTGTTGTTTCGGCTGTTGTGTCATTATATTTTTGTTTTCTTGCCCCTTATTCAAGAAGCTATTTTTTGTTTCCGCTTATCCCCATTCTTTATATAATGCTTATAAGATTCAGTGACCTTTTCCCCCGGAGAGCTGTTGCCATTTGGCTGGTAATAGCTGTTTTTTCGTTTCTTCCCAATATCAGGAATTTTCAATTATCCTTTTCCGAGCTGGTTGTTAATAAGCATGGATTTTACAAGGCACTTGTCAACAAGGAGATTTCCAATTTCAATGACCATGGATTCATCATATCCGGTGACAGGTCTGTTTTCAGATTGTTCAAAAGGTGAATGGAGCTTGTGGATATTACCCCCCGGGCGATGCCGTATTTGATTGATAACTGGTCTTGATGTAAGCATTGCTTATGTCAAAGCGTTTGCAGATTTTTTCGTTGGGGGGCAACGAGGTCTCGCCCGTGGATCTCAAGGATCCGAAAACCGGAAAATCCATCATTCCGGACATCCCGCTCCAGTGGCAGCGCACGGCCGATACCTGCCGGATTATTTCGGATATCATTCAAAAAAATCCGGACGACCAATACGTGATCACGCACGGAAACGGCCCGCAGGTCGGCAACATACTTCTCAGGGCCGAATACGCCCGCCCGATCCTGCATCCGCTGCCGCTTGATATCTGCGGCGCCGACACACAGGGGGCGATGGCATACATGATCGGTCAGATCGCAAGCGAGCTTGCGGTGCGCGGCACGGCGCGCAAGGTGGCGGGCATTATCACGCAGGTTGTTGTCGATGGCGATGACCCCGACTTCAAGGACCCGAGCAAATTCATCGGTCCGCAGTATTCCGAAGCCGATGCGCGCGAGCGGCACGACAAAAACGGCTGGAACGTCAAATGTTACGGCAAGGACAAGGACGGAGTGGATATCTGGAGGCGCGTGGTTCCGTCTCCACAACCGGTCGATATTCTCGAGATCGACGCCATCGAAGCGTTCATCGCCGCGGGTATCATTCCGATTACTGTTGGCGGCGGCGGCATCCCGGTAAAAAGAGTCAGGCCTTCGGGCAATCTGTTTGAATGCAATTACGGCGTCAAGTTCGAGGGTCGGCCCGATGCGCCGGTCTACACCGGCATTGAAGCCGTTATTGACAAGGATCTGGCGTCGGCGCTCCTCGGGCGCATGCTGTTTGAGCGCGCCAGGGCGCGCGGCGAGAAGCTTGAGATCAGTCTTACGATTTTTACCAACGAGGATGGCGCCAAGCTCAATTACAAGCGGCCCGACCAGGTGGATCTGCGCCGGCTCACAACGCGCGAGGCGCGCGAGCTGGTTGACCGGAACATCTTCCCGGCCGGAAGCATGGGTCCGAAGATGGGCGCGGTCGTGAAGTTCATGGAAGCCGGCGGCAGGGCCGCGTATATTACAAAAACCGCTCTTTTTGAAAAAACGCTCGCTGGCGAAGCCGGCACGACAATCATTCCTTGAAGGAGACCTGTGATGGAAAATCTGCAAAAGATCCTTGGTGAACTCGAAGCCCTCAAGATCAACATGCACGATGGCGATTTTCTGCTGACGTGGGAAAAATCGCACGACGAGATCCTTGCCACGCTCAAGACCGCCGCGGCGCTGAAGAATCTTTACGAAAACAACATTTCCGCCCGGGTGTTTGATTCGGGGCTGGCCGTGTCGCAGTTCAGGGACAACTCAACAAGGACGCGTTTTTCGTTCGCTTCCGCCGCCAATCTGCTCGGGCTCACCGTGCAGGATCTTGACGAGGGCAAATCGCAGATCGCGCATGGGGAGACCGTGCGGGAGACCTCAAACATGATTTCGTTTTTGACCGAGGTCGTGGGCATCCGCGACGACATGTATCTCGGGGCCGGCAACACCTACATGCGCGAGGTTGCGGCTTCCCTCGAAAAGGGACACAAGGAAGGCGTGCTCCACCAGCGCCCCGCGGTGGTCAATCTCCAGTGCGATGTCGATCACCCCACGCAGTCCATGGCCGATCTCATGCATCTCGAACATTACTATGGCTCCCTCGAAAAACTTCGCGGCAAAAAAATCGCGATGACCTGGGCTTATTCGCCGAGCTACGGCAAACCGCTTTCGGTCCCGCAGGGTATCATCTGCCTCCTGTCCCGCATGGGCATGAATGTCACGCTTGCGTATCCGGAAGGATATTCGCTCATCCAGGATTGCATCGACATCGCCGGACGCAACGCCAATCAGAGCGGCGGGTCGTTCCGGGTGGTCAATTCGATGGAAGAGGCGTTCGAAGATGCCGATATCGTCTATCCCAAAAGCTGGGCGCCCTTCCGGGTGATGGAGCGCAGGACGGAGCTGCTGAGGCAGAAAAACCAGGACGCCCTCAAGGAGCTTGAAAAAGAGTGTCTGGAGGGCAACGCCCGGTTCAAGAACTGGGAGTGCACGGAAGAAAAAATGCGCCTTACAAAAGGCGGCAAGGCGCTTTACATGCATTGCCTGCCCGCCGATATCACCGCTGTTTCCTGCCGGGCCGGCGAGGTGAGCGCCAGTGTGTTCGACCGTTACAGGGTCGAGACCTACAAGGAGGCCGGGTATAAACCATATGTCATCGCAGCCATGATGCTGCTCGGGCGGTTCAAGCGTCCCGCGGCAGTGCTTGGTGAACTTGCCCGGCGCGGCAAAAAACGCGTAGGCTGAAAATCCATCATAAGGAGATTCCATGCATCATTACAAACAAGAGGCTGAAAAATACCGCGACCGGTGCTCAAAATTCTTGCGTGATCTCATCCGGCTGCCAAGCGAAAGCTGCAAAGAGGGAAAAGTGGCGGCGCGCATCGTGCAGGAAATGAAGAAACTCGGATTCGACAGCGCTAAAACGGATGATTACGGCAATGTGGTCGGTCGCATCGGCAAGGGCCCCGTGCGCATCGTGTTCGACGGTCATATCGACACGGTAGGCATTGGCGCGCGTTCAAGCTGGTCTTATGATCCATACAAAGGAAAGGTCGAAGGCGGCGTCATCTACGGTCGCGGCGCCTCGGACAACAAGGCGGCATCGGCCACGCAGGTCTATGGTGCAAAAATTTTCCGCGATCTGCACAAGGAGCTGCTCAAGCAGTTTTCGGTTTTTGTGGTCGGCTCGGTGCAGGAAGAGGATTGCGACGGTCTTGGCCTCCGCCATGCCCTCGAAAAAACCATCAAGAACGTTGATTATGTTTGCATGGGTGAATGCACGGATCTCAACATCTATCGCGGCCATCGCGGCAGGATGGAGTTGAACGTTGTGGCCCGGGGCAGGTCGTGTCACGGCTCGGCTCCGGAGCGCGGCGATAATGCGGTTTATAAAATGATGCGTCTTGTGGCCGATATCGAAAAATTGAACGACCGGCTCCAGGATGATCCTTTTCTGGGCAAGGGCACCTGCGCGGTAACGCATATCTCCTGCCAGACGCCAAGCCTTTGTGCCGTGCCCGACGAATGCCGCATCCACATCGACCGCAGGCTCACGCATGGCGAGGACAAGGCGCTGGCCGTCAGACAGATCGAGGAGCTTGCGTCGTTTGATCGCGGTTCCATGCATGTCGAGGTTCTTGTTTATGATTCGCCTTCGTATAAAAAGAAGGTTCTGAAGACTGAAAAATACTATCCCACCTGGGTTCTGCCCGAGGATCACCCGCTGGTGCAGGCGGGCGCCGCCGCAGCGGAGCATGCGCTGGGCCGCCCCGGCGGCATCAGCAAATGGGTGTTCAGCACCAACGGTGTCGCCAGCATGGGACAGCTCGGGATTCCGAGCATCGGATTCGGGCCCGCCCGCGAGGAGGACGCGCATACGACAAATGACTGCGTGAAAATCGACGATCTCGTCAGTTCGATCGCCTTTTACGCGGCACTTCCGGCCGCAGTGCTCGCGCACCGCAAATAACATCCATGACTGTGGAGTTCACGCTTAACGGCAAAAAATGTTCGTATGACGGCGATCCGGAACTCCCCCTGTTGTCCTGGCTCCGCGGCGAAGCGGGGATCATTTCGGCGAAGGACGGCTGCTCGGGGCAGGGGGCCTGCGGTTGCTGCAGCGTCCATCTTGAAGAGGGCGGAAAAACCCGCGCCATATTGTCCTGCACCACGAGGATGAAGAAAATCCACGGCTGCCTGGTAACGACGACCGAGGGGATTGAAAAGAAGGTGCAGGAGGCGTTCAAGCGGGCCTTCGTGAAAATGGGCGGCATCCAGTGCGGTTTTTGCACCCCGGGTTTTGTGATGCAAGCGGCGGCGCTTCTGAAGCGGAATTTGAATCCGGCGCGCGCCGAGGTGGCGCAGGCGATAAACGGCAATCTCTGCCGCTGTACGGGATATAAAAAAATAATTGATTCGATTCTCTGCGCGGCGGCCTCGATCCGTGACGGCGAGGAGATCCTTTTCGAGAAAACCGACGGTCGCGTGGGCGCCCCCCTTCCAAAATATGACTGCCTGGAGACGGTGCTCGGGCTCAGGGAATTTGTCTGCGACATGAAGGCTCCGGATATGCTTTTCGGCGCGCTCCGGATGAGCGATCATCCGCGGGCGCTGGTGCGGAGCATCGATTGTTCTGAAGCCATGAGGTGCGGAGGTGTTGTCAGGGTTGTCACCGCAAAGGATGTTCCCGGCCAGCGGGTGATAGGACTCATCATGCAGGACTGGCCGCTTATGGTTGCCGAGGGCGAGGAGGCCAGATACGTCGGCGATGTGCTTGCCGGCGTGATCGCCGGGAGCGAGGCGGCGGCCCGCGAGGCGGCGGCTCTTATAAAAGTGGATTACGAAATCCTGGAGCCGGTTGCCTGTCCGTTCGAAGCGATGAAGCCGGGAGCGCCTGTGGTGAACCCCTACAACAAGGACAACCGCTTTGGCGGCGGCGGCAACGTCCTTTCGCATAGTGAAATAAAACGCGGTGATCTTGAAACGGCGCGTGGCGCGAGCGCTTTTGTCGCGAAGGGTGTTTACCGCACCCAGTGCATCGAGCACGCCTTCATGGAGCCGGAGTGCTGTCTTGCAAAACCCTGGACCGCGCCGGATGGTGCAAATGGCATTGAGGTTTTTTCGCAGGGCCAGGGCGTATACGAGGACCGCAAGCAGATCGCAAAAATTCTCGCCCTTGCGGAGACCGCCGTAAAGGTGGTTCAGGTTCCGAACGGCGGAGGTTTCGGCGGCAAGGAGGATCTTACGGTCCAGGGGCATGCGGCGCTTTATTCTTTTCTGACCCGGCAACCGGTGCGCGTCGCGCTAACGCGTGATGAGTCCATCATGATGCATCCCAAGCGTCATCCGATGATCATGGATTACGAGCTTGGTTGCGACAAA
>MEQJ01000018.1:35080-37882 GCA_001770165.1 Bdellovibrionales bacterium RIFOXYD1_FULL_53_11 | reverse complement strand
GTCGTCGAGCGCGCGGCCGGGCATTCGGCCAGTGCATACGTGGTGCCCGTGGTGCACGTCAGTTCGACGGGGGTGTATACCAACAACGTCCCGCGCGGCGCGATGCGCGGCTTTGGCGTAAACCAGGCGGCCTTTGCAATGGAGGGCTGCGTTGACGAGCTTTGTGAAAAAGGCGGATTTGACCGCTGGCAGTTGCGCTATGACAACGCGGTTCGTGACGGACAGATGATAAGCACCGGACAGGTCATTAAAGGCGGAGCCGGAGTGCCGGCGGCGCTACAGGCCCTCAAGGGCGAGTACTACAAGGCGGTCGGTGCGGGCAAGGCGGTCGGGCTTGCCGTCGGGATTAAAAATACCGGCATCGGCAACGCGATGGCCGACATCGGGCGCGCCAAGATTGTGATCAAGAGCACTGATTGCGTTGAAGTACATCATGGCTGGACGGAGATGGGGCAGGGCGTGCATACGATGGCAGTGCATGCGTTTTGCGAGGAGACGGGGCTTGATCCTTCCATTGTGAAGGTGATCGTGGATACGGCCGAGGACGTGGTTTGCGGAATGACGACTTCTTCCCGCGGCACGTCGCTGGTGGGGCATGCGGTGATTGATGCGTGCAGGGAATTGAACAAGGATCTCGAAAAGAAACAACTCAAGGCTCTTGCCGGCCGCGAGTACCGCGGCGAGTGGCGCTGCGACTGGACCACGGCGCTCGGGGCGGAAAATCTGCCCGGAAATGAAAAACTCGAGGTCGCCACGCATTATTCCTACGGATACGCCGCGCAGCTTGTGGTGCTTGGCAAGGACGGAAAGATCGAGTGCATCTATGCCGCCCATGATGCGGGGCGGATCATGAACCCCACGCTTTTTGAAGGCCAGATCGAAGGCGCCGTTCACATGGGGCTTGGTTACGCGCTAACAGAGGAGTTCAAGGAGGAGGGCTGCCGGCCTGTTACGACAAAACTCGGGCGGATGGGCATCATCCGCGCAAAAAACATGCCCGATGTTGTCGTGCGCGGAGTCGAGGTGCGTGATCCCAATGGTCCGTTCGGCGTGAAGGGTGTTGGCGAAATCGGTCTTGTGCCTACGGCACCGGCGGTGGCCGGGGCGCTGTGGTGCTTTGACAAAAAGCGGAGATACGAGCTTCCGATGCGGGAGCCGGAGCGGTTATAAATCATGGCGGCAGCTGGAAAATATCCATTATACTGTGCGGTGTTGTTTTTGTTTTATTCCATATCTTATGGGGCGTTATTGCTTTTTCCGGGTTTTTTCTGGGATGACTATTCGCTGTTCGGGATTCCACGCAGTGTTGTTGAAGGTAGTTTTCTTGAGGCAGGCAGGCCGCTGTTTGCCGTTACCCATGGTTTTTTGACTTCATTGCCGGGCAGCGTTTACATTTATAAAATCCTGATTTTCGTTTTATATTTTGCAAATGGCCTGCTCGCCCGCGCTTGCATGATGAGATTTGCCGGGATATCTGCTGAAAAAGCCTGGGTTATAGCTTATTTGGTCGTTCTGCTGCCCTATGCCCATAGCAGATACGGCTTGGTGATGGTGCAGTATCCAATATGCACTTTTTTGTTTTTGTCGGGCTTGTATGTGTATTTGCGTTTCATAAAATTACCGGCCAGGGTTGTCTGCGCCGTCCTGTTTTTTCTTTCTTTTTCGATCGAGGCCCATCTTGTTCTGTATTATGCGGTATTTTTTCTCATGTATCTGCTGCTGGACAATAAAACGCCTGTAAAGGGTTTGCGGTCCACCGGCCCCGTTCTTTACGGGTTTGTGTTGAAATACCGTGCGATGTTGTTGCTTCCGGTTGTCTATTGGATCGTCAGGGGCTCCCTTTTTGCCCCCAAAGGGGTTCTTTCCGGGCTGAATTCTTTCGGCAAAAAAAAACTGCTGCTTTCTCCGCTCCGGCTTCTGGAGAGCCTGTATCATTCATTCATCAAGATGTTTTACGTCGTCATTGAAGCCTCTGTAAAAAACATTTCCATATTTCATGTCGTAATCATGGTGGCTGTTGCGGGAATTCTGTTTTTACTCTGGAAGCCGGCGGGCAAAACGGGGGTTGACCGGAAAAATATTCACAAGGGATTCATGGCCGGCCTGGTTTTGTACTTTGCGGCGGCGTTTCCGTTCGTGCTGGTCGGCAAAATGCCGGAATATCTGGACTGGGCGATGCGGTTCCAGTTCCTGCTTCCCTATGGGGCAGCGTTGATGATTTGGTTTATCTCGTCCTATGCGGGCTGGAAATGGCAGCGGCGCATATTGATAGGGATTGTTGCTCTCTCGGTCAACTACAACCTGATAGTCTCGCTGGTTTATGCCCGGGACTGGATGAAACAGCAGGCGCTGGTGTCAAGCTTCCGGAACAATGAAGAGATCCGCAAGGGGACCTCGTTCTTCCTGCGGGATCACACTTCGTCCTTGAATGCCTATGAACGGGAGATGATGTTTTATGAATTTTCCGGAATGTTGAAACAGGCGTTTGGTGACCAGAAAAGGCTTGCCATTCTTGAGTTTCACTGGCTTTTCGACAGGAAAAAGATCCCGTCTTATCTTGAAAAGGTTGAATACCGGCAGTTGTTCAACCTGGCAGAATATGTGATGGCTCCGATGCGAAAAGTGATTTTTGTGGAGCATGGCGCAGTCAGGCTGGAAAAGACCGGCGATACACTTGAAATGATTTATCTTAGTTTTGCGGATCCTCCGGAATATTCCCGAAGGGTTTCCGGAATGATCAGGACAAGGGTTTCCGGAAAGCTGGCTGATTATTTTGACAATCACAAGGAATGGCTTGAATGG
>MEQJ01000018.1:34045-34943 GCA_001770165.1 Bdellovibrionales bacterium RIFOXYD1_FULL_53_11 | reverse complement strand
AGATAATCAATCGCGATGCTTGAACACTGTCCGGCAATTCCGGGGTCGCCGCCTGTGATGCGGAACCAGATTTTTCCGTCCGTGTACTGGTATTTATGGGGTTCGGTGAGCGTGAGCGTGGCTTCGGTGCTTGTCACCGCGGTGACGGAAAGATCCGTCCATGCCGGCGAAACGTTTGCATTGTATTTGTACACCTGGATGTTCCTGAGCGGAGGGCTTACGCCGGCACCGGCAGCCAAGGTGGTTGTGCCGGCACAGGCCGTTGCATAAACGCCTGCGGCGCCCTTCCAGTCGAATTTGACATTGGTGATGGATCCGAGGGCGTATTCAGATGCATCAAAGCTGACCAGTGCGGCCATTGCGTTAGTGGTGGCTGTTGCATAATTGCATTCAATCGATGCGATATCGGTGCCGTCCTTGGTGTTCATCTTCGAAAGAACGTTGGCCTCGACAGCGGACATGTTGGTCGTGGCGGGGGCGTCCGTACCGAGCGCGGCGCTGTTGATAATGCAGTCCGTTGCCGTATTTTTATAGACAGTCGGCAGCAGCACTGTCGAGCCGACCGGCACGTAGGTGTAAACGTCGTATTCGGAGTCGTGGTTCAGGGCAAAAAAATGTTCCTTCGTGTTGCGGAAGGTTATCGGGATGGTCTGGTACACGCTCGCGCTCTGGTAAACCTGGAAATGAAGATGCGGCCCGCCCGTGCCGCTCGCCCCCATGAGCGCGATGAGTTGTCCCTGCGATACGCTGTCATTGACCGAAACCACGGCGGTGCCTGATTTCAGGTGGCCGTAACTTCCGATCGTGCCGTCGCCGTGTTCGATGCGGATTTCGTTTGCGCCGCCGCTGTAGGCGCTGTTGCCGTCGGCGATGTCCTGCACGACTTTAATGACCTTGC
>MEQJ01000018.1:31733-33879 GCA_001770165.1 Bdellovibrionales bacterium RIFOXYD1_FULL_53_11 | reverse complement strand
AGAGCAAGAGCGGGCAGAGTCAGAACTGGAAGCCGATATATGGCATGTAGGTAATTTCCCATATCCCCCTGTCCATCCTGTAAACAAACGGTATTGAAATAAATAGTTTTTGCGTCACCTCGTAACCGAATACGACCGGTATGGCAATGGACCATCCCTGCCCGAGCAATTGTCCGAAATAAATGCCGGCTCCGGGTTCGAAGAAAAAATTCTTTCCCACATGTATGGCGCCGCCCAGTATGGCGGTTGGCCTGGTGGGGTGGTATTCCCAGTCAATCATGGCTTGCAGGCCAAAAAGGCTCCAAAGTGATTTTTGGCCGAACGTCGAGAAGCGGGTCTTGAATGCCACGCCTTTTTTTAGTGATTCGCCGCGGGTCTGCTGCAGCTTGATCGCGGGAGCACCCTCGATTTTCCAGGCATGGGCGGAACCGGCGGCGCCAACCGCAAGCGTCGCCGCGACAAGGATTGCCAGGGCGGCATTGAGTGGTTTCATAGTTTGAAGTCCACCCCTATGTACGGCAGCACATCTATGGTCCAGCGTTTTGGCAGGCCTTTCATCATATAATGGAAAATGACGGGCACGGATATCCTGAACCGGCCGGTGATCTGGGCGCCGGCAATGAGCGCAATGGCAACTCCATGCCCCACTTTTGTCGTGGCGCGCTTGAGATTGTATCCCGCGTCGATTTCAAAAAAGACGCTTCGCCCGAAGCGCATGCCCAGGCCGCCGATCGCTTCGGCATCCCCGGTCAGAAGGCCGTCCAGAAAAGCCGCCGGGCCGATCGCAAAGGCATCGGGGCCAAGCAGAAAATAGGTGTGTGTTTTTAGTTGCAGAAAACTGAAGGTGGCTCCGTGAAAGGTAAGATCAATGCCGAAGCTTGAAGCCCCCGCCTTTTGCGGTGCCAGTATTGATGCAAAAAAGACGGCGCCCAGCAGTATGCCATGAAAATACCGCTTGATTGATCTTCCGTGACGCAAACGGTCTGTTCCTCTTGAGATATGATAAAATATTCAGAACAAAATGCAACCAGGCTGAGGGGGTGGCTTTTAATGGGATTGCAATCACAACATCATTGGTTATTAGTGGGCTCATGAGGAAATTCTGCTGGACCTGTCATCGCCCCGCAGCCGCCTGTTTCTGCGGGCAGGTGCTGGAGTTCGAAAGCAGTGCGGGATTTGCACTGATTGTACATCCCCATGAGGTAAGAAGTACGGTCGGCACCGCGTGGATCATGCGACGGTCTATTTCCAACATCAAATGGTTCAGGAGCAAGGGCATCGGGCTTGACGAGGATCCGGAATTTCTCTCGCTTCTGGGTGCGCCGGATGCGGTTCCGCTGCTTTTGTTTCCGGGGCCGCAGGCATTCAATCTCAGCCATGGCCGGACGGAGGAATGGCAAAGCCTTGTCCCCGCCGGCAGGCGGCCTTTGTTTTTTGTCGTCGACGGGACCTGGACCGAGGCCCGGGCGATGCTGAGAAAAAGCCGGCTTCTCAGTGCTCTTCCGCGTGTAAGTTTTGAGACGCCGCGGCTGTCGGAATACGGTTTTAAAAAACAACCCCATCCCGGATGTTTGTCGAGCGTGGAGGGGGTGCACCTGGTGATCGAGCTTCTTGCGCAGCGCGGGTGGGGGACCTTGCCCGCACTGCGCGAGCACGACCGGATGATCGGCATCTTCAGAAACATGGTCAGACACCAGCTTCAACAGGTGGTCACCACCTTTTGGTCATGCAGATGACTGCATATGCTAATCGGTTTCCTGTGGAGACTTATTCCACGAGAGACTTCAGGAGAATCAAGCCTTCCTCCCTGGCTCGAAGCAGCGTTTTCAGGTCAGTGCCATTCAGTTCCTTCTGGCCGGAGAGGAGTCGCTGCAGGGCGCTTCTGAAGAGCAGGTATTCATCTTTTGCCGGGATGTTCGGCTCAACTCTTTCCGAGTGCATAAAGGTCAGAATCGGACCGTTTTTGCCGTTACGATTGCCTTCGGACAAATCCAACATGTGTTGTGTAGGGCCGTTGGAAAACACCAAAAAACAGTGAATCATTGGGATGTAGGGTAGTTGGTATTTCTTTAGAAGCGCATCGGTTCCGGTTACCAGCTCTTCGGTCATAGCGTAGATCCCGACGTGTTTCTCAATTGCAAACCCC
>MEQJ01000018.1:21899-31722 GCA_001770165.1 Bdellovibrionales bacterium RIFOXYD1_FULL_53_11 | reverse complement strand
AAGGGTCGCAATAACGGCGTGCTTGGTGGTGCAGGTGCCCTTCTTTTCCTTGAAAAGGATCATCAGATCATCACGGTTGGAGTTATAGCCGTAGGGAAGCTCGTTAACGTAGCGACACGATTCTCGAAGGCTCCGTATTCCCATATTTAGGAACGTCTCTGATATCGGGCCGGACGATTTAATTGCAGCATCAGGAAGAACGTCGTAACTAGCCATAAACACCTCTTCGCAATTCTAAAGTCCGTGATGTCTTGTGGCAACAATTGAAATGTCTTGACGGCGATGTGCGTATTTGGCTAAATGGCCAAATGAGCATATGGGGCAGGGCGCGGTCGGAGATGGATGCCAAGGGGGCTGAAAATGGACGCTAAAACGCTCGCAAAATTTGAAGCAAGGGCCGAGATATTGAAGGCCATGGCCCACGCTACTCGTCTCTATATTCTGGATGTGCTTTTGAAAGAGGACGAGGTGTGCGTCGGGGATTTCACTGCGCAGATCGGTGCAGATGCATCCACCGTATCGAAACACCTTTCGGTATTGAAGTCGGCGGGATTGATTAGTGACGTTAAACGAGGAAATCAAGTTTTTTACAGGCTCAGCACTCCGTGTGTACTTCGGTTTTTTGATTGTGCGGAAGCGGTAATTAAAAAAAGGACCGCTGAACAAATCAAGGTCGCTCAATCGATTAATGAGTGAAAACGAAAGGCAAGAATTATGAATTGGAAACAAGAGTGGAAAATATTGGCACTAATCGTGGCCGGGTTTTTGGTCGCCTTTTTTCTCCCTGTGGGGGCCGCGAGATTTGATAACGCGCTCATGGAGTCGTTGCATCTCCTGAAGTGGTATGCGCAGGAGCACGTCCTTCTTTGTTTGGTTCCGGCGTTTTTTATTGCGGGTGCCCTTGCGGTATTCGTCAATCAAGCGGCGGTCATGAAATATCTCGGCGCTAACGCAAAGAAGCTCGTTGCGTATTCGGTGGCATCCGTGTCGGGAACTATTTTAGCGGTTTGTTCTTGTACAATTCTCCCGCTGTTCACGGGTATTTATCGCATGGGAGCGGGACTGGGACCGGCAATCACGTTTCTATATTCGGGGCCGGCGATCAGCGTGCTTGCAATTATTCTCACTGCACGGATTCTTGGGTTTGAAATCGGTGTCGCCCGTGCGGTTGGAGCTATTGTGCTTTCCATTGTGATTGGTTTGCTGATGCATCTCATTTACAGGAAGGAAGAAAAGGCAAAGGCGGCGGCTCAAGCGGCAATGCCGCAAGCAGAAACAACCAGAAGTCTAGCGCAGAATGCGGCTTACTTTGCGGCCATGATCGGGATCCTGGTCTTCGCGAACTGGGGCAAACCGGATCAGGAATCTGGATTCTGGTTTGCTGTTTACTCTGCCAAGTGGTGGATCACGTGCGTAGCCGCTCTGCTGTTTGGTGCTGCTTTGGTCGCATGGTTTAGAGTTGCCTGGTGGAAGATTGCTGGAGTGGGATTTGTGGTGGCTCTCTTTACTTTCGTGATTCCGCGCTTGAGTGGTTGGGAGGTGGAACCCTTGGTTCCATTTGTGATCGGTTTTGTGGGTCTCTCTACGATTACAAGCACGCAGGAGGGGGAGGTTCAGGATTGGTTCGTAGCCTCCTGGCAATTTGCGAAACAGATTCTCCCCCTTCTTTTGGTCGGAGTACTGGTGTCCGGTTTCTTGCTGGGGAGGCCTGGGCATGAAGGAATGATCCCGTCCGCTTGGGTTAGCGGCCTTGTCGGGGGCAACTCGCTTTCGGCGAATCTTTTTGCGTCGGTCGTAGGTGCATTCATGTACTTTGCCACACTGACAGAGGTGCCGATTATTCAAGGGCTGATTGGAAGCGGCATGGGTAAGGGACCTGCTTTGGCACTATTACTTTCGGGGCCTGCGTTGTCGCTGCCGAGCATGTTAGTGATTAGAGGAGTTCTCGGTACAAAAAAGACGATCGTTTTCGTTAGTCTGGTAATTACGTTTTCAACACTTGCGGGTCTGTTCTACGGCGCTGTGAGTTTATAGCAAAGGAGCTAAAAATGAAGAAAATCCAAATTCTGGGCACGGGGTGTCCGAAGTGCAAAAAGCTTGCTGAGAATGCCGAAGCGGCGGCAAAAGAACTGGGCATTCAGTATGAGATCGAAAAGGTGACTGAGATCGAAAAAATAATGAGCTTTGGAGTGATGATGACTCCGGCGCTCGTCGTTGACGGCCAGGTGAAGTTGGTAGGCAAGGCGGCATCGCCGGAAGAGATAAAGTCTTTTCTTAAATAAACGGGAGGCAGCAAATGAACGACAAGAAACAGGAATGCAAAGAAAACCCTGGAGCGAGGAGGTTTTGCGCAGTTTTTCCATTATAGAGTTACAGACATGGGATTTGAGAAGGGAAAAACATCAACCAGCAATGACAACATCGAAACGGTTGCCAAAAAGGGCAGGGAACTGCTTGGTGGTCAAAAGGAAAATTCGAAATGAAAAAGAAACATTGGATTACAGCCGGACTTTTGTTGTTTGTAGCGGTCGCTGTAGCCGCATTGGTTGTAAAAGAGACGAGAACCGTTGTGGATCAACCGGAGACAAGCGCGGTTGCGCCAGCTGAGGCCGCAGCGGCGCCTGCGGTAAATACGGCAACGGTTGTGGCATATTATTTTCACGGCACCGCTCGCTGCATGAGTTGCAAGACCATCGAGCGCCTGACGAACGAATCCATTCAGAACAACTTCGCATCGCAGCTAAAAAGCGGCGCACTTCAGTGGAAGGTGATTAATGTCGAAGAAGGGGACAATCGGCATTACGCAGGAGACTACAAGCTTTATACAAAATCAGTAGTCTTGTCGCGGATGGAGAATGGCACTGAAAAACGGTGGAAAAATTTGGAAGAGGTTTGGAATCGATTGGGCGACGAAGACGGCTTTAAACGGTATATAAAGACAGAAATCGAGGGATTTCTGAATCAGAAAGGCTGACCATGGCAGAAATTCTCTTGGCTGCCGCATCGGCCCTCTGGTTGGGTATTTTGACTTCGATTAGCCCCTGTCCGCTCGCGACTAATATCGCAGCGATTTCGTATATCGGCCGTGATGTCGGAAAAGCTCGTCGGGTGTTTTTCTCGGGCTTTTTGTACGCTGCGGGCCGGACTCTCACTTACCTTGTGCTGGGGATACTGCTGGTAGCGAGTCTATTATCCATGCACGAGGCATCATACGTTCTTCAGAAGTACATGAACAAGGTGATGGGGCCGCTTCTCATTTTGGTGGGTATGTTCCTGCTCGAATTGATTTCGATTGATTTTGGAGGCAGCGGATTTGGCGCCAGGTTTCAGGAAAAGGCAAAGAGTTGGGGCGTGTGGGGAGCATTACCCATCGGCGTTATCTTTGCGCTTTCGTTTTGCCCGGTTTCTGCTGCCCTGTTTTTCGGCAGCTTGATCCCTTTGGCCTTAAAAAATAGCTCCTGCGTGCTTCTTCCCGGTCTTTATGGTGTTGGAACGGCTGTCCCAGTAATCGTTTTTGCGGTTTTACTGGCCTTTGGAGCGCAGTGGGTTGGCAAGGCGTTCAAGAAGTTGACGCAGATCGAGAAGTGGGCGCGTTGGATTACCGGGATAATCTTTTTAGGCGTGGGAGTTTATTTTTGTTTTATTTACATTTTCTTAGCCTGATTGAGTCGTGCCGCGGCCCCGGAGGCAGTGATGCTTAATCGATTATTAACTGTGACCAACTTAAGCCGGGATGGCAGCATCAGTGTGTATTAAAAAAAAATTTCCAAAAGGAGAATCGTTCAAACGCATCCGCGCGAAAAATTTTCGGACCCCGACTACAAGGGCGGCAACATCGCCCTGCCGGAGCATCCATCAGAAGTTGAGCGAGCCAAATACAAGCCTTGCCAGATGATTGCAAAATACAAACGCGAAACAGGAGCCATGCAAAAAAAGCTGGCCGAAAAAATCGGCGTGGATGAAGCCCGGATCAGCGATATTCTACGTGGCAGGATCGGGAGTTTCACTCTGGACCGCTTGATTGCATATGTTGAAAAACTCCGTCCCGGCCTGAAAGTTGAAATCAAGGATGAAGACGAGGCGGCTTAGCAATACGATTGTATGCCAGCCCAATACAGCAGTATTCAGTGATCCCACGCAACCAACGATGATTCATCGAGCGCCTTTTTGAGACGGTATGCCGTTTCATAGGAGCAGGAAAGCTTCTTGGCAATACGGTATGGATTCATCCCCGGATCTTTGAGCATCGAAAATGCCACATCAGCGCGCCAGTTGGCACCAATGAGAGCGCGCATCGAAAACCATTTATGGTCTTGAAGCACATAGCGCCGCGGGATCAACTTCTTCTTGTCGGATAACGCAATCTCCGGAATCCTGAGCCTGAAACGCTCAAAAGCAGGGTCAGGCTCAACCTGCCCCATATCTACGCTGATGGTCAAACGTTCTGACAGTTCAGGAACAAAACCCTTCGAAAACGAGTGACGTAATTTTTTGCGGGCAAAAGCCGAGATCAACTGCCAATTCCTGTAACGCTTTTTGGTGAATTCGGCGATGGCCCCAAGAAATGCAAGCTCCGTAGGCGGCAAGACTTTGGCCATGGTTTTTATACGCTCAAGATGAATAAGATCGCCCATTTCATCAAGCCATGTGAGCAGAAGGATCAACAGCTTGAGATCGCCCGGCAAAAACGGGAGCGTATCAATGATGGTTTGCTCGATGTCCTGGTCTTCCTTGTGCTTATCCCGGCCAAATGCAATCCCAAGCGAAACCCATCTTGAAAGAAGTTGCTGTATGTCGTTTGATCTCGCCGTCATTTGTAGCCAAGCTCCTTTTTCAGCAAGCGAATGATCCCGTCAACGAAAACCGGGTAAGTTTCTGATTCGCCCTGCTCTATGGTGTATGCACGGGCAGTGGCCAGTTCTTCAGGGGTCGGCTTCATGTCTATCAAGTCATTAAGATCCTCGGAATGCCGGTCGACAGCAGCATGAACCTTTGAGCTGATCAAATCCTGTCGCGACAAGGAATAAACTGTCAGATTAGATGCCTTGAAAACTTCCACGCAATGATCCATCCAATGCGCGGGCAATCTCTCCGCGATCGGATTGACTTTGTTATTAATCCAGTCTTCCGAAATCCGGAGCTTTTGTGCCACCTTGTTTTTGGCTTCAACAACCAATGGGTCCAGCACGTCCGCGATGACATCAATGTCGGACGTGTCACGCGAGATGATCCCAAGCAATCTCAATGCAGCACCTCCACAAACGTAGAGCACGAAGCTCCGGCCGGAGCGCGCCAGCTCCATGTTCAATGCCTGTAACGCTTTTTGAATATCCATAATCAGTCCTTACTTTATTATAACCCGGATATATTGGTTAAGTCAATACATGTGTTTTTTGGGGAACATCCGGGGAACACATCACCTGAAAATACCCTCAAACAACCTTGAACAACCAAGGATGCGGTCCTGCCGACCTCTGATTTTATTTGTTTTTATTGATTGTATTTGATTTCAGAAAAATGAACCCGTGATTTCCAAGCGTGCTCCTTCAGTATTCGAACATCTCTCCACTTTTAAAAGAGGCTGAATATTGAGTGGTTAGTACAATCGTAAATATTGGTCTATTATTTCTGACCGGTTTTGGGACATGTCGAAAGTAATGATTTTTATAAACTCCTGCACGACGTTCCAGCTCACATTTTCGATGGGTCTATTGGCACCCTTGAAGTTTGAAGGGTTGTTGCCCATAACGGCCGCCCACTGTGCCTGAGTCACTTCTGTAGTTTGCAACTCAAACCCTTTGGAGATCGTCACTTGGTGATGGTCCTCATCGCTTTCCCTGCCAGATTCACCTGACGGACTGCCCATCATAAATGTGCCGGGAGCGATCCAGACAAATTTCATTTCAATGTTCTGGTTCTGGCCGAGCTTTTTTGTGCCGCTTGGAACGCCGGATTTGCCGGATGTGGTTGGCGCTGCGCCTGTATCTATTCCAACGTCTGCTTCGTAAATCCGCCGAATAACCCGGTACAGTTCGCGATAATGTGTTTTTTTATCGCGAATAATTTCTGGAGCTTTTTGCCTACCAGCCAACTGCCGACAACTGACGTGTCCGGTCGCCCTTTTATGTCAAGACGGGGCAGGTTGATGATTTACCGCGTACCCTTCATTTTGTCCCCCTTTGTCGGTGTTATGACACGGAGTGACTCTATTTCAAATTGGTACGAATTTCGGGGGGAAGGTCATTGCGGCGCTTGGCAATATCAAAAAACATCGGCCCCAATCCCGCCAGTAAGGCGAAACCGGGGCCGTAACTCGCCGAAAAACGCTGCCCGGGTTTCAGGCAGCGTTTTTTTCGGGATTTATAGCGTCGTGCAGCGGTCGGGCAGTGAAAAAGCAGCACCCTGCCTGCCTTTCGTGCGACCTCATGCTACCTTCAAACGTGTCGATTCAAGCACTGATTGGACACACTTCTCCTCGTGTTTTCGGTTACTTGTTTTGAGATTTACGGGGTTAAGAAATAAAAAGCCGGATTCTCACTTTTTAAGGCGAAAACCCGGCCGGAATTTGGTTGCGGGGGCTGGATTTGAACCAACGACCTTTGGGTTATGAGCCCAACGAGCTACCGGGCTGCTCCACCCCGCGACATTTGAGTAAGTTTATTGTAGATCGGACATGCAAAGTCAACTGCTAAATCAATGCTTCAAGTTGTACTTTTTTCAAATATCTGAAGTGCCCGGGCTTGAGACCCTTCAAGGTGATGTGTCCGATCGAGGTGCGGATCACGCGCTCGACCAGGAACCCGCGTGTTTCAAAAAGGGCTTTCACGTCAGAGGCACTCTGTTCGGTCAGAACAACTTCGACAAAAGATTTGCTGGCAAGCTCCTCTACCACCTTTACCGAGTTCGGACGCACAAGATGCTCGCCGATGCGCCCGCCGCGCATTACGCGCGAGATCGCCGCAGGCTCGGGATGCCCCTTCACCTTGATGTGGTACACGCGGGGGATCGAGCGGGATTTCTGGATTTTTTCGGCCATCGCGCCGTCGTTCGTAAGGAGCATCAACCCCTCGCTGTTGTAGTCCATGCGGCCCACCGGAAATACGCGCACCTTGAGTTTGCTTACATAGTCCGAAAGCGTGGGGCGTCCGCTTGGATCGGACATCGTCGTGATGACGCCCTTCGGCTTGTTGAACGCAAGGTAAAGCGGTTCAAAGGTCTCCGCGGTCTGCAGCAGTTTGCCGCGCACCTTGATGGCGTCCTTGCCAAGCGTGGCCTTGTCGCCAAGCTGCGCCACTTTGCCGTTTATCGTAACGACGCCTTCGCGGATCAGTGCTTCGGCCTTGCGCCTCGAGGCAATTCCAAGTTGTGCAAGGATTTTCTGGACACGTTCATGCATGACTTACTATTATGCTGTTAGTGCGTAATAAACTCAACCCAATTTGGGGCGGCATATTTCTTTCGGTCCTGAGCGTGGTTTTGCTCGTGGTGCGCTACCCGGTGCAGTTCTGGAAACATGCCGGCGCGTTTCCGATAGACTTCTGGGTCTATCACCACGCAACCGTGCGGTACTTCGCCGGCGCAAGCCCGTATGTGACAGGCGATACATCTCCATTCAAGTATTCGCCCGGAGCGCTCGCGCTCATGATGGCGTTCCCGCGCAATCATGTCCACGCCTGGTACATCTACAGCACGCTCAGCATATTGTTTTTGGCGCTCGCAATCATGACCGGCTCAAGGTTCAAATCCTGGAAAAACGTCGTATTGCTGCTTTTCGGGCTTTTCTTCTGCTGGAAGGGCGTGCTCGAAACGCTTGATTACGGACAAAGCGAATTTTTCATGCTCGGGCTCGCAACGCTGGCGGGCGTGCTCGCGCCGCGCCGGCCGTTCGTGGCGGGGGTCATCGCGGGCGTGCTGCCGTGGTTCAAGCTGCCGTGGGCTTTGATTGCCTTGCCGGTTTTTGTGGTTGCTCTTTACTCGCGGCATGAGCCGCGCCGCCGCGGCGGCGTGAGATTCGTCGCGGGAGCCTTTGCCGGCACGTTCGGCTTCGGCGCGGCGCTGCCGGCGCTGGTGTTCGGCGCCGAAAAAGCACTTGTCCTGTCGCAGCAATGGGTGCGGCTCCTCAGGGTGCAGCCGGAGTGGCTTTTCATGCTCGATCTCAACCAGAGCCTCTGGATCACCCTGCAACGCTGGTGCGGCGGCAGCAGATGGCTTGGAATAACGGCGGGCGTCGCAGTTACGGTTCTGTTGACGGCCGGACTTGCGAAAAGACTTGCGGGTTTCATCAGAAGCGGGGCCGTGCGGCGCATGGATGTTTTTGCGTGGCTTGCGCCATGGATGCTTTTCATGCAGCTCGTAAACCCCCTTTCCTGGCGATGGGGGAGCCTGTTCCTGCTTGGCATTCCGGTCGCCGCCATGGAGCGGAACTGGAAAACCATGCCGACGCTCAAGCGGCGGAGCATGTTTTTGCTTGCGGGAGTGGCGGTGTTTTTCTGGCTGCTACAGCTCAACCCCGTGCTGCAGCTCTTCGGCATCAAGCACTGGAGCCTCCTGCACGGGAGCGGCGTCATTACCGTTTACTGGCTGGCTTTCCTGCTGCTTTGCCTCTAGTTCGTTTGACAGGGTGATCGGGGATGGCGGCAACTGGTCAAACCTTTTCTGTTCGTCGAGCAGCGGCGTGCTGATATTTATGGATTTGATGCGCTCGCGCATCTCGGCGAGCATTACTTCGTCGTCCTTGGGGTTGAAACCAAGCTGGTCCGAGTTCTGTTTCATCTCGCCGACCATCTTGCGCATTTCAAGAAGACGTTCGTCGGTTTCGTGTGGATTGTCGCTTTGCGATGCCGGGATCGAGCTTTCGATCTCGCTCATGGGAGGCAGATCATCCAGGGTTTTCAGGCCGAAAAGCTCCAGAAACTCGCGCGTAGTGGAATACAGCATCGGCCGACCCGGCAGCTCGGAACGTCCCGCGATCTGGACCAGGTTTTTTTCCATCAGGCCGCGCAAAAAATACGTCGAATCCACGCCCCGGACCTTGTCCACGTCTTCGCGCATCACCGGCTGGCGGTAGGCTATGACGGCAAGCGTTTCCATGGCCCCGGCTGAAAGTTTTTGCGCCTGCACGCGCGAGAGCTTGCGCACAAGGCCGGCACGTTCGGGTTTGGTGCGGAGCTGCATCCCTCCGGCCACCTCGACAAGCTCGATCCCGGAGCGGGCGGACTTGTAGCGGTCCTTGAGGGCGGTGACGGCTTCCTGGAAGGCCGGGATTGAAAAACCGGCGCCAAGCGCCTCGCGCAGCCGCGCGGCCGGAACCGGAGCGGACGACATGAAAAGCATCGCCTCTATGCAGGACTCCGCGTCTTCGATGGCAACGGTTTCGAGAACCGGCTCGGCTTCTGCCGCTGATTCCAGCTCCGCCGCATCCCCGTTTTCGGGGATTTCTTCATTGTACTCCCGATCCAACGAAGGAAAACCATACGGGTCCTCGATAAAAGTCACGTTTTTCATACCGCCACCGGTTCTTTCTTTGGTGCATCAAATCCTGTCAGAAGATTCATGTCCAGCGCATCCATGTTTGCAAGAAGTTCGAGGTAGATCGCCGTGTAAATGCCTTCCTGGTAAAGGCGCATGCGGCTCAAACGCGAAAGTTCGAGTGAGGCAAGAAAGGTCACGACCACATCCTGTCTTGAAGGATCTGCGGGCAGCAGCGAACGCAGATCGGCGGGTTTTCCGAGCTCGAGCTTCCGGCCGAACTCGAGGATCTTCTCCTCGAGCGATACGGTTTCTTTTATCAGAACATGTTTGCGCCTGCGGCTGCGCACCAGGA
>MEQJ01000018.1:16558-21853 GCA_001770165.1 Bdellovibrionales bacterium RIFOXYD1_FULL_53_11 | reverse complement strand
GTTCCAGGAGCTGCCGGACAAGGTCTTCCGGGGAAAACAGATCTTCTTCGCCCGCGTCCGTCACGGTTTCTTCGCGAGGCAGAAGGGACCGGCTTTTCCAGAGCAGAAGAGTTGATGCCATGACCAGGAATTCGCTGGCAACGTCGAAATTGAGTTCCTGCATGAGTTTTATGTATTCAAGATACTGGTCGGTGATTTTTGTTATCGAGATTTTGCTGATATCAAGCTCATGGCTCTGGATGAGATACAAAAGCAGATCAAGCGGCCCCTCAAATGATTCCAGCCTGACGGTTATTGGAACGCGGTTTTGCAAAATCCCCCCGTTTAGTCGTGGCTCACCAATACAGCACTACAATCACATGTGTGATTGTAACGAAGAGAAAAAATAAAACAAGTCAAATGGCCACTACTTTTCCGGGGTTCATTATGCCGGCGGGGTCGAAATATTTTTTAAGCCCTCTCTGGAACTCGAGAAGTTCCGCGGACTGTTCAAGCGCGAGCGCCCCGACCTTCTGGATTCCGGTTCCGTGCTCGCCGGCCACCGTGCCGCCGTGTTTTACGGCCAGCCGGAGCGTATCGGTACAGGCTGCGTCCGCGGCCTCCCGCGTTGGCTCATCGTATAATACCGTCACATGGATGTTTCCGTCGCCGGAGTGGCCGAAGGCGGCGATTTTTATTCCGTGTTTTGTGGCTGTGGTTTGAAGCTCGTCAACTATGCCGGCCAACGCGGCTCTCGGAACCACGATGTCTTCACTCACGCGGCATGGATGCATTTCGCGAAGCGCCGGCGCGACTTCGCGGCGCACGGTCCAGAGGTCGCGGCGCTGCGCCTCGTCCTGCGCGACCAGTGCTTCGCCGGAGCCGTGCTTGTCGCAGATTTCGGCCACGCGCCCCATTTCTTCCAGGAGCGTGTCCGCCGATGAGCCATCCAGTTCGACCAGAAGACAGCCTCCGGCGGTTTCGGGCAACTGGCGCGGCACCTTGGTCCGTGCGGCCGCAAGCGACAGCGCGTCCATGAACTCAAGGCTGCGCGGCAGGATTCCTGACTTCATGATGTCCTGCGAAGATTGCAGGGCCGCCCGCGCGGTTGGAAACGTAATCAGGGCTGTTTCAATATGAGACGGTTTGGCAACAAGCTTGAAGGTGATGCCGGTGATCACGCCCAGCGTGCCCTCGGAGCCGACAATCAGCTTGTGCAGCTCATAACCGGCGCCTCCCTTTACCGTGCTCCGGCCGGTTTTGAGTATGGTGCCGTCCGGCAAAACGAATTCGGCGCCAAGGACGTAGTTCGAGGTGACGCCGTACTTGAGCGCCCGCGGACCGCCCGCGTTGCAGGCAACGTTGCCGCCCACCGAGCAGCTGTCGAGACTGGAGGGGTCCGGCGGGTAGAACAGGCCGGCTTCCTCGATTGACTGGTGGAATTTTTCAAGAATCATCCCCGGCTCGACGCGTGCAAGAAAGTTTTCGTTCTCGATGGCCGTGATGCGGTTCATTTTTTCAAGGCTCAGCACTATGCCGCCGTAAACCGCGAGCGCGCCGCCTACGCGCCCGGTGCCGCCGCCGCGCGGGACGACCGGAACGCCTTCGCGCGAGGCTTCCTTTAAAATGATTGAAACATCCTGCGTGTTTCTTGCCCTGATCACGAAATCAGGCTGGAAGGCGCCAAAGCCCGAATCGTCCTCGGCATAGGTTTCGAGCACCTCTTTTGCCGAAAGCACCATGCCCGTGCCGAGCGCGCCTTCGAGGGAGTGGAAAATCCGGTCAAGCCTTGCCCGGGGCGGATGCGAGCCGCCGGAAAGCTTCGTATGAGAGGTCATTTTGGCGATGGTTTTTTTCATGTTTAGATTTTACCATAACCACGATGACTGGAGGTTTTGACATGATTTATTTTTTATTGATTTTACTTTTCTCTTCCGGTGATTGTCATGCTGCGGCGATGCTGGCGCCGGATTTTACGGTAAGGGCGGAAAAAAACGCTGCCGGTCTCGCGCTCGCCGTGGCGCCTCCGGCCAAGCATCATTTCAACACCAAGGCGCCGTCCTTCATGCAGAAAACCTGCAAGAAGGACGATTGTGGCTGTGGAAAACACAAAATCAGCCCCGACAGTTTGGCCGAAGGGGCGGCCGTTTTTACGGTCAAAGGATGCGATCATGCGTCCGGCGCCCGGATCACGATGCATCTTTGTGATGACAAAAAAACCTTTTGTGAAAAGCACATCGTTTCCGTGGGATTTGACGGCAGGCCGCCCGCCGCTGGCGCCGGTGCTTCAAGCCGGCCGTCCGGTCCGCAGGGCGGCGGAAAAGTGAACAAACATTTCAGTAACGGTTTTTTCGTGAATGATCCGGAGGCGGCGCTGGCGCATGCCCGCAGGGAAAACAAGCCGCTCATGATCGATTTTTTCGGAATCTGGTGTCCGCCATGCAACCAGTACGATGAACAGGTTTTTTCGACGAAGGAATTTGCGGCGGCTTCGGCCGGGTTCGTAAAGCTCAAGCTTGATGCGGATTCAGAGATATCCTGGCCGCTCAAGAGCAGATACAAAGTGGGGGGCTATCCCACCATAGTGTTTGCCACCCCGGACGGGGACGAGATCCGGCGGGTGGTTGGCTTCAGACCGCTTGAGGTGTTTTCCGGGGAGCTTGCGGCGGCGCTTCGTGAAAAGGGCGACTCTTTTACGTCCGTGGTAAAAAGGGCGGCTTCGGGTGACAAAAAGGCGGCTGCCCGGGCCGGAATGATTTATTTTGAACGCGGCGAATATGAGCCGGCGCACAAATATTTTTCGCTGGCCGTGGCGGGGGACCCGGCCATCGGGGAGTACAGGCACGCGGCGGCGATAGGGCTGCTTGAGACAAAACCGGGCGAACGTGCCGCGCTCGGGGTTTATCTGGAACGCGCGATCAGGGATTTTCCGCAAAGCCCGTTTTCGGTCGAGTGGCGGACAACTCTTGCCGGAATGACAACGACGGACGCCGGGAAACGTAAAGCGCTTTATCGCGAGGCGATAGCGGTGGCGGAGAAAATTGCAGGGAATCCCGATTCCGTCAAAGGCCGTGACTTCGCGCCGGGCGACATGTGGTCCTCGGCTGCCGATGCTTATGAAAAATCCGGTGACGCGAGCGGGGCGCGCAAAGCCTGGAAAAAGGCGGCCGGCGCGTATCGGGCGTGCATGAAAACGCCGGACGACCGCAGCGGAAACATCGAAACGGCCTATTGCCTCTGGAAGTCGGGCGAGTTTGACGAGGCCGGAGGGATTTACCGGAGATTCCAGAAAAAATATCCGGACGAGTTCACGTTTTTCCATGGCGAGGCGAACATGGAATACTCACGCAGGGATTATGTAAAAGCCGAACGCCTTGCCGAAAAGGCTTTTGAGGCCTCCTATGGCGACAACCGGTTGAAGTCGGCGGCCCTTCTTGCGCGGATACGCAGGGACATGGGCAGGAAGGACGCAGCTGTGGCGTGCATCAAAAAGGCGATTGCAAGTGTCAAGGTCCCCAAGGACGATTCGACAAGGACGTTCAAACTTGTCCGGACCCTCAAGGAGATCGAAAAGGACTGCCGCTGACGTGTCTGGCCGCTATTGATGCGCACGCAAGACCGAAGGCGCCGGTGACAAACGACGCAGTGCCCATGACCCTGCCGCGTTTGTCGCAGCTTTGATGCTCGTTGTGCCGGTCGGGGCATTGCAGGCATTCCGGGTCGAGCGTCCTGGTGTCGAAAGGCTCGGAGGGCTGCTCGTCGGAATACACGGCCATGATGCCGAACGGGCCTTTGGCCGGAAATCCGTGTTTTTCGCGCAAAATGCGGCGCAGGGCTTTTGCCAGCGGATCAACCTCCGTGCGCGCAAGATCCGCGGTTTTGATGCGCGTGGGATCAAGCCTGCCTCCGGCTCCGGTTGAACAGACAACGCCGATGCCCTTGTCGCGGCACATGGCGAGCAGCAGGCATTTTGAAGTTACATGATCAATCGCATCGATCACGAAATCAGGCCGGAAGTCCAGAACGCGCTCGGCGGTGGCGGTTTCAAAAAAATCCGTTACTGGAATTATCTCCGCCTCCGGATTGATTTCCCGGCATCGTGCGGCCATGACGGCGGCTTTGTTTTGTCCCATTGTTTGCGTGAGGGCCGCAAGCTGCCGGTTGAAGTTCTTGACGCATACCTTGTCAAAATCCATTAGAAGAAGCGCTCCGGTGCCGGAGCGGGCCAGTGCTTCGGCCGCCCAGGAACCAACTCCGCCGATTCCGATTATTGCAATGCGCGAAGCGGCGAGCACTTTTATTTGTTGCGGGCCGACCAATCTTGCGAGGCGGTCGAAGCGGTTCATTGCGGCATGGCCTGTGCCGCTGCGCCGGACTTGAGGAGTTGTTCGATGTTGCGCGTTGACAGCGCGAGGATGTGGTCCTCGGGCAGGTTAAGGGTTGTTGTGAGTGCTTGGGCCGCAAGGCGCACGCTTGACGGTTCGTTGAGGCCGCTTGGGGTTGTATGGCCGCGCGGGAGCATGTCCGGCGCGTCGGACTCGAGTACGACGCGGTCGTGCGGGACAAGCGCGGCAGTGGATCGTTGTCCGGAGGCGGCGCCAAAAGAAAGGTAAAATCCGAGATCCATATATTTTTTTGCCGTGTCATGGTTTGACGCAAAGGCATGGACCAGGCCGCCGGCAGAGAGACGGGCGTTCTTGAGCGCGGCAAGCACTTCCTCGTGCGCCCTTACAACATGCAGCACGACAGGTTTTGCCGCCGTCCGGGCGATCGCGAGCTGCCGCTCAAAAAGAAGGGTTTGCATTTTGAGGGAGTTGTTCGTCATGCGCGGGCCCTTGTCGATTCCGGTTTCGCCGATGGCGGAGACGTCGCGTCCGTGTGCCGTCAGGGCTTCTTCCAGCGCGTTGATTGTTTTTTGCGCCGCCAGGGCGTCAAGTCCGGCCGCACGCCATGGATGGATGCCGAAGGACATGAAAATCCTTGCAGGAAGATTCTTTTGCAGCTCTTGCTGCCGCTTCCAGTCGTCCGGGTCCGTGCCGCCGAGCAGATAGCGCGTTATGCCCGCCTGGCTGGAGCGGGCGAGGACTGCCTCAAGCTGCGCCATGAGGCGTTTGTCCTGCAGGTGGCAGTGGGCGTCGAAAAAATCCATTATCGCACGCCGGTCCCGATGCCTGCCGCATCCGGCATTTTTAAAACACATTCTTCCACGATTCCCGCCATTTTTTCGGCGCCGCCGCGGTTGAAGTGGCTGTCGTCATAAAAATATTCGAGCGTGGCGGGTATCCTTGTCGCGGCATCACAGAGCGCAATGCCGCG
>MEQJ01000018.1:16299-16542 GCA_001770165.1 Bdellovibrionales bacterium RIFOXYD1_FULL_53_11 | reverse complement strand
AACTGAGGACACCTCGTTGTTGTAAATATTTTTCAGATGAACCAGGGATTCGAGCGTGAACGTGTAGTCGCCGTGGATGGGCGTCATCCAGAATTTTTTTTTCAACCCTTCCTGTACGTCCAGGGCGTAGGCCACGGCGTTTGTAACAAAGATGCATTTGAACCGCCCCTTGAGGCAATGGTCCGCCATTGCGGCAAGGATGTAGGGAAATTCGGCATGTACTTTTTCGGGCTTGAATTCGAT
>MEQJ01000018.1:0-16292 GCA_001770165.1 Bdellovibrionales bacterium RIFOXYD1_FULL_53_11 | reverse complement strand
GCGCGCGCGAGCGAATCATCCCCCTGGTGCCGCGAAGGCGGACCCCATTCATGGCGGGTTTCAGTCGTGCGCTCCGCGTTTTTTTCGGTTCCGGTAAGAAGCAATGAGGCGCGTTTGAGCGCCCGGCCGAGAAGCGTGTTTTCGGGGAGCCACGGATCATTGACCGAGTTGACCACCCAGGACATCTTTTTGGCATACAGCCCCATGTGGTGAATCCAGTCATTGGCCCCCGTGTAGATTATCATGAGGTCCGGCTCAAATGCGCTGACGCGCTCCATGGTGGCCAGATTCTGGATGGCGCGCGCGCCGGCAAGTCCGGTGTTGATGACTTCAATTTTGCGGCCCGTGTTTTTTTCAAGCCGCAGTTGCAGCTTGTGTGTCCAGGTCAGCGAATCGTCAAGCGCCGCATCCTCCGTGGTGGAGCCGCCGATCACGAAAATCCTGTATCCCTTTTTTGACAGATAATCGACGTGCGGCAGGGTTCTGAAGCCCATCTGATCGGTGGTGACGACATGCGTGCCCGTGATGCCCGGCTTGAACTCCGGGTCATTGTAAACCTGCACGGTGCGCGTACCGGGCCGTCTGGTCATGTAGTGATCCGGAAATACAAGCGTGACAAGCGTTTGCGCAACCAGCGCGGCGCCGAACCAGAGTGCCCAGACGCGTGCGCCGCCCTTGAGCGCGAACTGCAAAACAAGCGGCAGCATGTATAGCAGCAGAAAACCGTCGCTCCATGCATCGCCTCCGCGGCAGGTGAAAAAGCCGAAGGCGAGAATCCCCGCGGCCATTGCGATACGAATCATGCTGACGGCTGTTGCCATAGATGTATAATACATTCAGATCAAGGAGATGGAAATGAAAGGTGCGCACGGCAGGATTCTTTGGGTTGATCTGCATTCTAAATCCTTTCGCGAGGAGCAGCTTCCGGACGAATATTATAAAAAGTATCTTGGCGGCCTCGGCCTGGGAGCCAAGGTGTGTTTTGACAACATCCCCAAAGGGGCCGATCCCATGGGCCCGGACAACATCCTTGGTTTTTTGCCCGGACTTCTTACGGCAACACCCACTTTTTTCACCGGCCGGGTCATGGCCGTCGGCAAATCCCCGCTGACCGGCGGCTGGGGCGATTCAAACTGCGGCGGTTCGTTTCCGCCGGCGATCAAACAGGCCGGTTTCGACGGGATTTTCTTCAAGGGCATGAGCGAAAAGCCGGTATATCTTTTTATCGACGCGACAACTCCTGCGCTGAAAATGGAACTCCGGGACGCGGCTCATGTATGGGGCAGGGATACCGAAGCGACGGAAGAAATATTGAAGAAGGAATGCGGCGGAAAGGTGCTTTGCATCGGAGAGGCCGGCGAGAAGCTGTCGCTTGTCAGCGGCATGGTCTGTGACGGCGGGCGCATTGCGGCCCGCTCGGGGCTGGGCGCCGTGATGGGCGTCAAAAAGCTCAAGGCCCTTGTGATCAAGGGAAACCGCAAGGTCGACCTGCATGATTCTGATGCGATGAAAAAACTGTCGTCGGGTTTCCACAAACGCTTCAACCGCGGATTCGTCCTTTCAAAACTCAACTGGGGCGTCATCCTCGCGGGCCTCGTAAAATTTTTCGCGCGCGTGCCTTTTTCGATCCGCAACGAGGCTTTTCTCTGGAAGCAGATCCTCAGGCGCTACGGCACCGCCGGCGGCGGGGCGTTTGCAAACGAAGACGGCGATTCTCCGGTCAGGAACTGGCGCGGTTCGAGCTGGCGGGATTTTCCGATGCGCCGGGCGCTCAGGATAAGCGACAACTCCATCCGCAAGCTCGAAAAAAAGAAATTCAACTGTTTTGCCTGCCCGCTCGGCTGCGGCGGCATCATGGAAATACGCGAGGGGCGCTTCAAGACGGACAGGACGCACAAGCCTGAATACGAGTCCACCACTTCGCTCGGGACGCTTTTGCTCAATGACGACCTGAACAGCATTCTTGAGATGAACCACATGTGCAACCTTTCGGGCATGGACACGATTTCGGCCGGCGGGACGCTGGCGTTCGCGGCGGATTGTTTCGAGGCCGGCATTCTGACTGAAAAGGATACCGGCGGGTTGCAGCTCCGGTGGGGCAACGCAAGCGCGTTCATCGCGCTCCTGGGCATGATGATCCGGCGTGAGGGGCTTGGCGATGTGCTGGCCGACGGCGTGCGCGTCGCCTCGAAAAAAATCGGCAAGGGTTCGGAAAAGTATGCAATCCACGCCGGCGGCCAGGAACTGCCGATGCATGATCCGCGGTTTGATCCGGGTTACGGGCTGGCGTATGAGGTTGATCCCACGCCGGGACGCCACAAGATATTTTCGTATTTCAACGCCGAGACCATGAACATCGACCGGATGCTCATGGGTAAAACGGGCTCGCCGGTAGTGCTGGACCGCGAAAAATTCATCTATACCGGCCGCGGGGAGTTTTTCGCTTTATGCACCAAATTCACGCATTTTTGCAATTCGGCCGGCATGTGCGTGTTCGGCCTTGAAGTCGGCGCCGACATTCCGGTGTTTGACTGGATCAACGCGCTAACCGGCTGGAACATGTCGCGTGACGAATTTCTCAAAACCGGCGAAAGAATCCAGACGCTGCGCCAGGCGTTCAATTACCGCGAGGGGATACGTCCGGGTGATTTCAGGATTCCGGAGCTCGTGTGCGGCAATCCGCCGCTTGCGCACGGACCCAACCGGGGCAGGACGCTTGATATGAAGTCTCTTGTCACGGATTATTACAAGGCGTTCGGCTGGGACACGGCAAGCGGCCGTCCGTCCGGGGAGCGCATGCGCGCGCTCGGTCTTGAGCGCGAGGAAGCGCAGCTTTGATGAAAAACGTGATTCTTGTTTTTTCGATCATCAACGGGCTTTGGGGGTTTTACATCGCTCTCCATCTTCTTCGTGCCATGCGCGGCCGCATGACGGCGAGGATCGCGCTGCATGCCGCGATTGATGTCCTATGGGGGCTGTCGGCATTTCTTTCGGCGCTCGCGCTCTCAAACCTGCTTGATCCGCTGGTATTCAAGCTCTGGGGCATATCCTACTGGCTCATGGTGCCGGTGCCCTGCTATTTCAATATTTTCAAACGCGGCCCCCGCGGGAGATTCGTGCGCAATGCGTTCATGGTAGTCATGGGGGCGCTGATCTTTACGGCCGTGTGACGTGTCTATAGCTTTGATACAGGTGGAAAAAACCTGTACATTACAACATTAAAAAAACCCGCAATATCAACAGCTAAAGCGGCAAATAAACGGCACATGGCTTGCTTCTATTATCAGCAGGCACCATAAAATGCACAATACGGGGAGGGGCCATGAACAGGATTACTACCAAAAAATATACTTTAATGGCGGTCGCGGCGGCACTGGTACTTTCCGGCTGCGCAAATGATTACAGCCCGCGCGGTGGCGCATATGCCTCGAAGGATTCAATGAAAAGCGCAAATTTTGCTCTTGCCGCAAACGACTACGCCGACCCTGCCTTTAGCTGTCCCGCCGAGGCCAACGTGACGCCCGACTATGACTCCGCCCTCAACGGAACCGGTTATTACAAGGTTTGCGCGGCCCTGTCCGGCACGGCGACCATCAAAGTCATCGGTACGGCAAGCGCCGGGACGAACATCTGCGTGTTTCCGGTCGAGATCATAAACAACCAGACCTGGCTCAAGCCCGACCAGACGGGCGCTCCGATGTATCAGTGTGTTGCCGCCAGCTCGTCTGCCGGGACACAGGTCAGCTTCAGCGCGACCAGTTTCAATGCGGTATTCATCGTGTCCGGCGAAGACGCTTCGCAGATGGTGTCGTGCCTGCAGGCCGGCACTTATCTCTCCTGCCCGGATTATTCATACGGCAAATTCAGATAACTAGTGCACCAGCTTGCTTTTGGGTTGCAGCATCGAGCCGCCCATTTCCTGCTCGCCCTGCCGGTAGCCTTGCACGAGCCCGGGGTCCTTGGTCGGGAAGGCGTCGACCACCTCGAGCTGTTCCTCATTGTCCGTATCCCGCGCCACGATGACAAACCAGACGGGAGGGGCTTCTTCGGGGTAATGCTTTATGAAGTGATACACGCGCGGCGCTCCAGGATTGTCGTTCACGGCGACCGACCATATTTCGTCCGGCTCATCGAGTGTTTCGTTCATGCAGCCCTGGTAAAGCTGGTACTCTTCCTGCGGGATGTCGTCCTCGCGGCGCTTGGTGCCGAGGCGGGCGCGCACGGTTTCATCCTCGGTCCATTTGTCGGCAAGCCCGTCGGTCATCGGCGCATTGTCCGCCGGGACCGGCGGCCCGGCGTTGCCCGCAGCCTCCTCCTTCTGGCCGTCCTTGCGCGGTTTTATCCATTGCACCTTTTCGCCCCGGCGGTAGTAATGCACCAGGCGTTCGTCAACGGTCGGGAAGGCTATGAACAAAAAGCTCGGGTCTCCGCGAAGCAGGAGGCAGATGCAGATGAACCATACCGGCTTGTCCGAAGGGTTGAACTCTGAAATGAGCGTGTATCTGAAGTCGCCTGACGGGGTTTTCTGGCGCCAGGCCTCGTCCGGCTCTTCCATGGTTATCCAGCGCAGGTAGGCAAGTTCTTCACGTTTTTCGGGGGCCAGGTCTTCGGATGAGACAAGGCCGAGATATTCCTGCTCCAACACCTCGACATCAGGCGTGAAATATTCGGAAATACATTCTTCCGAACAGAAAATCCGGCCGATTTCCTCTTCAACAAAAAGCGCCCGCTCGGAGCCCTTGAGGCTTTTGGCGCAGTTGGCGCAGGAATCCTTTTTGAGCGTTCTCAGGGCGGAATCGGGCTTGACGCCCGGGCTTTTTCTGCTGCGGGGCCGCTTCCTGCGTTCCATCATGCCTTTTTTGCGGGGAGGCTTGCCCATGATTGAATTGTACCGGGATGTTCCGCAAAGAGTCAAACCCCCCCCCTCTTGCGCGCCCGTATAACCGGGGTTACCATTTTATCAAGGGCTCCAAGGATGGGGCCGCAGTTTTCCCAAGGAGGGGATGGCTTGATATACGTATCAGAGAAACAGCTCCACCAGGTCGAATATCTCATAGGCCAGTCAAAGATGGGGCATCATCCGCTGTTCAATGTCGACACGATCAGGAAAATATTCAGGCAGGGCACCAGGATCCAGAGCTACGGCGATTACTGCGAAAAACATGCAATCGACGGCGTGGAGGGGCATATTGAAAAACTGATCATGCAGCCGACGCTTACGCAGAAAATAACGTATCTTGAACGGCTTGATGCAGCCACGTACGAGCAGGTCATGAGGACGTATTTCAACATAGTTGAAAACAACATAATGGAAAGCGAGCAGACGAGACATTGAGGGGGATATGCCGATAAAACCACCGAACTCGCCGACTTTCGCCCCGCCTTTCGTGGCGCCGCCGGGGTTGCACCCCAAAGGAAGGGCGTCGTCGCTTGCGCCCGAGGAAGAGGCGCGAAATGCCGAGATGAAGGCGCAAAAGCGCATGGCCCAGGCCCATGAACAGGTGGTCGTGGCGCAAAAAGACGCCGAAAGATCGATTGAGGGGATAAGGGACGAATATGCCCGGCAGTCGCTTGCGCAGGCCACACGCACCGAAGAAGCGCTCGAAAAAGAGCGGAGCCAGGGGTACCAGGCCGTCAGCGAGATGCGGAAGAACTACCAGAAGGAAATGCATCGCATAATGCGCGATGGCGACCGGCAGGTGGCCGATCTCAAGAGCCACTACCAGAATGCGGTTTACAACGCCCAGTCACTTGGCGAACAGCAACTGGGCGAGCTGCGCAACAGCAACGCAATAGCGTCGGATTACGAAAAGCGCACGTACGACAACAACATGGATTTCATGAAAAGCGCGCATTCACAAATGATTGACCAGACCCGGAGCGAACATGACGAGCAGTACAAGCAGCTCGATACGCAGGCGCGCGATGATCTCGCCAAAAAGCGCGAAAACGTGGTCAAACAGTCCGAAATCTCCGGGCAGCAGTTTCAGGAGCGCATCGAGGGGCTGAACAAACAGCATGCAGAGGTGGTGAATTCGCTTTATTCGAGGGTGAAGAACGATCTTGACGGCATCCGCGAGGATACGATGCAGAAACTCTCGGCGTATTCATCGCGCCAGAGCGATCCATTTTACAAGCTGGTGACGCCGGGCGCGGCGCTCCGGGAAAATTCCGAAGAGTATATTCTTGTCGCCACGATACCCGAGCACGAACAGGACAAGGTCAGCATCGCCGTGCGGGGCGACCAGCTCGTTCTTTCGGGGCGTCGGCAGAACCAGGACCGGCTCGATGTCGAGCCCGGTCATTCGGTCACCACCGCCGCGTTCCAGTCGTTCAGCGAGAGCTTTCCGCTCGATGCGCAGGTGGACGCAAAGCTTCTTTCGAAGGAATTCGTCGGCGACAAGCTTATCGTGCGGCTGCCCAAGAAGACGCGGTATTCGGGCGAGGGGATTAAATACAAGCCGTATAAAAAACCTGATATCGCACGTGAGTCAAGACCGCGCTTTCCGGAGAACATCCCGGTCGGAAAACCGGTTAAGCGGGAGATTGCGGGCGAGGACGAGAAAAAGCCGGCCATCGGCGAACACGCCAAGGCCGGCCTGACGATGGACTAGGATTATTCTTTCGTAAGATCTTCGAGTTCCTTGAGCATGACCCTGAGACGCGAGTGAAGGTCGTTCAGGGATTTCAGATTCTGTTTCAGGCTGTCGAGTGCCTCGGACTGCGGATTGCGCAGGATTTCGGGTTTGGGGACGATACCGATCCGGCGGCTGATGAATTCGGCCGGTTTGTAATTCGTGACTTTCATCGGGGTGACGCGGGCATCGCCGGCTTTGATTACGCGGCCTGATGCGAAAGCGGCGGCCTGGGCCTTGACTTCGTCAATCGGGGGCGTACTGGGTGCCTCATTTCCGTTTTTATACAATTTATATAGATTCGAATATACGAACGTGAACTTCTGCGCTTTGTCTCTTGTTGCTGACATTTTTTACTCCTTATCTCTGCTTCTGCTCTGCTTGGGTCGCATTCTGCTTCTGCTTTGCCTCTGCCATCCGGGCATCGACGTTACACAGTACATAAAAGCAATAGGGGTGCCAGAACGGTGGTTTTGAGGGATAAAAAATAAGTCAATAATATCAGCAGAGTAGAGCGGCGTGGGGGCGTGAAGCGTCAAGCAGGTGCGCAGGAGCTGTCAAAAGATTTTACAGGTGTTATGGAAATCCGCCATCGCCCCAAACTCCGGTTGCATGCCAGCCCCAGCAGGCAAGAATGTCGTAGCTGTCGGCCCGGTTTTTTTCGAAATATTTGTGGACGCCAAACAAATCCTTGCCCCACTCTACTACGCGTGACCACGCAAGATGATCCCAGAACCTGCGTACAGCCGGCGCGCCTTTTTTTGCGCCGGTCATCACGCGGGCTACAAGCCCGGCAGTTTGCCTGAGGAAAGCCCTTAGTGCCGGACGCGCCATGTGCATGCGGCGTGATTTGGTCTGCAAAAGGAGATGTATGTGATTTCCGACGCAGACATATCGCTGGATTGTGACGCCATGCCGGGCGGCCGCGCTGTATGTGATGTTTTTTATGATCTTAACACACCTTGGATTTAACATTGATCCCTCGTCCACCGCCATAGTCGAGCGCATTGTGATGTGAAGCGGTCGTGCCGGGTCGAACGGGCGTGCGGTTTTGCGCGTGCGCCGGTTTGCGTGGTCCTCGCCGCCGTGTTCGCGAGCGGCTTTGCCTGTTGGAACGCCCTTTATAGCGAGCTTGAGCTGTGTTTGGCGTTTTTTCGCGGGTGGCTTCATCAGCCACGCTTATAACGGTGGGGCAATGTTATTACAAGCACTTTTTTCACAGCTACCCTGAATTCAAGCACGGCTCACAACGTGCGATTCCGCGAATATAAGCTGGCAATTGGAGTTTCAACCATTTCTGATAATGGAGAATAAAAGCCGTTATTTTCCGATGAGCAGGTTCAAATGCGCGCCCCTATGCGCGCCCCTATGCGCGTCGGCTCCGCCTTGCCCTTTCAGGCAAAAAAAGCATTCCAAAAGCCACCAGCGCCGCCGCAAGCGCCGCGGGGCCGAACCAGTCGCCGAGCCGCAGCATTAGTGTTGGTATCGGATCATTGAGGGGCACGGTGACGTTCAAGACCTCGACCTTGTGTTTTTGCGTACGCTTTACGATTTCGCCGTCGGGCATGATGAGCGCCGTTATGCCGGTGTTGGTGGATCTGATCTGCGGCAGCCGGGCTTCAATGCCCCTGAAGGTGGTGAGCGCCAGATGCAGTTCGGGTTCTCCATAATAGCCAAACCACGAGTCGTTCGTGACGTTGAGGATCATGCGGCTGCCGCTGCGGGCCGCCTCAAGGATGAACCACGGAAAAAGCGCTTCGTAGCAGATGATCGGGCCAACCGGCACCGGTTCGCGGTTTTTGTCGTGCAGGGGGTGCGGGATCTTGAGCACTTCCGGTCCCGGACCGCTTCCGAAGTTGGCCACCTGCGGGAAAAGTTTTTGCAGGAAGGGGAACATCTTCACGCCGGGGATGTACTCGCCGAACATGAGCAGTTTGCTCTTGTGATGAAGTTGCAGGTCGTAGCCGCCCATGCGCGGACTGGGGTCCAGAAAAAAGAGGGTGTTGTAGTCCAGCCCGTCGCGCTGGTCGTAGCCGCCGAAAAGAAGCGGTACGCCGCTGGTGCGCACGAACTGCTCGACCAGCTGGTCGCGCGCGAGTTCATAGGTGTTTTCGGGGGTGCGGAAGGTCGAAGGGAACGCGGTCTCCGGCCAGATGATCGCATCGGGCCGCGGTGCGGATTTGAGCGCGATGTCCGAGAGTTCGATGTATTTCCGGACCACCTGGAAGGCCGCATCGCGCAGGCCCTGCTCGGCCGCCATTTTTTCAAGATCCCCGATGTTGGCTTGCACGACGCCGAGGTTTATCTTCTGCCTGGCATTTGCCACCGCGGCCGAAGCGGTTTTGTTCCGTTCCGTCCCATAGATCACGAAGGCGGCGGCCAGCGCGCCCGCGGCAACTAGCGGCAGCACGGAGCGGTGGAGCGCCGGCCAGATGCTGGGTTCCCTGCGGCCGGTCATCCGGTCAATCAATTGCCAGATGGCGAGGTTCGACAAAATGGCGCCCAGCGTGAGCAAATTGGCTCCGCCGATGTCGGCGGCCTGGCGGATGTTGCGGTTGATGTAAAACGCGTGGCCGAGGGTGTCGGCAAAAAGTTTCGGAAAAAGCCAGTCCGCGCCGGTATAAAACAGGGCGGTTGCAAGGATTACGGCAAGTATGCGCCAAGGGGCGCCGGCCGAGGAGCAGTTTCGCAGCAAGACCCTGAGCAGCGGGGCGAGGATGATGAACTGGATCTCGTTGAACGAGGCAAAGGCGATCAGAAACAATCCGCAAAGCACCCAAGGCACGGCGGCAAATTCGTTAAGGACGTAGGCCACCCAGTAAAAGCCGCCGATGGTCATGCAAAAGCACATCCAGTAGCCCTGCCGGAGCGCTCCGCGCCACGAGGCCGCGCGTTTTACGGCCATGAGCCATGGCACGAGGACAAACCAGATGAGCCACGACAGGTCCCAGGGCGGGAAGGCGAATATGATCGCGACGCCGCTTGCGAGCGTGCGCCAGTCGGGTCCGAGCGCGATGATTCGCTGCTTTAATGTCATAGATACGAATATAATGGATTATTCTTTTATGGGGAAGCGTTCATAATTTTGGGGCAACACGTCCGGGCGAAGCTGGTCAAGTGATAGATAATATTTAACATGTATTAAATTTACACGCGATAATATTTAATGTATAGTAAAAATTATGAATAGCATGAATTCTCCTGTACATAAAAGGCAGATATCCCAATATGTTTTTGAAGAAGAAATGACGGCAAACAAGATGATTTTCATTGCCGGTCCACGGCAGGTGGGCAAGACCACCTGGATTAAAAAAGCGGTGGATGATTACAGGTATTTCAACTGGGATTCCCCCGCTGTTAGACGCAGGTATCGCAATGACCCGCTTTTTTTTATGAATGCTGAGCCGGGCAGCAAGGCAAAATACATAATATTTGATGAAATCCACAAGCGGGCGAAATGGAAGGATATATTGAAGGGTTGTTATGATTCAACCGAAGGGGTGCAATACATAGTTACCGGGAGCGCGAGGCTCGATACGTTCAGGAAGTCGGGCGATTCGCTTGTAGGAAGATATTTTTTGTTTCATCTGATGCCCTTCTCGATGTCAGACCTGCTGAGCAGGAAGATCCAGGATTTGTGGCTTGCGACGGCTGAAAGCTGGAAGAATCCGGTCAGGCACCTTTTTGAAATGCTTGACAGCAATGCGACCGCCGAAGAGAGGGCCGCATATGACGGTTTGTTCAAATTCGGCGGATTCCCCGAACCGCTTTTCAGGGGGAGTGAGAGGTTTTTGCGAAGATGGCAGGAAGAATATCTTGCGCTGCTCTATACGGAAGATCTGAGGGACCTTACAAACATCAGGGCAATTGACACCGTTGAACACCTGGTGAGCATCCTTCCGGAAAAAATTGCAGCACCGCTCTCCATCAACGTGCTGGCAGCGGAGATTGAAACATCATTCCAGTCGACCAAGAATTATCTCAAGCATCTCGAAAAACTCTGGCTTGTCCATCCGGTTATGCCATGGTCGAAAAAAATCAGCAGATCCCTGAAAAAGGAAGCCAAATATTATTTTCTGAACTGGTGCTATGTGCCGGAACGCAACACCGGCGCAAGATTCGAGAATTTTGTCGCCTCGAATCTGCTCAGGGCAAAATTGGTATTGAACGATCTCGCATATGGCAGGGTCGGCCTTTTCTATGTGCGCACGTTGGACAAGCTGGAGGTTGATTTCCTTCTGACATTTGACAACCAGCCGGGCCTGTTTATTGAGTGCAAGAATGGTGACGCCAATATTTCACGCTCATCCTTGAACATGGCAAGGAGGCTGGGGGTGCCGCTGGTCCAACTGGTGAACAAAACCGGCATATTTCGCAAAGTGGACAAGGATTGTCTGGTTGTTTCGGCGGACAGGTTTTTGAAAGTACTGCCTTGAACCTGGCCAGCGTGGATTTGCCTGGAGAAGGCTACGGCGACGCGATCAGTCTGAGCATCTGCCGGTCTTCGGCCGAGGGGGCTTTCGCGGCAAAGGCCTCGCCGGGGCGTTTGTTTTTGCCCGCGCCCAGCGCGATGAGGGCCGCGTGCGCGTTGACCTTGCCGCCGGTTATGACTTTTTCCGAAAGTTCGGGGGTCTTGTCCACCGAGACCATTATCAGGGTTTTGAGTTCGGGCGGAGTGAGCTTGGGGTTCTTGGCAAGCAGGAGGGCTGCGATGCCGCTTACAAAAGCCGTTGCCTGCGAGGTGCCGGACATGTAGCCGTAGCGGCCGCCCGGCAGCGTGCTGAAGATGTTCTCGCCCGGAGCCGCCACATCCACCCTGCGTTTCCCCCAGTTCGAGGTTTTCAGAAGCCTGTTGTTTATGTCGATCGCCGCCACCGAGATGATGTTGCTGAGGCGGTAGGCAGCCGGATAGTAGGAGTGTTGCGGGAGATCCGTGTCCTGGTGTTCGTTGCCGGCCGCGGCCACGAAGAGCACCCCCTTTGCTTCCGCGCGCCGGATGGCAAGAAACTCTTCTTCCGAAAATTCCGGCCCGCCGCCGCTGTAGTTGATGATGCGCGCGCCGTTTTCGACGGCAAAATCGATCGCATCAACCGTATTTTTGAGATTCTGCGCGCCCGAATTCCCTTCTGCGAAATATTTAACAGCCATTATAGAAACCTTGTGCGCCACGCCGCTCGCGCCGGCTTCCGGATCGCTCATCGCGCCGATGATCCCGGCCACGTGCGTGCCATGTCCATGCAGGTCGGCGGGGTTGGGCTGCTTTGAAACGAAGTTCCAGCCAAAAACCGCGCTGTTGCCCGGCTTGCGCCAGATATTCGTGCTCAACACCTTGTGACTTGTGTCTATGCCGGTATCGATCACGGCCACCACGATGTCCCGCGAGCCTTCGGAGATTTTCCAGGCGTCCGGGGCGCTGATGTGCGAGCGCGACTGGTTGTTGATAAGCCCCCAGTTGCGTATCGGGGTGCTTGCCGTTGAAAATTCAACGCCGGCGGCCACAAGCGCCGCTGCGGTTGAGAGGAGGATTGCTTTTAAGAACCCGCTTTTCATATATTTCCGTTTCCGCCGTGACAGGCATATGTACAGCAAAAGCGGTGCCGCCTGTCAACGCGCGGAAAGTGCAATATTATGAATATGTTGGAACGCTGCCGGTATCAAGCATTCAGTCAGGGGGTGTAAAAGTTTTTGACAGTTGCCGCTATTGCAGCAGCCATTTGTAAAGCGGCACGAATTTGATGCGCTTGTTGCCCCGCCGGATTGTTTCTTCCCGGTTGAGCGTCAGGATCAATCCGGTCTGTAATTTGGTTTTTTCAAGACACTCGCACAAGCCTTCAACTTCACGTCTGTAGGTTTCTGCATCCTGCATGTCCGAATAACAGACCTGGATGGCGTCAACCGGCTCGCCGTCCTGCATAACGACAAAATCCGTTTCCCGGTTTTCCGAAAAATACCTTACGCCACACCCTTTTCTTCTCAAGTGAACATAAACGATGTTTTCCGCCAGCTTTCCGGTGTCATTTGCGCCGGACGGCGTATTGGCATTTCTCAGCCCCGTATCGATCACATAGATTTTTTTCGGGTCGCGTGATTGCACTTTTTGATTCGGATGAAACCGTTTGACCTCAAAAAACAGGAAGGCCTCCTCCAGAAAGCCGCCGTATTCGCTCGAAGTTTCCGTGCTGATTCCGAACGCTTTTTTGAGCCCGGAGTAGGAATGCAGCTTGCTGATATTGGCCAGGTAATAGCCCGTCATCTGGTCAAGGTTTCTTTTTGTCCGGATTTTGTGACGGTTTATTATGTCCTTGTAGACAAGATCATTCATGTACTGTCTCAATAATTCCGTTTTGTCGGCTTCTGACGCGGACTGGACACACTGCGGAAACCCGCCCCATCGCATATATGACCTCAGGGCGGCAAGATAACCGTCCTGCGACAATGATGTGCCGCCATGGCTACCCGTGAACGTGATATATTCACCCAAAGACAGTGGCCAGAGTTGCTTTTCGATGCACCTTCCGCTTATGGCGGTTGATATTTCCGAGCCCAGCAATCTTGATGATGACCCCGTTATCACAAGCGGCCACTTTTTCATGTCAACCGCTTTCCTGGCCCAGCGTTCCCAGCCGTCGATGTTCTGTATCTCGTCAAAAAGCACCATCCCCGGCGCTGTTCCGCTGTATTCCGTGTAAACTGAAATTATATTGTCCAGATTACGGACCGAGTTGTCCTGGTAGAATGACGGATCTTCGAAATTAACATATAAGACATTCTGGAAATTTTTTGCCAGCTCCACTGCCGCGAAGGTTTTTCCGCACCGCCGGACGCCGGTAATTGCCAGGGCGTTGTTTTTTGGAAGTGACAATTTCTGTGAGCGCGCAACAAGAATGTTTTTTGATGCCTGGAACCAGGATTGCCAGTCATCTGTTATTTTCTTGATTTCAGCACGCTCCAGCATCGGGGAACCCCTGTCCTTTTCTTGTAAAAGTATAACCGGTATACCGGTTGAATTATATATTTATTTACACGTTATGCCGGTTATTATAACCAGCTGCATTTATTGCGGTATCTGTTCCGTCAGCCGCAGTGATCCCTTATGGTCTTGACCAGTATGGCGGCATCGACGGGCTTGCGGCAGTAGGCGGCGGCCTGTATCGACTGCACGTCGTTTTCAACCGTGTCGAGCGTGGTGATCACCACGACCGGAATCGCGGCAAGCCTCGGGTCGGCCTTTTGGATCGTGCGGAACTGCCAGCCATCCATCACGGGCATCCGCAGATCAAGAAGAATGAGGTCGGGGAGGGCTGGACTGCGGCGAAGGTATTCAAGGGCGTCCTGGCCGTTTGCCGCGTTGATCGGGTGATACCCCTCGCGTTTGAGAAGATGTGAAATCAGAATCCGCACCTGGTCGTCGTCGTCCACCACCATGATGTGTTTCGGTTCGGCAGGTTCTTCCTTCATCTTCGTCTTATTCCCCTCATGTAATATTCTAACATAATATGCTAGTTTGACAGCATGTTGTTCGAGCTGGCGCTGATTGCCGCGGCCGCTTTGGCCGGTCTGCTCGGGTCCATGATCGGACTTGGCGGGGGGGTGTTCATTGTGCCGCTGCTCACGCTTTTATTCGGGATCGATATCCGTCTGGCCGTTGGCGCCAGCATCGTGTCCGTTATCGCCACCTCTTGCGGGGCGGCGCCGGGTTTGTTGCGCGCAAAACTCGTGAACATCCGCCTGGCCGTGGTTCTTGAGACCGCAACGGTCGCGGGAGCATTGGCCGGGGTCGCGGTTTCCGGGTTGGTCGGGACCGGAACGCTTTACATCCTTTTTGCCTGTGTTCTTTTTTATTCAGCCGGGGCCATGTTTTTTGGAAAGGACAAGTTTCAGGAACAGCTTGAAGGTTCCGCTGCAACGGGGCGGTTTGACGGCCATTATCACGACAAGCGCCTCGCGCGCAGTGTTGGCTACCGGGTTCGCGCGCTGTCTCTCGGAATTGCGCTCATGTGGCTTGCCGGTGTTTTATCAGGGCTTCTTGGAATCGGCAGCGGGGTTTTGAAGGTGCCCGCGATGGACCGCGTGATGGGGCTTCCCATACGGGTTTCGACGGCGACATCTAATTTCATGATCGGCGTGACCGCGGCTGCCGGTGCCGGGGCGTATTTTGCGCGCGGCGATGTGCAGGGCCCGCTTGCCGCGCCCGTGGCGCTTGGAGTGTTTGCGGGCGCCTGGGCCGGGTCGAGACTCGTGCCTTCGCTCAAGGCATCGACGATCAGGATTGTTTTTTCGGTGGTGATTGCGGCAGTGGCCGTGCAGATGTTTTTAAGGGGGGTGGGATGAAGGATCTTGAGGGCCCGGTTGCAATAATCCTCCGCTACGGCGTGCTGGCGTGCGCGCTGCTGTTTGCCGCCGGTATTGCCGCGCCTCGCGGCATGCAGGAGGTGCTGTTTGCCTGCGGCACCGGCCTTCTGATTTTCGTTCCCGCGGCAAGGGTTGCCTGGCTTGCGGTTGTTTTTCTGCTGCGCCGGGAGTTGCTTTTCGGGGCGCTTTCGCTTGTTGTCCTGATGATGCTCGTGTGCGGCGTTTTTGCCGGGCATGGCATCGGATAAGGGGGCATTGATGGAAATCAAGATCGTGAAACATGTCCTGCAGGAAAACGAAAACTGGGCCGCCGAGATCCGCCGGCGCATGCGCGCCAGGGGCCGGATCATGCTCAATTTCATGAGTTCGCCGGGTTCGGGCAAGACGCGCCTGCTGGAGTCGCTCATTCCCGAACTCGGACGCCGCGGCCGGATGGTCGGCGTGATCGAGGGTGATATCACGACCACGCGTGATGCCGAGCGCATACAGCCGCTCGGTGTGCCGGTGGCGCAGGTCGAGACCGAGTTCTTCGGGGGGGACTGTCATCTCGCGGCCAACGTCGTGCTTGGCGCGCTCTCAACGCTTGAAAACGAAACGCTTGACACCATAATAATCGAGAACGTGGGCAACCTCGTTTGTCCGGCCGAGTTTGACACCGGCGCCGACGTGAACATCGCGCTACTCAGCGTGACCGAAGGCGAGGACAAGCCGCTCAAGTATCCGCTCATGTTCCGCAACAGTCATTGGGCGCTGGTGGGCAAGATTGACATGGCATCCGCAGCCGAGGCGGATGTCGCGCTCATCAAGCGAAACATGCTCGCGGTCAATCCCGCGCTCAGGGTGCTTGAGGTGTCGGGCAAGACGGGGCAGGGGGTGCGGGAGCTTGCGGACTGGATTTGCGCTCAGGCCTCGAAGTTGGCGTAAACCTTCTGCACGTCGTCCATGTCTTCGAGGGCTTCTATCAGTTTGAGCACTGAAGTGGCGCCGTATTCGTCAAGCTTGATGGTGTTTTTGGGCACGGACAATATACCGGCTGCAGCAACCGGGATTTTTGCCGCGTCGACGGCGGCCTTGATCGTCTCGAAGTCCGCCGGTCCGGTGACTATGTCCCAAGTGTCTTCGCAGTCGGTGATGTCGTCGGCGCCGCTTTCGAGGGCGGCTTCCATGACTTTTTCTTCCGGCGCCATCGCCTTGAGAACCGAGATCACGCCCTTTTTTTCAAACATCCACGCGACGCTTCCGGCCTCGGCGAGCGATCCGCCGTTGCGAACGAGCAGCGCCCGGAGATCGGCCACGGTGCGGTTG
>MEQJ01000017.1:26599-43696 GCA_001770165.1 Bdellovibrionales bacterium RIFOXYD1_FULL_53_11 | reverse complement strand
GCACGGCGCATCCATGCTGCTCGCGTAAACCGCGCCAAGTTCTTGATTAAATAAATTATTATTTCATATTGATCCTTTTGTAAATTTATTCGCGTCGAACAGACAATCTTCAAGTGATTGTCAAAACTGCTCAAACAAGGAGCCTAACACCACGATACTGTCGATCAGCTGTTTTTTATTTTTTCCTGAAAAGCGGTCCGGGCATCGGAAAAATCTTCCGGCCGGCCACAGGATTGATCATTATGGCAAACGCGAGCCACAACGAAAGCACCGCGAGCAGTACAGTCAAGCCTGCGATGGAATATTTCAACACCGCCGTCCCGGGCGCGACAGCGTTGATGATTTTTGCCGCATAGAGCAGGTCAATATTCAGCAGGAAGGCAAACAAAAGCCCGCTGAAAAATCCAAAACCGTAAGTAAGCACGACGAAAATCACGAAAAACACGATCTCCATCGAAAAAATCACGCTATGATCCGGCACCACGCCGGCCGCAAGGGATTTCAATATCCAGTAATTCAACGCCCAGTTGAACGAGAATGTAGTGAAAAGCGTTCCACCATAAAGATTTCCGTTCACAAAGCTCATGATTCCAGAAAGAAGCTGGCAGCCCCCGCCGAAAACGAGACAGATTATCGCCGCGGTATTGAGCGCCTGGACAGACACCGAATATCCGAACGCAATCGGAATCAACGCCCCGCACCCGATGGCAAGGCCGAAAAGCCCGAGAGGCGATGGTTCGGCAAACGGCAGCTTCATGGTTTGACCATGCATTAGCGCCAGTCCCGTCTTTCGATCACAAAATGCCGGTCGTCTTCACTCCTCGTATGCGAAGCCGACACATGAAACTCACGCCCCCCCTGGAAGAGCAGCCTGTAACACGGAATGCTGAGCAGCGACTGTTTCATGATCTTGCGACTGAACGTGGATTTGCCGGCCGCCCTGTCCTGCATGTTGAACGGAATCTCGACTGCCGTGCACCCCTGATTCAAGGCCCGGAACAGAATCTCCTGCAAAATGCTCGGCCCCTTCGAAATCAGCGTCCCGGGCGGCACCTTTTCAAACACCGAGCGCCGGTACGCCCTGAAACCGGTTGTCCAGTCGCGCACGCGGCTTTTGTGCGCCGACATCTCAAGAAACGTCCGCGCATAACGGTTGGCCAGCGCGGTGATGACCTTGCGGGACGAAGCTCTGCCATCAAGTGCCGCAAAGGCAAGACGCGACGCAATCGCGATATCCGCCTGTTCAAGCGCGGACAGAAGATGCGGCACTACATGCGGCGGATGCGAAAAATCGGCATCCATCTCGACAATCGCATCAGCGCCAAGCCGCAGCGCAAGATCAAAACCGGCGACACCGGCGGTACCCCTGCCCTTGTCGCCCATCCGCTGCAGAAGATAAACATTATCGTGCGCGCGGGCATAATCCGCCACCAGATGGCTCGTCCCGTCAGGCGAGTTGTCATCTACAACAAGAGGACACAGGCCTCTGATCCCAAGCGAGAGCAGTGAATCCAGCAAGCGCAGGATATTGGCGGATTCGTTGTATGTAGGAACAACGGCAAATGTTCTCATCCGAGCCTCATGTGTTCTACGGTGGCGGCAAAAACATCCTCTGTTTTCAAAGAATCCGCACATAGCTGCGCCGGCTGTTTGCATCTTGCCAGATAGCAGGGCGCACATGGCGCTTTGCCGGCCACTATCCTGCCAACTCCATACAACTCAATCTCCTGTGTGCAGGTTGAGGTAAAAATAGCAAGCGTCCTCACTCCCATCGCAAGCCCCACATGCATGGCCAGCGTATCACCGCAAACAAGTCCGTTGCAGCAGGCCACAAGAGAAGCAAATTCTCTGAGTGAATATCCTTCCTTTGGACGTAAAAAACGGATGCCCTTTTCCTGCAGACTATGGGTGATGAAATCATTGATTTCGTTTTCGTCCGCACCGCCGAACAGCACTGGAACGATTTCGCGGCCCCTGCAGCGCAAATACAACGCATCAAGAAGCCCGATAAACCTGTCAGTGGGCCATTTTTTTGTCGGAAAGGCCCTGCCACAACCGGCATGCACTCCAAGAAAAAACGCCGCTCCGGCATGTGGCGCAAACACCTTTTTACCATATGCCAGCTCTTCTTCGGACAAATACAGCCTGTATGGCGGTGCTGGTGACGGACACTGCAGCTCTGCCATTTCATGAACGATCTGCTGGTATGTTTTATTGTTTTTATGAAACTTGAGTTCGTCGTCCAGCCCGAGTCTCAAGGCATATTCCGAACCCGGATTCAACGCCATCAATGTTCCGCCGGAAGTAAGGCCAAAACCGCGCTTGATTTCAGCATTGGAAAGCGCAGCCAGCTCTGCGGCCGGACAATCCTTGTCAAAATTTATCATTATATCGAAGTGCTGGGAAAGAACACGCGCCATGACATGCGTCCCGGTTTCCCAGATCCTGTCAATTTCAGGAATACCCGCAAGAAGCGGAACACAACTTTTTTGTGTAAGCCAGGTAATCCGGGATTTCGGATAAGCTTTTTTCAGTGATTGCAGAACCGGGGTGGTTCTAAGCAAATCACCCAGTGCTCCAAGCTTAATAACCAGGATATTTGACTCGACCGGATCAAATTTGTCACATCCGCCGCAAGTGCGCTTGAATTTACATGGTTTATACCCGGCATAATACCGGCAGTTGAAATGTATTTCCATAAATACAAAATGGTGGCTTGGGACGGAATTGAACCGCCGACACGCGCATTTTCAGTGCGCTGCTCTACCGACTGAGCTACCAAGCCACCGGTCTTTAAGAATTATATCGCTATGCGATTTCAACATAAAACGCAAGCAGGTTATGGGGCAACTTTTCCATTTTCAGCCACCCTGAAAGAACATTCATGTACCCCGCTGACTGGCTCGCGACTGCACTTGAGTGCCGCGACATGAATGTCATAAGGTTTTTCATTGCCGGGTTTTTCATTCAAAAAATCAAAAAGAAATTTTGCAGCTGCGCCCGAAATATTCACCGCGACATGCAGGCATGCGTCCCCGGTCTGTATCCTGGACAGGTTCACGGCGCCCCTGCTCGGCCGGTACATTCTGTCCCAGTCAGCTATAAGAGGTGTATTAATTTTTTCGATTTCATGAAAAGCCAGTGCTTCCCCCGATTTTGAAACCATAAAACCGCACAAATCCTTCTTACAGGATATGCGGGCCATTCTGGAGGCGATTCCCTGCTCTCCCCGTGTGGACGATCGCGAGATGAATTCCATCAATTCATTCGCAGGCTCCTCCAGTATTCTAAGAAACGCGTAATCCGGCGTATCAAAACCACTCATTGCATGCTTATTGGCAGCAAACAGGTCGATAGAAAAAAAAACTGCGAAGATAACCAATATGCTTTTCATATGTTTGCTTGCAAAGAGGAATACATCCATTTTTCATTCCGGACAAGCAAACTGTAATATTTTGATATTAAAGGATATTTTATTTGAGCACTCAGCGGCAATGTTTTTTTTACAGGAAAAATGCTGCGCGCTATTGACAGAAGCTCCGGCGTTATCAATATACCCTGTATGTTTAAAGCGAAAAACTGTTTGAAGCGCCATGTGAGTGCTTGTTTTATTGAAGCACCCAGATCTCGGTTTGAACAGATGAGCCAAAAAACAACAACTAGTAATTGGAGGTAATAAATATGCAAGTCCGGCCGTTGCACGACCGTGTATTAGTCAAGCGCTTCACCGAAGAGGAGCGCTCAAAGGGCGGGATAATCATTCCCGACACAGCAAAAGAAAAACCTATCCAAGGCGAAATCATCGCTGTTGGACAGGGACGCGTCACCGAGGACGGCAAAATCCGTCCGCTTGACGTGAAAAAGGGCGATCGCGTTCTTTTCGGCAAATATGCCGGAACCGAAATCAAAATCGACGGCGATGAATTCCTCATGATGCGTGAAGAAGACATCCTCGGCGTTATTGCCAATCAATCCTGACAACAAATCTGGAGGTACATTAAAATGTCAGCAAAGGAACTTCGTTTTTCAGAAGCAGCACGTTCCGCCATACTCAACGGCGTGAACATCCTGGCAGATGCCGTAAAGGTGACGCTCGGACCCCGCGGAAGAAATGTCGTTATCGAGAAATCCTTCGGCGCGCCGAACATCACAAAGGACGGTGTCACGGTAGCCAAGGAAATCGAGCTTTCAGACAAGTTTGAGAACATGGGCGCGCAGATGGTGCGTGAGGTCGCGTCAAAAACAAATGACGATGCCGGCGACGGCACGACTACGGCAACAATCCTGGCTCAAGCCATCTACCGCGAAGGCGCAAAGATGGTCGCTGCCGGCCATAATCCGACCGAGCTCAAGCGCGGCGTTGACCTGGCTGTCGAAGCGGTTATTGCCGAACTCAAAAAAATCTCAAAACCGATCAAAGACCAGAAGGAAGTGGCTCAGGTCGGCACCGTTTCGGCCAACAACGACCATACAATCGGCAAAATCATTGCCGAGGCCATGGAAAAAGTGGGCAAAGAAGGCGTGATCACGGTTGAAGAAGCCAAAACTGCAGAAACCACCCTTGAAGTGGTCGAAGGCATGCAGTTTGACCGTGGCTACCTTTCGCCATACTTCGTTACCAACCCGGAGAAAATGGAAGCCGTTCTTGAAACCCCATACATCCTGATCTACGACAAGAAGATCAGCTCGATGAAGGACCTTCTGCCGGTACTCGAAAAAGTTGTCCAGAGGTCAAAGCCGATGGTCATAATTGCCGAGGAAGTCGAAGGCGAGGCGCTTGCAACATTGGTTGTAAACAAGCTCCGCGGAACCCTTCAAGTGGCGGCAATCAAGGCACCGGGCTTTGGCGACCGTCGTAAAGAGATGCTCCAGGACATTGCAACACTTACGGGTGGCAAGGTCATTTCAGAAGAAATGGGCCACAAGCTCGAAGGCGTCAAACTTGAGGATCTTGGACAGGCCAAGAAAGTCACGATCGACAAGGACAACACCACGATCGTCGACGGAAACGGCAAAAAAGCCGACGTCGAAGGACGGGTCAAGACAATCCGGGCCCAGATCGAGGAAACAACCTCCGACTATGATCGCGAGAAGCTCCAGGAGCGTCTTGCCAAGCTGGTTGGCGGCGTAGCCGTTATCAGCGTCGGTGCCGCAACAGAAGTTGAGATGAAGGAAAAGAAAGCCCGTGTCGAAGACGCCCTCAATGCCACGCGCGCAGCCGTGGAAGAAGGTGTGGTGCCAGGCGGCGGCACGGCACTGCTTAGAGCCTCCGGCGCACTTGCGGGACTCAAAGGCCTTACAAGCGAGCAACAGGCGGGTGTAAGCATTGTCAGGCGCTCACTCGAAGAGCCGATCCGTCAGATTGTCGGCAATGCCGGCTACGAAGGATCGATTGTCGTTGACAAGGTCATGAGCAACAACAGCCCGAACTGGGGATTCAATGCCCAGACCGAAAAATACGAAGACCTCATGGCTGCTGGTGTTATCGACCCGTCAAAGGTCGCTCGCTGCGCATTGCAAAATGCAGCCAGCGTGGCCAGCTTGATGCTGATGACCGAGACCGTCATCGCCGAAAAGCCAAAGAAGGAATCCTCCGCTCCTGCCCCGCATGGCGGAATGGGTGGCGGATACGACATGTAGGTCTTCACGGACGTTTAACGTCAAGAGGCGTCCCGCCATAAGCGGGACGCCTTTTTTTTACCTGTTTGGTAATGTTAACCCTAAAAAGTAACGCCGGCTCTGAGTAAAAATGAAGAATAAACCCCGCCAAAATCTATTTTTTGTCCATTCGTCGCGATTCTATTATAGCCAAAAATATCGTGAAAAGTGAGCTGCGTCCCGAAAAACATCTGTTTGGTAAGCTCCAAATCAACTCCCGGACCCATGTGAAGGCCGAACAGTATTGCAGAATCAGAAATCTCACCAAAGCTATATGATGGCCTGTAGAATCCCAAACCAAGGACCATATGTGGAATAACCTTGTCGTACCAGCTCAAATTCATTCTGATTCCGGCATTGAGCGATGAACATGAAAAGGAAAGAGTATCGCTTGCACCGGAATGGGAGGAATACCCAAGACTTGAATCAAATCCAAACATGTCGCTTACACCATAAGTATAGTGAAGTTTTGCGCCAATATTATTTGAGTATCTGCCTGAAAGATCTCCAAGCAGGAAGGTCTGGCCGACATCAAGTGAAACATTGTTTGATGCCGGCGAGAAGGGGGAGAGATTATTACTCTCCTTGATCAAATGAGAACGTCTTGTAGATTCACCAGACGCCCATGCCGGCTGGCTTGACCAGCTTGTTGATGCAGCAAGAGCCACGTTCGAACTCGTCATAAAGACTAGAAACGCGGCCCCTGCAATAATCTTTGTCTTGTTTTTATGTTGAATGCGGATATTGGACATCATGTTCATTTTCCTTTCAACGCCATCCTGGCATTGGCTACGACATTTAAACGCGTGGCGTCTAATGCACAGCTACCCCACACACACTAAGTGTAGCGGGATTTTCAAAAGCAAGCAAATCTACACTCAACAAAACAGACTTTAATAATCCAGTATACTTATTGGTTCAATGCTGGTGTTGTAGTGACTTCTTCAAACTTGGCCATTTCGTTACCAAGCTTTGTTTGAATGAAGCCAGAAAAAGATCCATCACCATGGCGAATGATTTCCTTCAACATAGCTACTGACGGCTGCGCTTTAGCCTTGCGTTCACTCTCATAGAGCAGCTGCGTCAGAGTTGCCGCAGTAATATCATTCTTGGTCTTATTGTCGATGACACGAAGATCCTCACCATTTTTAATCATCTTGGAGATCTCATCAAGAGTCACATAGCTGGACTCATGCGTGTCATACAGTTTGCGGTTCTGATACCGCTTAATGATCTTTACTTCTTTCATTTCATTCCCCCTAATACATTAAACAACACGGCTTACGCCACATTGCCTTCCCCATTTAATTATGACCTGCTGTGACAACTTTTTGTCACAACGTGTCATAACGTCCAATTACCCAAATAACAACTCGCCGCACTAAAGTCAAGCGCCTACTACATAAAACACAAAAAACACTTTACTTTAGCGTGACTGACGCATGCAGCTACCACGATGCGCAGAACAACGCAAGCGTGTCATTAATTAAGTTTTTTACCACAAAAGTCGATTGGTTATTGAGAAGGGAGCATAGACTCCTATGCAATTACACATAGTCAACAAGCTATTAACTTTGACAATGGCCGCCGCAATCTGCTCATCCTGCGCAAGCATCCAGGCAAGGCTTTCAGGGGAGAAAACAGCAGATCCGGAAACCAGTCAAACCGCAAATGCCGGAAAGAATAATTCAACAGAAAATGAAAAATATTCTGAAGGCAGAAAAAATGCGGACACGGCGCGCCAAAACACGACTGCCTCGGCTGAATATCATTTCAGCATGGCGCAGGCATACGTCTCCGAGGGGAATCCGGACAAGGCTATCGAGGAGTACCGGCTGGCGCTCATGTTCGATCCCGAATCACCACTCATCCACGCCAGACTTGCCGCTGAATACGTTAAAAAAGGCATGCTGTCGGCCGCAATGGAAGCCATCAAGGAAGCACTGCAAAGAGATCCAAAATATACTGATGCAAGACTCCTGCTCGCCGGACTGTACTCGACCGCTCGTGAAAGCGACAAGGCGCTTGGTGAATATGACCGGATACTTAAAGACCACCCTTCACACGAAGAAGCGGTTATTTATAAATCCCAGACACTCCTGGAAATGGAAAAAGGAACCGAAGCCCTTGTCGTGCTGCATAAATTCCTGAAGAAAAATCCAGAGGCACCGCTCGCACTTTATTATCTCGGTCGGACGCAGCACCGCCTGGATCACTTCAAGGAAGCCGCTGTTGCCTTCAAAAAAGCAATGGATGCCAGGCCCGGTTTTTCACAGGCCTCACTCGCTCTTGGATATTTGTATGAAGAGCAGCGCATGAACCCACAGGCCATTGCGGTCTATAAAGACCTCTACGATGCAACTCAGGATCTGACCGCAGCAAACAGGATCGCGACCATTTACCTTAAAGAGGAAAAATACAAAGAGGCCGTGCCGTATCTCGAAGCCGTGGAAGCTTCCGACCCGGATGACATGAATGTGCGCGTCAAGCTCGGACTTGTGCAGATGGAAATGAAAAACTATGTGCGGGCGGTTGAAATCTTCAAGACAATACTCCAAAAAAACCCGGAATCAGACCGCATACGCTATTATCTTGGCAGTCTTTACGAAGAAACCAAACAATTTGACGAGGCCATATCGGAACTAAAACATGTAAAGGTTGATTCAAAACTTTATCCTGAAGCCACACTGCATGTCGTATATCTTCTCAAACAGCAAAAACGCACAGGCGAAGCGATGACACATATCAATAATGCCATCGAAAAAGCGCCACGCATCAGCAACTTCTATCTTTTGAAGGCCAGTCTCGAAGATGAGGGCCGGAACACCAAGGGCGCCATCGGCACCCTGGAAGATGCCATAGGTCGTTTTCCTGAAGACGAAAAGCTCAAATATTATCTCGGCAGCTTGTATGACCGGACCGGACATGTTGATGGCAGCCTCAAGCAAATGGAGTCCATACTTTCCATCAATCCCGACAACGTCGATGCCCTTAACTATGTTGGATATACCTGGACCCTCCGCGGCGAACGCCTTAGTGATGCAGAAAAAGTTCTCAGGAGGGCGATGACGCTCAAGCCGGACAATGGTTTCATCCAGGACAGCTGGGGGTGGTATCTTTTTGTGCGTGGAAGAATGTCTGAAGCCGTTGTCGAGCTCGAAAAGGCCGCGCGCCTCAAGCCCAATGAAGCAACCATTCTTGACCATCTTGGAGATGCATATCTGAAAACAAATCTCCGGCAGAAAGCGCTCCTTCAATACAGGGAAGCGGCAAAATATGCGGATGACCAGGAACTCAAGCAGAAGCTTGAAGCCAAAATCCAGAATCTGCAGCGCGAACTCGACAAAAACGGCGGCGCGGAAGGTGCCGGGGTTTACACGGGCGAAAGACAGCCGGCCGGCCGGTAAACCGTATTCCCTGTTGCCCGAAAGCCCCGGACATGTGAATCTTTTCGGGTGAAGAGCAACATCAAATTCATAATAATGGTTACCTTGGCTTCCCTTGTCCTCTCGGGCTGTGCCCATGCCCCATACGGAAAAAACGCCGACGCACTGAAAACGCTGGAAAACGCCTGCCGGTTCGGCAAGGACCTCAAAACCGTCAGGGGTACAGCCATTGTCACTGCAAAATCAAAAGATGCCTCAGGAAGATTTTCGGCGCTCGTCGAAGCTGCGGGAACAAACAGTCTCAAACTCGAGATTACAAACATCCTCGGGGGCACGGAAGCGCTTATCACCATCAATAACGGCCGCTATTCAATAAAGCTTGCCGACGGCAAATCCAAACCGGTCAGCGGAAATGGTTCATGGGGCGGCATCCCCCTCAACTGGGCTTCAAACCTGTTCATCGGAAGATTTCCGTGCCCCGAACGCCCGGAAGACCTGGAAAAACCCGAGTGGACCGCGGACGGCCATCTCAGGGTCTCCACAAAGGCCTCGCTCCATGGTGATGCCGAGATTTTTCTGTACAGATTCCGCAAACACGATGATTCGGGATGGCCGGAGTCGCTGCGCTGGGAAAGAAAAGGCGTCTTCGGCGTCTCGGTTGAATTTGTTTTTGACAATCCCGAAAAAACCACAGGTGCTCCGCTTAAATGGCAGGCCAGATCCAAACTCGGCGAAGTCGGGGTCAAATGGCGCGAAAGGGATGCAAAATGAAAAAACCGGCAATCATCCTGCTGGCCGCACTGTTTACAGCCTCATGCACCGTTAAAAACAAGGAATCCGCAAACACCCTGAACTGGTCCACGCCCGAAAAGATCAAGGGCCTTGACCCGGCGCGGGCCGATGATCTTTATGCCGCAACCGAGGTTGGAAGATCATACGAGGGGCTGCTGCAATACCATTATCTGAAACGGCCCTACACGCTGATTTCAAATCTTGCAGAAACACTGCCGGAGATCTCGCCTGACGGCAGGATATATACGTTCAAGATAAAAAAAGGCGTCCTGTTCCAGGATGATCCGTGTTTCAAGGAAACCGCCGGAAAAGGCCGGGAGCTGACCGCCGATGATTTTGTTTATTCAATAAAACGCGTTGCGGATCCAAAAAACCTTTCGGGCGGCTGGTGGCTTTTTGATGGAAAAATCGCCGGACTGAACGAATGGAGAAGTGACACGGTCAAGTCCGGCGCGGCCGATTACTCAAAAAACGTTTCAGGACTCCGGGCCACGGACAGATACACCCTGCAGATCATTCTCACCCGCAAATCTCCAGTGATGATTTACGCATTTGCCATGCCATATGCACACGCTGTTCCGAAGGAAGCCGTAGATCATTACGGAAAAGATTTCCAGACACGCGCGGTGGGAACCGGTCCGTTCAGGCTGGAGGAATTTGACCCGGCTCAAAAGATCATATGGACAAGAAATCCGACATACCGCACGGAATACTATCCTTCCGAAGGCGCTCCGGGTGACGTTGAAAGCGGTCTGCTTGCGGATGCCGGCCGGTCCCTTCCCTTCCTGGACAAGATTCTCGTAACCGTTTATACGGAACACCAGCCGTGGTGGCTGGGCTTCCTGTCCGGAAAAACAGATCTCGTGCAACCGCCCAAGGATAGCTTTAAAAAAGTCATCCTCCCGGATGGCGACGTAAACGCCGAACTCAAACAAAAAAACATTCGCGCGATAAAAACCCCCATGCTTGACGTGACCTTTGATGTGTTCAACATGGCTGACCCGGTGATCGGAAAAAACAAGTTGCTCAGGCAGGCCATAAGCCTTGCCTTCAACACCAGGGAATACATCGATCTTTTTTTCAGCGGACAGGCCATCGCCGCCCAGGGCCCCATACCTCCGGGGCTTCCGGGATATGATCCGGCCTTTTTAAATCCATACCGCCATTTCAATCTTGCCGCCGCACGCGAGTTGCTTGCAAAAGCCGGCCATCCGGGCGGAAGGGGCCTGGGGCCGTTGGATTATGTTATTCCGGCGACAAGCAGCTTCAGGCAGATGAGCGAACAGATGGCGGGATTTCTGGCGGCCGCCGGTATTACCATGAAAGTCACGGCCCATACCTGGCCGGAGTTCCAGAACTCGATTAAAAACCGCAGGGGACAGATGTGGGGCGTCTCCGCCTGGTCGGCCGATTATCCGGACGCAGAGAATTTCATGCAGATGTTCTACAGCAAAAACACTTCGCCCGGTCCCAACGATTCCGGCTATTCAAATCCGGAATTCGACCGGCTGTACGAAAAAGCCGGGGCCGAGATGGATCCGGAAAAAAGAGCTAAAATCTACACGAAAATGAATGCCATCGTTGCCGAAGACTGTCCTCTGCTTTTCAAGGTGCACAGAATCACCTTTGATCTGATACCTCCGCGCCTGAAAAACTATAAACGCCACCACATGGAACCGTCACGAGTGAAATATCTCAGAGTCATGCCGGACGTGGCGAAAAAATCCAGGTAGAATCAAAGATGGCCGGATTCATTCTCAAGCGCATCATCCAGGCTATTCCCATCATCCTCGGAATTGCGGCACTCGTCTTTTTGCTGTTTCATGTGGTGGGAGGCGATCCGGCCCTGAAAATGCTCGGACAGCATGCAAACGCAGAGCGCGTAGCCGAACTCCGACATGAACTCGGACTTGACCGTCCGCTCGCCAGCCAGTTTGCTTCATATCTTCGCGGCATCGTCACTCTCGACTTCGGACGCAGCCACGGCACGCACCAGGAAGTCTCGAAAATGCTGCTCCGGGGGGCCGGGCCGTCGCTTTGCCTGGCGGTTCCCGCGTTCCTGATCACCACCGTGCTTGCACTCTGTCTCGCCCTTCTTGCCGCCTACCGCCGCGGAAGCCGGACCGATAAAATGATAATGGCCTTTAGCGTTGCCGGAATGAGTGCCCCCATGCTGGTATTGATACTCCTGTTGCAGTATTATGCCGCGTTCAAGCTGGGGTTGTTCCCCGTCTCGGGTTTTGACCCGGGATGGCCCGAAAGATTCCGTTATCTGGCGCTTCCGGTATTTCTCTGGGTCACAGTGGCTACCGGATTTGAGGTGCGCTTTTACAGAAGCGTAGCCCTGGAGGAAACAGGCAGGGATTACATCCGGGCCGCCAGGGCGCGTGGAATTGGAAATTTTGCAATCTACGTAAAACATGTGCTTGGAAACTGTCTTGTCCCGGTTCTCACCAATTCCCTGTCCCAGATACCGCACCTGATCCTGGGTTCCGTGCTGCTCGAGAATTTTTTCTCCATACCCGGTCTTGGCAGCATTCTCATCGACGCCTTCAACAGCAGCGATCTTCCGGTGATCCAGGCTGTTGCCACGGTCATCTCGATTTTTTACGTGTTGGTGAACATATTGATTGATGTATTCTGCAGGATTGCAGACCCCAGAATGGAGCTGCGGCGATGAAAGCACTCTGCAGGCCTCCTACAATCGCCGCATTTTCGATCATCATCATTTTTGTGTTTATGGCGGTATTGTCCTGGTCCGGCCTGCTGGTTTCAGGCACGGGAGAAACCAATGGCGGGGTATACACGCCTCCGGATTTGTCGGACCTCAGGCTGTGGCTGGGCACCGATTTTATGGGCCGCAGCGTACTCTACAAGGTGATTCACGGGGCGGGAGCCGCGATAACCGTTGGAATCGTGGCGGCCGCTTCCGGCGTGATTATCGGCTTCACGCTGGGCGCGGCGGCCGGCTATTACGGAGGCTTGGTGGACCATGCGGTCGTATGGCTGTACACGGTAATTTCCTCGGTTCCTTCCATCCTGCTGCTTTCCAGGGCCAGCTATGCTTTTGGAAAGGGGCTCTGGGCGGTTTGTGCGGCACTCTGCATCGGATCATGGATAACCGTGGCCCGCGTTGTCCGCTCGGAATGCATGCGACACAAGTCAATGGATTATGTGATTGCCGCCGAAAGCGCAGGCGCAGGACATCTGGCCCGCATATTCAGGCACATCCTGCCGAATCTCATGCATCATGTAATCGTCTTTTTTACGATCGAATTCGTATCGGCGGTCAAAGCCGAGGTGGTTCTTTCCTTTCTGGGAGTGGGGATACAGGGACAACCGAGCTGGGGCATCATGATTGACGACGCCAAGACAGAGCTTTTCAGGGGGGTCTGGTGGCAGCTGGCGGGCGCCGGCGGAGCAGTATTCCTGCTGGTGCTTTCATTAAACCTGCTTGGTGATGCTTTACGGGATGCACTTGACCCGAAAATAAAGTAAAAGACAATCATTGTGAACGGCAACACGGACATTCTTGAAATCAAGGACCTCAAAACATCGTTTTTTACGGACGAAGGAGAGGTCAAGGCCGTGGATGGCGTCAGCTTCGGCGTCGCCCCCGGACGCACGCTCGGACTTGTCGGCGAATCAGGCTGCGGAAAAACCGTGGCCAGCCTTTCCATCCTGCGCCTGATCCCGGAACCACCCGGAAGGATCATGGGCGGCAAAATATTTTACAAAGGCGCCGATCTTCTGACTCTCGGCACTTCGGAGATGAGAAAAATCCGCGGTCGCGAAATATCGATGATCTTCCAGGAACCGATGACCTCGCTCAATCCGGTATTCACGATCGGAAACCAGATCAGCGAGGCGATTGCGCTGCACCAGCACCCCGGAAGGGCTGAAACCAGGCGACGCGCGATAGAGATGCTGCAAATGGTCGGAATTCCCGCGCCGGAAAAACGGATGACTGATTATCCGCACCAGCTTTCCGGCGGAATGCGCCAGAGGGTGATGATTGCCATGGCACTTTCGTGCAATCCCGGCGTTTTGATCGCTGACGAACCGACTACCGCGCTTGATGTCACCATACAGGCGCAAATTCTGGAGCTTCTCAAGGATCTCCAGAAACGGGTGGGCATGGCGATGATTTTGATCACACATGACCTTGGCGTGGTTGCCGAAATGGCGGACGATGTTGCCGTGATGTATGCGGGCAGGATTGTGGAGCAGGGGCCTGTGGCGGAGATATTCAAGCACCCGCGCCACCCATATACCGCAGGACTATTGCGCAGCCTTCCCAGGCTTGGCGCGGGCCGGAAAAGGCTTGAGGCAATCCCGGGACTCGTGCCAAGTCTGATGAATCTTCCGCGCGCCTGCCGGTTTGCCGACCGCTGCAATCTGGCCGGCGCGGAATGCACCCTGGAAGAGCCGAGCCTGCGCACCGCAACGGCGGACAGCAGGCATGTGTTCAGATGCGTGAGGGATCTGTAATGCTCCAGACACTTCCTGCGCCCCCGCCCCTTGTGTCGGTTAAAAACCTGGAAAAACAATTTCCGGTCAAGGGAGGTCTTTTTTCGCGCGAACGCGGCAGCGTCTCTGCCGTATCCGGCGTATCTTTTGACATCGCAAAAGGCGAAACACTCGGGCTCGTTGGCGAATCCGGCTGCGGCAAATCCACGCTCGGAAGATGTATTTTGCGGCTGCTTGAACCGGATTCGGGAAGCGTGCTGTTCGACGGCCGTGATCTTGCCCGCACAAACGGCACAGGGTTGCGACGCATGCGCCGCAGAATGCAGATCATCTTCCAGGACCCGTATTCATCACTTAATCCCAGAATGACCATTGAAAACATTATCGGCGAGCCGATGGACATTCATAATCTCTGCAAAAACAAAAACGAAAGACGCACCCGGGTCCGCGCGCTTCTTGATCTGTGCGGCCTCCGGCATGAAGCGGCCTCGCGATATCCTCATGAATTTTCGGGAGGCCAGCGCCAACGCATTTCAATAGCGCGGGCACTTGCCGTTCAGCCGGAATTCATCGTGTGCGATGAGCCCGTATCCGCTCTCGACGTTTCCATCCAGGCCCAAATCATCAATCTGCTCGTGGATCTTCAAAAAGAGTTCGCCCTCACCTACCTGTTCATCGCGCATGATCTGAAAGTGGTTGAACATGTTTCAACTCGCGTTGCCGTCATGTATCTTGGCAGGATTGTCGAAATTGCCGACGCCGACGAGCTTTATCGCAATCCGCGCCATCCGTATACCAAAGCCCTGCTGTCCTCCATTCCCTTGACGGAGCCCGGCGCAAAATCCCGCCGTATTGTACTGCCCGGAGACGTCCCCTCACCCCTTGCGCCACCTGCCGGGTGCCGCTTTCATCCCAGATGCCCTATTGCCCGGCAAAACTGTTCACATGATGCACCCGGCCTTCTGCCGGACATTGCGGCATCCGGAAATCCGCATCACCAGGCCGCCTGCCACTACGGCTGAACAACGGGATCGTTTGTCTCCCTTATCGTCAATTCCTTGACGGGCTCTGGTCCGGAAAACTGTTTTAACCACGGCTTTGTCAAAATAATTTGAGATAGCCATGGGTTAGCCGAAAAGTCATTTAAGGGGGTTCCCTTGTCCGCTCTATTTGTGCGAACAGGAATTCCAGGAGGGCTATGTTTTTCAGTCGAAAAAAACTGCCAGCAACCGGTTCGGACGGCATGAAGGTTTGCCCCGTCGCAAGCGTGAGCCCGTATGCGCTCATGCTTTCGCCGGTATATGTCCTGCTCGAAAAAAATGCGAAGTACGTGGCAGTAAAGGCTCCACTTGATTTCTTTACTGACGACGAGCTTTCAAGGCTCAAATCCTTCGGACATTTTTATCTGCCACAGTTTGTGGATTCAGTCATGCCGTTCAGAAACACCGCCCGCGCCATCCGCACACTGCTCACGCTGCCGACGCCCGCCCCATACGAAATCTCCGATGCCGTGCTCCGCATGATCGGCCCGCTCTGGAGCGAAGGAACAAGGCTTGAACCGTTTTTTGTCGCGGTCTTTGCAAACGAGCTTTGCGATCTCCTGCCGGCCGGACTGCTCGCCGGCGCACGTGACAATGATGTGGAGGTTTTTGAAAAGGCCGTACTGCAATCGAGCTGGGCCGTGTTCATCGCGCTTCATCTGGGCAAATGCGACATGAGTTATCTGAATGCCCTCCGCTCAAGCGTGTTCAGCGATGCAACAACAAACGCGGATACCGGCGCGACAAACAATGAAACCGCCGGGATCGCCGCCCTGGCGCGCAAATCAATAACATCAGCCGGGCAAAAACATATCGAGGGGGAAGCAATAACCGCCGTACAGGAACTGCAGGACATCCAGCTTTCGCTTGCGCACAAAATGTCAGCACGTCTTGAGCGCGTAAAAAGGGAATTCGTCCGTGCCGGAACGACACCTCCGACTATTTTCGGGCAGGAGGGGTTCGTGGATGCTTAACTTCGGCTCGCGCGCGCCGCGCATGGCAGAATGCTTCGGAGTTGCGAGCCTGCTGGGCGAAGACTGCAATGCTTTTTATGAAAGCATCTTTTCGGTCAAACATGTTGGAAGGATTTCGGATCTTCTGACCGCAAGACTGCGCGAATCCGGCGTGGACGAGATCAAATTGCGCGCCATCGTGCTGTTCAGCACGTTTTTCGGCTATGTTCTTAACAACCCGTCCGGCGAAAACAGCGCGCTTTCCGAACCGCTGAGCGTGGAATGCGGGATTGACGCGGAAAAAATCGCATTAAGCGTTTCGTTCATGCTGCCGGAAGACGCGAAGCTCAATCTCGACGGAATTGCGGAAAGAATCAAATCCGGCAAACTCAAAGGCCTTCCCGAATCGCTTGTGTTCTATCTGTACAGGCACGCAAACCAGATCGTAATCCGCAAGCAGAAGGACACGCGCAGGATTGAAATAACCGCGCTGGTGGGCATTCCGGGAAAAATTGACGCGGCCACGCTCTCAAAAACAAAATTGATAGAGGTAATAGAGTTTGAGCGGGCGGCTGAAAGCCCGCCGCAACCGGCATCGTTCATTGAACTCGGTGACCTGGACTATCCCGCACTGCTTCGTGAAGAGGGGCTGGCAGCCGCTGCCGCACAACCATCACCCGCCGGCGAAATTCTGAGTCAAGCCGCTGCGGCTGTCATTGCGCAGAATTCCGTCATTGCATCAGCGCCCGAAAATCCTGCCGAAGTTCGACTGGCCGCAGGCCCCGCCGAAGAGAAAAC
>MEQJ01000017.1:19458-26544 GCA_001770165.1 Bdellovibrionales bacterium RIFOXYD1_FULL_53_11 | reverse complement strand
CCACTGTAAAAGGGGGGGGCGCCAATGATGACTTCAAAACAAAAGTAAAAGGACAGGCCCAGTCCCCCGACAACACCAGAACAAAGATCGGCAATAAATCCGACGTTTTAAGGGATGAGAAAATTGTAGTCAAAGGCGGGGAGCAGGACCTGAAAACGGATGATACCGTCATCAGACTCAAGGCCGACAAGAACCCGAAACAGAAGAAAACCGGTTTTTTCAACAATCTTCTTACAAGAAAGAAAGAGCCCGCCGCGCCGGACAAGAATGAAGAAGAGCAGATCATCACAATAGACTCCAAACTGCCGGAAAAAGACAAAACCACAATACGACTCAAAAGTTCCGGCGGACCCGTTGAAACCCAGGATAGAACAAAAATCGTGCTCAAAAACGCGGGCGGCACTACAAATACGGACCAAGCTGACGGACCGGAAATCCGCCAAGCCGCAGAGCAACACAAAACTCAGGGGCAATTCAGGGACCTTTCACAGCAAAAGCCGGCCAGCGCGGCACCTGACACAAATGTCTCCCAGATATATCTCAATCAGATAAGCGAACTGCAAAAAAAGATTGCAATGCTTGAAGCCGAAAAAGAACGAAAACCATCATTTAATATAAGACTTGGCGATGAAAAAAAACCGGAAGGCGCTGCCGTAATTGTTCCCCGGCAGGAGGAACAAGCCCAAAAAGGATTGATGGGGAAAATCTGGCCCTTCAAAAACAAACAGGAGGAAGCGGCACGGCCCGCAGCAATTGCAATACCGCCCGAAACAAACCAACAGGAGATAAGAATACCCGGTCATAACAAATTTGAAACCGACCAGACCATGATCCGGGTTCCCTCGCCGGAGCAAAAACCCGAAGAAAAGAAAAAAAGCAGCTGGTTGTGGGGAGGCGGCAAGGAGGAGAAGCAGGATACAACGGCCAGAAAGGCGCAGGATGAACGCGCCGAGCGCGAGCGCGAGCAATTCGAGCGGCAACAGGATCAGATCCGCAAGCAGCAGGAACAGATAATGAAACTGCAGACCATGCTGGAACAACAGAAGCTACAAAGCAGTCCTGCCTATGATTCCGCCCCGGCATCAACCATAACCGGCCAGCAGGAGCAGAATATTGTCATAAGCAGCGGGGCGGCGCAAAAACCGGACCGGGAAGATCCTGAAAACGAATCGGACGAACTGGTCAGGGAGATTGAAAGAGGCAAGTTCAACAAGATGGTCCAAAACGCGCGTGAGGAATCCACCCGCATAAAAGAGGAGATAAAGAGCACAAAAGCCAAGGCATGGGTGGACGGCCTGATGACCGAGCTGACAAACGAAAAAGCCCGTCTGAACGAACTTGCGAAAAAGCTGAATCAATCCATCAAACAGAAGGAGCATGAATTCAAAATCAGGGAAACCGCCTTCCAGGAGGAGCTGCGGCGCCGCGACGACTTGATCAAACAAAAGACTTTTGCGGTTAATCATCTCAGGGACCAGCTTGCGCAGGCACAGGAGATGATGGAAAAGATGAAGCCTTACCAGCGTGCCGCAGAAGAAGTGCCCATGCTCAAACAAAAAAATGAAACCACCCAGAAACTGCTCAACACGATGAAAGAGGAGAACGCCCAACTTCAGAAAAAAATGATTGAACTTAGATCCACGTCAACCGTGGATACCGGAACGGGGGTAAAAGCCAAGGGACCGTCGTACGAAGAGTTCACGCAAATAAAGGGAAAACTCGGACAGGCGCAAAAACAGGTTGAGGAGTTCAAGAAAGCCAACGTGATGCTCATGGAAAAACTCGAGGCCAGCAAACGTGACCGGGGCGCCAACACGGCCAGTTCGGAAGACATGCGTAAAAAACTCGAGATGGCGGTAAAATCCGCAACAGACGCCAAAAAAGAGGCCGAACGCTCGGCCGCGCGTACAGATGCACTGCAAAAAGAAGAAAGGCGCCTCAAAAGCGAAATCAGCAAGCTGATGGATGAAAACAAGAAGCTCAGAATTGACAACATGCGGGCATCACTGGCCCGGCCCGGCGGCGGCAAACCCGGGGCAAAAGCGGCATAAACATCTGGTGCTCGCGAGAGGACTCGAACCTCCAAGCCTTGCGGCACTGGCTCCTGTAAAAAGGACTAAGAATTCAAGCCCATACCAGTCACATACAACATACTTGTAATCTTATACATATATGTTTTAATCTTCAATAGTGGATGCGACGCTTCTTTTCAAGACCCGGTTTGTAGTCGAATGCAAAAGCGGACGTGTTGTCATGGTCTACATGGACTTGTTCCGGCTCCCGCCGGGACACCCGGACAGCTATCCAGAAGGATTGCGCTTCAGTTGGATAGCTTTTGACCCGGATGACGATTCGCTCAAGGTGCTTTTTGACTGTCATGACCCGAAGGGTGCCCACATTCACATCAACAACGGCAAGCCCACGCCAATCAAGTGGACATCCGTTGATGACGCACAAGGCCTGTTCTTTTCAGCCATAAGAGAAGTCTTTGGCGATTTTGATATATAAGGAGTGACCAAATGAAGATATTCACATTCAGATACGAAAAGAATCCTCACAAAAAGGCTCTGGCAGCCATGAATCTGGCACTCAAGACCGGCAAGCCGGACATACGCGAGAATGAATTGATTTGTGACAGCATGGACACAATGCTCAAGATAATGCCAAAGAGCCGCTTTGATGTCTTCGCTGCCATCGTTGAACACAAGCCGAAATCCATTTATGCACTGGCGCAAGTAATGAAAAAAGACCAAGCAAACGTCTTGAGGGATGTAAAAGCCTTGGCGGATATCGGACTGATAAAACTAAAAACAATTAAAAACGGCAACCGGGAAAAAATGACGCCAGAACCACTATACGACAAGGTAGTCTTCGAGTTTGAGCCGAAGAAACTGGCAAGCAATGAGTAGCCGCGTCTACCAGTTACCCTGATTCCATCTACCTGTGTTTTTTAATTTAAACGAAAAATGCCTATTTAATGGTGCTCGCGAGAGGACTCGAACCTCCAAGCCTTGCGGCACTGGTTCCTAAGACCAGCGTGTCTGCCAGTTCCACCACGCGAGCATGCCGGTAAATCAACTATAATGACTACGAATATCAAGCGCCAGCGCATTTTATCCGTATTTTTTTGCTTGTCTTTTAAGTAAATAGGTATATGTTTACCCATATAACAACCAAAGGGGGGCCCGATGGCAGGAATAATCAAAATATCGGAAGCCGCATCGCTGGCGCTGCATGCGGCATATATTATGGCCGAAACACCTGATTCACCGCATGCCGTAAGCAGGATGTCCAAATCACTCGGCGTATCAAACGCACATCTCGCCAAAGTACTGCAGCGCTTGACCACCACAGGCATCACCCGCTCGATCAGAGGGCCTACCGGGGGTTTTGTGCTTTCTAAAAATCCGCAAAAAGTCACCCTGCTTGATGTTTACGAGGCGATAAGCGGATCGCTCAAACCCACGGAGTGCCTGCTCCAAAAACCGGTTTGCGGCGGCAAATCATGCATTCTGGGAGACCTTCTTTGTTCGGTTGACAATAAAGTACGACAGCAGCTCGCCTCGACGAGGCTTTCCGATCTGCACGCCACACGAACCACAAAAGGGGCCGGGGCATGAAACTCAAACGAAAAATAATAAAAATAGACGAAGACAAATGCGATGGCTGCGGCATCTGCGCAAACGCCTGCCACGAAGGCGCCATCAAAATCATCGGAGGCAAGGCAAAACTCGTTCGCGAATCACATTGCGACGGACTCGGGGCATGCATCGGCCATTGCCCCCTGGATGCAATAACGATCGAAGAGCGGGAAGCCGATGCCTTTGATGAAGCGCCGGATCCGCTTCCCTGCGGCTGCCCGGGCACCGCAATGCGCAGCCTGAAACCACCCGCACCAGACACATCCCAAAGGTCATGCTGCAACGAACAGCCTTCTTCACTCGGGCACTGGCCGGTACAATTGAAGCTTGTTCCGGTACACGCGCCATTTTTGAAAAATGCGGACCTTCTCGTATGCGCTGATTGCGTCCCCTTTGCTGTGGCGGACTTTCACCCCAGATACCTTGAAGGAAGATCCGTACTGGTGGGCTGCCCCAAACTCGATGACCTCGGATTTTACAAAGAAAAACTGAAACAGGTGTTTGCCGCCGCCAATCCTTCGCGAATCACCGTTCTCAGGATGGAAGTTCCTTGCTGCGGAGGCATTGCCCACGCCGCGATAGAGGCCAGGAATCTCGTTACGCCCGGGATTCCGCTCGAAGTTCACATGATCGGCGTTGACGGAACCATTATAGAGGAGAAAATGATATGAGCATGTTTTGTTACCAATGTGAGCAAACCGCAAAAGGCCAGGGCTGTACAACCGCGGGCGTTTGCGGAAAAGACGCACAAACCGCGGCACTGCAAGATGCGCTTCTGCACATAACAAAAGGCGTTGCAATGTACGCACGAAGAAGCGCGGACCTCGGATCGCGCGACAGGGAAATCGATGCCGGCATTGTGGAAGCCCTCTTCACGACTGTTACCAACGTCAACTTTGACTCTGCAGCAATCGAGTCAACAATCAACAAAACCCTGAGACTCAGGGACAGTGCCAGATCTACGTATGAAGATGCCAGCGCACGCGCCGCAAAACCCGTGGAAAAACTCTATGGTCCCGCCGTGTGGCAGCCCGAGCCGGGGCTCAGCGGACTGGTAAAACAATCGGAAGAACTGTCAATCGCCGGAAGAAAATCCGCTTTTGGCGACGATATTACAGGCCTCCAAGAACTCATCACATACGGCCTCAAGGGCATGGCCGCCTATGTGGACCACGCAATGATCCTCGGCAAGGAAAGCAATGAGGTTTTTACTTTCTTTGCCGAAGCCCTTGATGCGCTGACCGATCCCGCCCCCACTATTGAAGGGCTCTTCAAGCTGGCGCTGCGCACCGGCGAAATGAACATCAAGGCCATGGAACTCCTTGATGCCGCAAACACCGGTGCATACGGTCATCCGGAACCCACCCGCGTCAGGACAGCCGCAGTGAAGGGCAAGGCAATCCTTGTTTCGGGACACGACCTCAAGGATCTTGAAGAACTTCTCAAACAAACCGACGGGCGCGGCATCAATGTCTACACGCACGGAGAGATGCTTCCTGCCAACGCCTACCCCGGCCTGAAAAAATACAAGCACCTTGCAGGCAATTTCGGCGGGGCCTGGCAGGACCAGGCCAAGGAGTTTGACCAGTTTCCGGGCGCAATACTCATGACCACAAACTGCATCCAGCGCCCGAAGGACACCTACAAGGCGCGCATATTCACTAGCGGACTCGTCGGCTGGCCGGGAGTCGCCCATATAAAAGACCGCAACTTCATGCCGCTCATCGAAGCCGCAATTGCCTCGCCGGGCTTTTCAAAGGACGAGCCGGACAGGCAGATCACAATCGGCTTTGCACGCAATGCCGTCATGTCGGTTGCAGGCAAGATTGTCGATGCGGTCAAGACCGGCAGAATCAAGCACTTCTTTCTTGTCGGTGGCTGCGACGGGGCGAAAAGCGGCCGCAACTATTACACTGATTTTGCACAGCAGGCTCCGAAAGACACCGTCATTCTCACGCTTGCCTGCGGAAAATTCAGATTCAACAAACTTGAGTTCGGCGAAATTGACGGCATACCGCGCCTTCTCGACATCGGACAGTGCAATGACGCCTATTCGGCAATTCAGATTGCCGTAGCGCTTTCCAGGGCTTTCAATACCGACGTGAACAGCCTGCCGCTTTCGATGGTGCTGTCATGGTACGAGCAAAAAGCGGTTGTCATCCTGCTCTCCCTTTTGCACTTGGGCATCAAAAACATACGGCTCGGACCGAGCCTCCCGGCATTTGTTACCCCTGCGGTGCTGAAGGTGCTGCAGGACAAGTTCAATATCATGCCCGTCACCGGAGCCGAACAGGACCTTAAGGCAATACTCAAAACCGGCTGAACAAATCAGCCGACAATGCCTTTCTCGACCGTATTCTCAACCACGATCGAAAGCTCGCGTCCCTGTTTCAGAAGACGCGAGCTTTCCTCGCGCACGCTCGAAACATAAGCCTGATCCTTGAGGGAACCGAGATTGACAAGCACATTGAGGTGCGCGCCTCTTAGCGCCGTATAAAGCGCGTGCCCGGCCACTCCGGCATCGGTTATTGAATTACGATTGCCCTTTTCGGCCACCTCGGCGCAAAGCCCAAGGGCCGCTGCTGCAAGCCGCATCACGCCGAGCGGCACCTCGCACGCGCCGCGCGTGGCCTCCTGCACGGCCCGCGTGCGCACATCCTTTTCGGCATCGGTGCCCTTTGGCAGCTTGAAAGCCGCCATAACCGCGTCAAATGCCCCGGCATCCTTTTGAACCGCATCCGAAAACCGGCCACGCATCGGACCCAAAACCGCTTTGATCTCAACCATCCGGTCACTCACGCTCTCATATCCTTTTTTGCCGATCGTCAGTCCGGCCACCATCGAAAGCAGCGAAACGCCGATCGCACCCGAAAGCGCCGCCACCGAACCGCCCCCCGGAGTGGGGGCGGGGGCCGCAAGATCGTCGAGAAACCCGGCCATGCTCTGGCCCGGCTTGAGATGGTTTTCGAGAATCTGAACGCTCTTGAACGATTCAAGCTGCAGATACCAAAGCGCCGTATCAATCAAAGCCTGCTGCGGTACAAGGCCCACTATCTCGCTCTCGCGGGTCATAACGCCATACCTTGCCGCTTCCCGTTTCACAGCCTCATAGGCACGATGAAGAGGAGTGCCGGTATAGTTTGTCATGTTCATCGAAACCTGGGCGCAGTTTTTTTCTTCGATCTTGAATCCCATTGCCTTTACATATTTGTATCCGCCGTCGCGGAAACGAAGGGTCTTGGCGATTTTTTTTGCAACCTCAACGTCAGTAGTGGCGAGATTCACATTGTAAGCCACTAGCGGAAAACGCGCGCCGACCACCGTTGCTCCCGCAGTCGGATGAAGCTCGCGGGGCCCGAAATCAGGTGCGCGCGAAGGATCAGTTCTTACCGCCTCGCGCAGCCCCTCAAACTCCCCCTTGCGGATTACGGCAAGATCGGTCCGG
>MEQJ01000017.1:12515-19425 GCA_001770165.1 Bdellovibrionales bacterium RIFOXYD1_FULL_53_11 | reverse complement strand
CTATGCACTCCTGCTCGGTAACACCGGAGACCGGAATGAACGGACACACATCCATTGCACCCATTCTTGGATGCTCCCCCTGGTGTTTGGTGAGATCAATAAGCTGCATGGCTTTTTTAAGAGCCCTGAACGCCGCCTCTCCGCAAGGCTCAAGATCGCCCACAAAAGTCACAACAGCCCGGTTGTGAGAGGCATCCATTTCCTTCTCAAGAAGAACGATGCCGGGCACGCTTGTGATCTCTGCCAGGATTGCTTCAATCACCTCCGGCCTGCGGCCCTCGCTGAAATTAGGTACACACTCGACAATGCGTTCCATATGATCATTTCCTCCAGTTATTTGACCCTGATGATCTTGTCCGGATCCGAGCCATGCTTCTTGAAATATTCAACCAACACCGGAAAATAATCCACCAGGGAAGGACACTTGATGCCGGCACGCCCGAGATCGGCGACCGCATTGGAAGTGTCGTACAGCGCATCACATTCGTAATAATCAATCAGTTCCCTCGGCACGCCCATGATTGCACGGAGCGGCCGGAACGAAAGCGACGCCTTGACAAGCGCAACCGGCAGCGTCCATGCCGGCTTCCCGCCCCTGATCGCATCGTAGATCAGCTCATAAATTTCCACCATCCAGAGAGGATCGGGATCGGCAAGATGATAGGTTTTCCCGGCTGCAGCCGCAGCAAACGCCAGATAAACGGTGCCCTCGACGACATAATCAACCGGAACAAGATTGAGCTTGACCCGCGGCTTGCCGAAATAAGGCAGCGGCAGAAACCGGAACCGGCCAAGAAGACGCATCATAAAATAGGGACCATCGTACTTTGCGGTTTCTCCGCTTTTTGAATCACCGACAACTATCGACGGCCTGATTATCGTAACAGGAATCGACGGCATGAGCGCGCGCACCATCCGTTCAGCCTCATGCTTCGTTGACTCGTAATGATTCTTGAAGCCCTGGCCCTTTTCAAGGTCGGATTCAAGAATTTTCCCGACCCGATTGCCGGACACATAACAGGTACTGAAATACACGTAACGCTCAAGCTGTTTGCACCCTTTGACAAACGAATTCATATTGGCGGTTCCATCGACGTTGACGCTGCGGGCGAACGCTTCCGGAACTGCAAGATCATATACCGCCGCCAGATGAAAAACGTGTGTCAGCCTCGTGCCAAGCCCGCCAAGCACGGCGGGCATGAGCCCAAGCCCCTCCTTTGTTATGTCGCCGACATGTATTCTCATGGAATTTTCAGGAATTCCGGCGGCGCAAAGTTCCTGCACCGAAGCACGGGCCCTGCCCTCCTGGCTCGTGTGAACAAGCAGCTCAAAAACCGACCCGGGATGTTTTCTGGCAAGATCCCTGATCAGACGTGAAGCAATATAACCCGGAAAACCCGTGATAAAAAATTGACAGGACATCACCAGCCCCTTTCTGAATAAATTTACTATTATGAATGGCTATACCTTGAACAAGCGCGTTTAGCCAACAAGCATCATCAGGCGACGTCGTTTTTGGGCTGGCAGCGGATTGCCGCGTGAATTACCGACTGGCTTTCGGGTCTCACGTTTTTGACAAGTATCCTCTGCTTGAAGATGCTTTCACCGAACTGGCAGGCAAGCTTTCCGAAGAATTCTTCGGCAAAAGTATAACTGATGATCTTGACGCCGGAAAAATCGAGCTGAAGAGGATGATCAAGATTCATGACTTCTTCACGAAGCTCGGCCGCGCGACTGCGTTGCCCGAGCGTGGAACCGAATTTTTTTGAAAGCGATATGATCTTCATTGATTTGTCCGCCAGTAATCAATTCTCACATGAGAATTTTTTTAATGCCACAGCAAGCATCATGCGTCATTTTGAAACGCCCGGAATACCCACATGTTTCGTTTCGTATTTCTTCCGGTCGGCTATTCCGGCCGTGGGGCAGGCATCCGACGCAAAAGAAAGTCCTGCGGTACCGGTTTCAGATAAAAGCTTTTCAAACGGGGGCTTGATGCGGGTGTCAAAACCCCTTCCTATAAATCCCAGAGAATGCGAACCATCTTCTTCGAGCAGCCTCACGCAAATTCCGCAGTTGATGCACTTGCCCGATTCAAGCACGGCAATTGGATGCGTGGAATCATTTTCGTAGCCGCGCCGCTTCCCGGCGTAGCGATTCTGATCAACCGCATATTCGGTGCAATACTCCCTGAGCTTGCAGTCATCGGCCTCGACACAGCCGCAACCAAGGCAGCGTTTCGCCTCATGACCGCCGCCGTCCACGGTAAAGCCGGTTTCAACCTCTTCAAATGTTTTTGTGCGCTTTTCCGCCACGAGCATCGGCATGCGCGTGACCTGCTGTTTCAAAAATCCCGCAAAAACCTCCGCCGGAACCTTGTCAAGAGGCCCCATCGAAGAGTTGAATTTTACGGCCTCGCCGGTGACTTTTTCTCCACGCAGGAATTGACCGATTGAACATGCCGCACGCCGACCGGCATCCACGGCCCTAACGGCGACATCCGCGCCGGTCGCCCCATCCCCGCCCACAAAAACCCCCGGCAAACAGGTCTGCATGGTATGAATATCGTATTCCGGCGTGCCCCACTTGGTGAGTTTGAGGCTTGTATTGTCCGCGATACTGCCGTCAACCTGCTGCCCGATTGCCGTGATACAGGTGTCGGCTTCAATAATAAAATCCGACCCGTCAATCGGAACCGGACGGCGCCTGCCGCTCGCGTCCGGGGCGCCAAGCCCCATCCGAAGACAAGTAAAATACAGCCTGCCGCCCTCTTCGCGCACCTTGACCGGAACTGAAAGCAGCTCGAACTTAACGCCCTCATGCTTTGCCTCTTCGACCTCGAAGGCATTGGCGGGCATTTCCTTTTCGCTTCTGCGGTAAACAATCACGACTTCGGCGCCAAGACGGACTGAACAGCGCGCGGCATCCATGGCGGTATTGCCTCCACCGACAACAATGACCTTGTCTCCGACCTCGGGCCTCCCGCCCTTTGCAATGGCATCAAGAAACTCCACGCCTGAAACCACTCCGCGCGAAGTGCGGCCTTCAATGGGCATATCACTTGTTTTTTGCGCGCCAATGGCAAGAAATACGGCATCATGTTTTTTACTGATCTCATCAAACATGATGTCCTTTCCGACATTCACTCCGTATTTGACCTCCACGCCCATTCCGATGATGGCACCGCACTCCTTTGCCAGGATATCAGGCGGAAGACGGTAATCCGGAATGCCCCATTTCATCATTCCGCCCGCATCCTTCTGCCGCTCATAAATCGTGACGTCGTGGCCCTGAAGCCGGAGAAAATATGCCGCACTAAGCCCGGCGGGACCAGCGCCGATTATGCCGACACTCTTGCCCGTAGGACTGCCCGGCGCCGGCATGAAAGGCCCACCGGCCTTGATCTCCATGTCGGAAACAAAACGTTTCATGTAGCAAATCGAAACAGCCTCATCCACCCGGGTGCGGCGGCACTCTTTTTCACAAAACCTCGGGCACACCCGCCCGAGCGAACCGGGAAACGGCATCGTCTCGCGGATTTTTTGGGCGGCCTTGATATACTCACCCTTGGCGGCAAGCGCCAGAAAATCACGGATGGGAACGCGTGAGGGACAGGCGGACACGCACGGCGCCTCGCAATCACCAAGATGATCGGAAACCAGAAGCTCAAGAGCGGTTTTGCGCGCACGCCGGGCAACGGCGCTTTCTATTGAAATATCCATCCCGTCGGAAACAAGCGTACTGCAGGCCGGAACAAAACCTTTTGCGCCCCTGACCTCGACAAGACAGACAAAACACGAACTGAAAGGCGCAAGATCCTTGCAGCTGCAAAGCGTCGGAATCCTGAAGCCCTGCTTTTCGGCCGCCTTAAGCACGGTAAGGCCGGCATCGACGTTGAAATCCCTGCCATCAATTCTTATCTTCACTGTGCTCGCCATGATCATTCCACCACTATCGCGTCAAAATTGCATTTCAGATAACAACGGCCGCATTTGACGCATTTGTCCTGGGTTATCGAATGCTGCTGTTTGCGCTGCCCCGTAATCGCGTTTGTCGGACAGACTTTCACGCAAGCGGTGCAGCCATTGCAGTTGTCCTTGATCCGGTATTTTATGAGCGCCTTGCAGACTCCCGCCCTGCATTTCTTTTGCCCGATATGTTCGACATATTCGTCACGGAAGTACTTGAGAGTCGTAAGCACGGGGTTGGGCGCGGTCTGCCCGAGACCGCAAAGCGATCCTTTGATGATGTCGGACGAAAGCGATTCCAGCGCGTCGAGATCCGCCATGGCGCCCCTGCCTTCGGTTATGCGATTGAGGATTTCAAGCATGCGCATGGTGCCGATCCTACAAAACGTGCACTTGCCGCACGATTCGGTTTGCGTGAACTGCAGAAAAAATCTTGCGACATCGACCATGCAGGTGGTCTCGTCCATCACAAGCATGCCGCCGGAGCCCATGATTGCCCCCGTACGCGTGACCTCGTCGTAATCCACCTTCGTGTCAAACATCGACGCCGGTATGCAGCCGCCCGACGGACCGCCAAGCTGCACCGCCTTGAGGGGGCGCCCGGTATTCGAACCACCGCCGATCTCTTCAACGATCTCACCGATGGTTATGCCCATCGGAACCTCGACCAGACCTCCGCGCTTGATCTTGCCGGCAAGGGCGAACACCTTCGATCCCTTGCTTTTCTCGGTGCCGATCGCGGCAAATTTGTCGGCGCCGTTTGTTATAACCCACGGGATGTTGGCATAAGTCTCGACGTTGTTGATGTTGGTCGGGCAGCCGAAAAGCCCGGACTGCGCCGGAAACGGCGGCCGCTTGCGGGGCATGCCGCGATGTCCTTCGATCGAAGCCATCAGTGCCGTCTCCTCGCCGCACACAAAGGCTCCGGCGCCCTCCTTGACCACCAGCGCGAGATCAAATCCGGCGCCAAGAATATTTTTTCCGAGAAATCCGCGCGCTGACGCCTGCCTGATCGCGATCTTGAGCCGGTGCACGGCAAGCGGGTATTCGGCACGGCAGTATATGTAGCCCTTTTGCGCGCCGACCGCGTAGGCACAGATTATCATCCCCTCAAGAACCGAGTGTGGATCACCCTCAAGCGTGGAACGGTCCATGAATGCGCCCGGATCGCCCTCGTCGGCATTGCACACGACATATTTTTTTTCTCCGGGAGCGTCAAAGGCAAACTGCCATTTAAGCCCCGTACTGAATCCCGCGCCGCCGCGCCCGCGCACGCCGGAACGCTTGACCGTTTCGATAACCGCTTTGCGATCCATCGCAACAGCCTTGCGAAGCGCCTCATATCCGCCGACCGCGATATAGGCGTCCAGCGACTCGGGGTCAATCACACCGCAGTTGCGAAGAACGATTTTTTTCTGCCGGCTCAAAAAAGCATGGGCATCGCTTCCGGCGGCGGACGGGTCAACAACAAGATCGGCGGCGGGCCTGCCGCGGACAACATGCTCTTCGTAAATACGGGCGGCTTTTTTCTCGTCTATCCTGCCGTACAGCGTGCGCCTGCCGTCATTGTCGACAACCTCCACAAGGGGCTCGCAGTAGCACATGCCCACGCAGGAGGTGATCTCAAGCTTAACCTTCTCGGCCAGCTCCCCGCCTGCGATCTGCGCTTTAAAGGTTTCGTATACGGCGCGGGCTCCGGCGGCGATTCCACAACTGCCAAGTCCGACGATCACCTTATGCATTTTGCTTCTCACTTGCCTTGGTCAGGGTTTTTTTGATCTGGAGCGGATCAAGATAGCCCACGGTATCCTCGCCTATCATCATCACCGGCGCGAGCGAACAACAGCCGAGACAGGCCACTGTTTCGATCGAAAAACGGCCGTCCCCGGTCGTATCGCCCACCTTTGCCTTGAGTTCGTCACAAAGGGCATCAACAACCGCGCCGGCACCCGCCACATGGCAGGCGGTGCCGACACAAACCTTGAGCGCGAATTTTCCGCGCGGCTTGAATCTGAACTGCGAATAAAAAGTGGCCACCCCGTAAAGCTGCGCCTCCGAAAAATCCGCGATCTTGCAGATTTCGCGCATCAATTCCTTGGGCAGAAAGCCGTATCGTTTCTGGATTTCCTGTAATACCGGGATTGCCTGCTCCCTGCCGCCGCCGCACGCGCCCACGATATCGCGGGCCTCGGCTGCAAAGTCCTTTGGACAGGTACATTCATGGTGGCTCATTTGTGCATGCCCCCGTTTCTTGAAGTGTTTGCGACAAGAATGCTATGCCGGGATGGAATCACTGTCAACTGCGGCGGGGCTTCAGAATTTTCAGCCGCTTCGACAGATCGCAGCCGCTGCCCATCAGCTCATAAAGCATCTTCCTGTAAAATATCCCAACCGATCTTGTCGCGTGCCCCTCGGCCTCGACAGTGAGCATTCTGAGCGGCGCGCGCTTCAGGCCAAGCCGCGCCACGTCGCGCGGATCCTTTGCATAGCCAAGAAATATGAAAGTATGCCCATCCCCGACGACGATACTGCCCGGCACCAAAAGCGCCTCACACGCAAACGGCTCCTCGCTGACCGCCCCTGTGAGCTGCTTGTGCATGATCACTGTGGCAAAACGGTTTTTATACTTAGCAAGAAGCTCCGGCTTGTCCCGGGTATATGCATTTTGCACGAACTGCGAGCAATCAAAGCCCGAGCCCGAAAGCGGGTTTGCCGCTTTGCGCGAGGCGCCGAACTCGTAGCCGCCATGCGCCGCCATGAAACCGGGGTCCGCTCCTGCAAGCGATACACCAAAGCCCGGCACGAATTCCCGGTACAGCGGCTTCTTATGATAATTGTATTCGAAATAGTTGGTCTTGAGCTTCATGCCTTTCCAGAACTCAAGCCGTTCAGACGGGGTCTTGAGGCGGGAATCAATGAGTTCGGCAAGAACGAACTTTGCA
>MEQJ01000017.1:0-12414 GCA_001770165.1 Bdellovibrionales bacterium RIFOXYD1_FULL_53_11 | reverse complement strand
TCTGGCCAGCAATACGGACAGAAGTCCTCCGCCGTCCTCTTTTTTCCATGCCGGAAGAGGCCGGCAGCCAAGGTGGCGACGGTTCAGAAAATCATCCTTCCTCGCTTCTGGATACGAACAAAAAGCCATGAACGCGTTTGTAAAAGTGCTCAAGAACTCAAATGGAATCGCGCGTCCCTCGTGCCTGCGCGCCAGAATGCGCAAAGCTTTTTTTCTTGCATGACCACGGACCGAAAAAAGCGCCGCAATTTCTGTTGTGGTTACGGATGTGATTTGGGCCCGACCCAGCCATTTTTCGAGCCACTCGCCATCCAGGCTGTTTGCACCCTGGACTTCCTGCGCGCTCTTCAGGGCATGCCTGATTATTTCGGCTCTTTCGGTGTTTGCCGCGACAAATGAACCGATATTGACCAGATTTTCCACGCTGTTTGCGGACGACTTTGCAGGTGCCTGTGCACAATCCGTACAGCTTGTGTTTTGCGTGGCACCAACCGCAAAGGACCACTCCCTGGCTCTTTCAGCCCTGTATTTCTGTATCGCACGGCAGGAAAACCCCTTGCATGAACCGGGCTCGGGCGGCGCCGCCAGGGCGGCTGACCAGGAACTTGATATCAGTGCCAATGCAAGCAACATTCCGATAACAAGTATACGTGCGCCATGACAAAGCAACAAGAGCATCAGCTGTTTGACGTTTGCACCTACCGGCTCACCCCATCAGCGGCCAACGCAACGGACGGGGTACTCGACGTAATCACGGCGGTCGCTGCCGCTGCTACTGCCGAAGCGGCCATCGAATCCATACGCGAAGCCCGAAGCATACGGAACGAGCGAGGCGGTCCAGAAGAGATACCGATATATATTCGGCAATACTTCACGAATACCGTTACTTTCTGCGTCCCTATATTCTTGGATCGTTGGCAATCCAAACGATTTGCCGCTGATTCCCGCACTTGCACGCCTGGCTTCTTCTGTTATGCAGGCTTTTTCTTTAATCACCGAGCAATCCTTGATTCTCTGGGCGTCTGTGATGGCGGCTGCAAAAGCATCGGTGACGAAAACATTATAAAGCCTGGCCGCACGACCAGCCTTGCCAGAACCATCTTCCGGCTTGCCGGGGGATGTTCCGTTTAGTATCTCATCAGTGCCGCACTCTTCACGGCTTCCGTCATATTGATTCTTTAGAAGCGTATACATTGCCGTATCGCTTGATTTATTGCTCGATACAAACGTGAATTTTGATGACGATATTTTATCAACAACATCATCAATAATTTTCTTCACTTTGCCGATGGCTTTTGCCCCAGCCTTGGCTGTTGTGAGTTCCTGACGGACAGCAGTTAAAAGTTTTTCAGTATCTCTTGCGTCAGCCTGCGATTTTTCATCACCGCCGTACATTTCAATAAATTTCTTGATCCGCGCGAGTTTTGCATCAAGCGCCTGCTTGCGTGCTTCCACAATCTTGTCATAGCCTGGAACCGCTGTTCTGAATTTTTCTATTTCTTCCCTGGTAAGGGGATTTAGTTTGTCAGCATTGGTAATATGGAACAAGCCGCCAAGCGACCGCCTGAACCGATCCGCAGGCACACGATTTTCTTTTCCGACTGTCACGCAGTCAGAAAGCCGGTTGACAGCTGTATAATTCCCGCCGCAATTGCGAACCACAACGTCACGTCCGTCCTTATAAAAAACTATCACTTCTCCGCCGGGACCGACCACGCCGACGCTGCTTTTGGCTGCGCTGAGCAGCTTGTCAACCGGTGGAACGGCCAGCTGTGCTTGCGCCGCCTGCGATAAAATTACGACCGTAAATGCCGCTCCCGCCAGAACTCTCCACGAACTTTTCATGGTTTTTCCCCCCATGCAAAATTCTACCCCCCCCCGGTTTTTGCAATTTTTTTATCCGCGTTTTACCGGGGCTCAAGCCGTGTTCCATGCGCAGCAATCCGCAGAAAAGGCATTCAAGGCGTTTTTGGTGTTACTACATGCTTGCAGGATCAGCTTCACAAAGAAGGCATCAACAATCGGGTCGAAATTGAGGCGGCTTGAGATAAATTTGCCCCTAGAAAACTTTCTTGCCGGGAATATCAAATATCCATAAAAGTTAATGAAGTTTTACTTTTACTTCCAGCACTGAAACCGACGTTTGCAGTCAGAGATGTGGTCGCCTCGACTTTTGTTTGATGCCGGCCACATGAAAATCCCGAGCGCCGCCCATATGCAGCCAAAGGTGATCCAACTCCGCCGACCCAAAGGCCGGGACCTTACGCCATGGCGGTAAGATTTTTATGTTGCGCCGCAAAAAAAACATGTATCCATGCGTCATACATTGGGCTCATGGGCCGTTATAGGGGAATTAACTCCTGCGGCTTTGTGACAAAGGTCGAAAAAGGGAAGGAATAATGAAAAAAATTATTTTGCTTGTAATGGCTTTTTCAATGCTGGTGACCAGCAATGGTTTTGGAAAATCCAAAACCATCAAATACGAGCCACTTGTTGGTTCGAATTGGGCACAAAAACATCCGGGACAATTACCGTATTCTTCTTGCTATGTTTACAATGGTGAAAATGCTGTTTGGGGAACTTCAACCTCAAGCTTGGGATATGGTGTTGAAAAATATCAGGACATGTTCGATGAAATGGTGCTTGTATGTTTTTCAAAGAAGCTAAGACTGGCTTATGCAATTCCAGTCAAGTTCTCGATCATTCAGCGCGGCGGTTTGAATGTTTCAATTGCTGGAGAAGTCAACCTGACCTCGAAAACATGGATGACAAGACTTGGCGGAAAAGCCGTTAAAGACATTTTTGGAAGGTTCAAGGGCGGCGAGTACGGCCTCGGTGTGCTTGGTGGCTTCAGCTATCGCAAACTTAAAAACAAAAATGGAGTATTCTTCCAGCAGGTAAATGGCGGCCTTATGCTGGGACAGTTGGCTGGATATATCACGTTCAAGCTACGCCCTCAGAAAAGTTTACGGGCAATATTAGGTCCAAAGATTTCGGCTATAATGTTGTTTGGTGATCCAAGCAAACTTAAAAGACCGTCATACTGGTGGGATGTTCCAGAAACAGTTGACTGGGCTGCAATCAGCAATCTTCGCTTTGTGACGACTAAGTAATCTGTTTTCTGCTCCCGGCCCCGATCACCGGGGCCGGGAGTACCGCCACTAACAGCTTGATATTACACATTTTTTTAAAGATGCTATAATTAAATGTATATATAATACACTTTTTGATATGATATTGTGTATATATGAATCGTTTTATAATAGATCATCTGATTTCTTGGAAAAATCAGAGAGATAGAAAGCCACTTATTGTCCGTGGCGCGCGACAAACCGGCAAAACATTCGCCCTCAAGAAATTTGGCAAAACACATTTTAGAGAGACCCATTATTTCAATTTCGAAAAACAGGGAGACCTGGCGGGGATATTCGAAAAAAATCTCGAACCAAAGAGAATACTGTCCGATCTTGGCATCGCCACCGGGAAATCAATTGATATTGAAAACGATCTCGTGATTTTTGATGAAATAACCTTTTGCCCGAAGGCCCTGACGAGCTTGAAATATTTCAATGAAGACCTGCCCGCAGCCGCCGTCTGTTCGGCCGGGTCATTGCTGGGCATCATGCTTGGGGAGTCATCATTCCCGGTCGGAAAAGTGAACTTCCTTGAGCTGAAGCCGATGTGCTTCTGTGAATTCCTGATTGCACTTGGCGAGGAGAGATTTCTCGAAGCGATTAAACTTCCAGTGCCGGAATTCATTCATTCAAAGCTCTGGGGTCTGCTCAAGGATTATTTTATCGTTGGCGGACTTCCGGCGGCTGTTGATGTTTTCAGAAAAAACATGGACAACCGCGTTCATGCATTTGAACTTGTCAGACAGACACAGGATGATCTCATAACCGCATACATGGCCGATATTGCAAAAAACAGCGGTAAAACAAATTCAATGCATATTGCAAGGGTGTTCAAAAATATTCCAGAACAACTGGCGAAAAATCTGGACGGCCGGGCCGGGCGGTTCAGATTCAAGGGCGTAATCCCGGGACACAACAGATACGGCCATCTCGCCGGCCCGATTGACTGGCTGCTTAATGCCGGTCTCGTTTATGCGGTTTACGAAATAAATCATGCACAAATCCCGCTGGCGGCTTATAAAAAAGATAATGCCTTCAAGCTGTATCTTTTTGACGTCGGCATCCTCGGAGCGCTTGGTTCAATCGATCCCGCGTCCATCCTGAAATATGATTATGGAACCTATAAAGGATATTTTGCCGAAAATTATGTCCTTCAGGAAATGAAAACAAAACGTCCTGGCGAATATTACTACTGGAAAGAGAATACCGCTGAAGTCGAATTTCTCCTCGGTGCCGACGGTCAACTGGTGCCACTGGAAGTAAAATCAGGACTTCATACACGATCAAAAAGCCTGAATTCTTTTATCAAGAGATACAAGCCGGACCAAGCGTTAGTATTGAGCGCGGACAATTCAAAAAGCCGGACCGGCCCCGTCCTTGAGCGCAAACCGCTGTATTTTGCCGGGTTAATTTGATTTTCCTGGATTCCAAAATAATATTCATTTTGGACGGATCAGCACTTTACCCATTGAAAAACAACTTATGATGCGGTATGTCATATCAATTCATATGGAGGTAATCATGAAAAAAATCTTAATTGCCACGGCAATTTCTTTTGCCCTGTTTTTTGCGGTCGCAGAAAAATCAGAAGCCAACACCTGTTATGCATATACACCGTGCCAGAACGGCTTTGCCGTTCAATGCACGACATACGGCCAGGGCTGCTCCTGGTACGTTCAGCCGTACCAGTATGTGCAATGCACCGGCTTTGATGCCTGGGGCAACTGGGTGAATCTGTATTTCAGGTGTTATTGATCAGACCAGCCAGTACGGAAGGAATGCGATCTTCTGCTTCCGGTCGATGTACGGAGCGCCCGAATAAAACACGATTCCAAACGGCACCTTGTCCGGCGAACGGACATGATCACTGATGAATGATTTCATCATAGTGACGTCTATATTGGATATTTCATCCGTCTTCTTGACTTCTATTGGAATGATCCGGTTGCCGTATTTGAATACAAAATCAATTTCACCCTTCATGAATCGCACCGGATGACCGTTCTCGACCGAAAACGGCTTGAAATATCCCAGCACTGATTTACGCACCGAGTTCCGCACGTGATATGCAAGGCGTGCGTGCACATAACCTTCAACCTGGAAGCCGCCCGGGTCACCGGCCCGGCCGGGATTGAGATATGAGACAATGCCGGGATCAACATAAGAGAAAACCGAAAAATAGGATTCTTTTGAAGTGCCAAGCAGCATCGGCTTTTTTTTGACGAGATACCCGTGGTTGATGAGCCCGTCGATCACCTGGTTTATGGTTTCGCGGCGTCTGAGCCTGGTGCGTTCAAGTATATTTTTGTAAGTGAACTCCCGCGAATGAAGCTCCGCGAGATTGGTCCTGATCTTGTCGGCGATTTCGTTGTTGTCAACGCTCATCAGGTCAAAACCACGCTCAACTGTCATGCGGATTTCAGAAAGTTTTTCGTCATCTCCCCGCGACAAATACGCAAGCGGAAGACCGCCATACCGCAAAAAAGCGTCAAGCGCGGCACGAATATCCGCATCCACGGTCAACTCCGGAATTTTCAGTTCAGAAAGATTTGCAGCATCCCACAAAATGCCTTCCAGGTAATTCGGCGGAACAGGAACGCCTTTTGAAGCCAGAATCTCCGGCAACCCCAGCGGCAGCATAAAAAACGCTTCGGCCCGGCGCTGGAGCCTTTTTCGCGCAACCGTTGCAAGATACTCCGGATTGGATCCGGAAACAATGAACGACACATCCCCTTCGTCAAACGCCATCTTGATGGCATCAAAAATATTTTCTGATTTCTGGACCTCGTCCACAATGACCAGCGCCCGGCGGCTCGTACGGCTTTTTACGTGCTCTAAAATGAATTTTGAATCATCCGCCACGCTCCGGCGGAAAATGCTGTCATCCCCCGTAAATGAAAACACATCAAACAGCTTGTCCATTCTGCTCGCGATCTGTTTGATCAGTGTTGTTTTTCCGCAACCTACGATCCCGCTCAAAATCATGCCTTTTTTCCGGTCCGCTGAAAGAACTTCAACCAGCCTTGATGCGAGATCCCGCTCTATATACATTAATTACAAATGTACGTAGAAATATGAACATTTGCAATACAAGTGTTCATATTTCTACGTACATTTGTAATTGCCCATATTTTCAGCCGGTTATGGCGCTATTTCTTTGTGTTTTTACTTCTCTCGGCGAATTTTTTTTCGAGCAGCTCATAGCGGTTGATCACGCTGCGGACATATGACCGCTTTTCGGCATATGTGCCCGGAAAAAAGCTGCGCTTGAAACCATAGGCGAGAATATCCTTCAGCGTCTCACCCTTGAGTTTGAACGTATTCATCGCGAGCAGTATTTCCTTGGTCACCGTAGTCTTGCTTACCGTGCGATTGTCCGTACAGATGGTCGTGCTCAGCTTGGCGTCGAGCATCTTGCGCATATTATGCTTGTCTATCGAACCGATCGACGGATTTGTCTGCATGTTGCTTGTCAGACAGACTTCGATCGTCACGCGACGGTCGGCAATGTACTGCGCGAGCTTGCGCACGTAGCCCTGCTTGTCCTTGATCTCCGGATTTGCGATTTTTTCGGCATCAAAAAGATAATACCCGTGCCCGATCCGGTCGGCATACAGCTCGGTAATGGCCTGAAAAATACTTTCGGGGCCGTAGGCCTCGCCGGCATGCACGGTCGCATGCATAAAATGCTTGTGGGCAAAATGATACGCCTGCCAGTGATCTCCGGCGGGATTGCCGGCCTCGGCGCCGGCAAGATCAAAGCCCACAATCGGCAAGCCAAGACTGTCACGCGCCTTCACGCAGGCGCGCACAAGTTCATACGAGGCAAGCGCATGAATGGGCTTCTTGTCCGAATAGCGGTGGGCATCAAGAAACATGTCGAAATACTGCGAAAACCCCCGGTCAAACGCTCTCATGGCGCAAACAATTATGCCGAAATAAAACGGAGGAAGCTCGCCGGACTTCACCTCGGGCTTGTTGTTATATTCCTTCTGCGCGCGCTCCATCCCCTTGGTCACGCTTTGCAAAATGCTTTCAACGTCCTGGTCGGCGTTCATGTGAAACTGGGGCGCGAATCTCACTTCCACATAGCAAACACCCTCTTCGATGTTGTCCATCGCAAATTCATAACTCACGCGCTCCAGGTCCTCGGGCGTCTGAAGCGCCGGAATCGTACAGCCGAAACACTGCAGATAATCCACAAGGTTGTCGTAGCTGTTCTTGAACAAAAGCTCGTTAAGGCCCTCTTCCGTAAAAGACGGAAGCTTGATGCCCCGTTTTTTGGCGATTTCACAGAGCGACTTCATCCGGACCGAGCCGTCAAGATGAACATGGAGATCGCTTTTCGGGATTTTACGTATGAACTCTTCCATTATATAGCTCCTACCAGGAAAAAAATCTGAGCCTGATCATAGTATAAATATACGTTATCATGAAAACCAGCAGATTGCGCTTGGTGCGCCCGAACATCCGCGTCTTGAAGGTGAAGGGGATCTCCTTGATGCGGACATCCGGATTGAACCATTTTATCTTGAACAGGATTTCCTCGATGATGTCAAAATTGCGGCACTTGAGCTTCAGACCCTTGAGCAACGCCGCATCGTACAGTTTAAAGCTGTTTGAAACATCCTTGACCTTGAGATTGAGAAAAAGCGAATAGGTGAAATTGAGCATCTTGCTCATCAAGATAAGCGCGGGCGTGTTTTCGGTGGTGCCGCCAGCGACATACCTTGACGCTATGACCACATCCGCGCCGCCGCTCTCCGCAATCATCCGCGGAATCCACTCCGGACCGTGCGATCCGTCGGCATCCATGAATAAAATCCGCCGACCACGGGCCTCCCGGATACCGGTTCTTACGGCATCCCCGAAATAGTTGTCCGGCGAGCGCCTGGCATACCGCACCTCAAGCTGCCTGCAGGCCTCCTCGGTGGCATCAAGCGGGGCCACGGTATCCACAACAACAACCTCATAGCTGACAGCAGCCTGCCTGAAAGCATCGTGCACGCGCGGAAGCAGAATGCGAAGATTTTCCTCCTCGCAATAGGCCGGCAGCACCAGGCTGTACTCGGGAATCATTTCAAACCGTCCATGTTCTGCCCGACCCAGGTGATCATCCGGCGGAGACCATCCTTGCAGGCCACCCGCGGCTTCCAGCCGAAAATACGGCCGGCCTTGCGGATATCCGCCACAAACACCTTCTGGTCACTCTTGCGCCAGGGCAGCTTTGTATATTCAAGCTTGATATCAAGCTCCTGCTGCAAAAACTCGAACAGCTCCAGCAGGGACAGGCTGTTTTCCATCCCGCCGCCGATATTGAACGCGTTGCCGGCCGCCTTGTCCGCATTTGCCAGGGCTTCAAAATAACAACCGACAAGATCACTGGCAAAAAGTACGTCCCGCACCTGTTTGCCGTCGCCGGAAATCGTGAAGGGCTCCGCAAGCGTGCCGCGTTTTGCCCCGAGCGCCTGCATTACGAACCAGCCGATCCACCCCTGGTCGTACGTGCTGAACTGGCGTCCGCCGAAAATGGAAGAATGTCTGAACACGATCGTCTTGAGACCGAAGACCCGCGCATAATCAAGCATGTACTGGTCCATCGCCCCCTTTGAACACCCGTAAGGGCTGCGAAAATCAAGGGGCACCGTCTCGTCAAACCCGTGTTCGAACCCGGGAGCGACATACCGCAACCCGCGCTCTTCGTATTTGCAGCGGTCAAGATCCCCGTAAACCTTGTTGGTGGATGAATAAAACACCACCGTGCCGGGCGAATGCCTGCGCACGGCCTCAAGGATGTTGTGACCGCCGACAACATTTGTTTCAAAATCAAGCCGCGGGTCGGCAATGGACGTTGTCATGGCAACCTGTCCGGCCAGATGGAAAATCACATCCGGCCCAAACGCCCGCACCGTATTTTCAATAAAAGGAAGATCCTTGGTGTCGTGCCGGTGGAATTCAAAATTGCCGGACTTCCTGAGCCATTCCAGATTTTCAGTGCCGCCCCGGCGCGAGAGATTGTCAATGATGCAAACCTCGCCGCCGCGCCCAAGCGCCTCCTGCGCAAGATTGGTCCCCAGAAAACCGCAGCCGCCTGTAATGAGAAATCTTTTCATTTTCCTTCCAGCAAACCCGCGCCGGGCTTGATGCGCTCCCCGGCGATCGTTGTCTCAAGTCCTTGTTTCAAATCCACCCGCGGAGCCCAGCCAAGCCTGTCGAGTGCCGCAGTATCAGTGCGCGACTCCATTACCTCGTTCGCCCGGTAGGGCAAGGCGCCAAAATTCAAAACCGTATTTTTATTTCCGGACAGCTCCTTCACCAGCTCGACAAATTGCCTGATCTCAATCACGGTCCTGCTGCCAACCTCAAAACGGTACAGCCCCCTCGGCGCCTCAAGGCCGGAGCGGAGAATGTGCATGTAAGCGTCCACCACATCATCAATAAAAATAAAATCCCTCTTCTGCCTGCCCGGAGTAAAATCCATCGAAGGCACTTCGCGAACAAGCTCCTGCACAACCCGTGTTACGAACTTGGAGGGATCATCATCGGGACCGTAAAAATGCTCAAGCGCCACATTGGCGCAAACCATGTCACCCGCAAAATGGGCAAGCCAGTCAAGAAATTGTTTTTTTGAAAGACTGTAATGACTGACCTGTTTGTCCAGGATGGTGTCGGAGTTGATAAACAGCCTGGTCCCGTTTTCCTTGGCGGCCTGCAAAAGCCGGAGCGGCAGGGTAAGATTGGCATCAATGATCTCTGGCGGAGGAACATTGCCCCGCCCATAATTGGTCGCGCAGTGGATTATGGTGTCAATGCGGTTTTCCTTGAAGATCACTTCAAGTCCGCCGGCATCGGCATCATATACCCTGAGGGCTGGAACCTGCCCCCTGATTCTTCTCAAATCGGATTTTACACGCTTGAGAAGAACGACCCGCCGTCCATCCTTCAAGAGCCGTTTGAGAATATTCGCCCCGAGGAACCCGGTGCCCCCGGTAAGCAGTATGGCTTTGTCCATCCGGTGGCAGAGTATTCACAAAAAAACCAATAATCAAGCCCGGGATGCCCCTATCCCGTCAGAAAACAGGTGAATTTGAATCCTTCCCTGAAGGCCCTTGTGGTTTTTGACCTTGGGAACAAAAGCGTCACCTGCGTCCATTCACCGCCTTGCACGGCAAATACCAGGCTCATTCCGCCCTGCGATGCGCCGCTGAGTCCGAGCCCCGCGCCTCTGGTGTCCTTGCGGGCCACATAGCTCGTTTTTTTATAATCAGGACGCATGAGATTCAAAACCTCTTCTTTTTTGAGTGAACCCCACTGGTCGGTGACAGTGATGCCGCAATACCTGTCGTTGATCGCGGCCTCGACTTCGACGCTACTGCGGTCCTCAAGCGCAAAATCCTCCGCGCGGTCACGATCCTTGTGGATTCTGACGCCGGCCTCGTTTACCGGCGCATCAAAAACCGCGTTCATGACCAGTTCATCAATTGCCTGCGCCGCTATTCCCGCCACACGCTCGGCCAGACCGCTTTTGACAAGATAATTGCAGGAGGCATCCACAACCGCCGCCTTGTGGCTGCTGCGCTTCAAGGCAATCCTCTGTAAAGGCGTTCCTTCAGGAAAATAGCCGGCAAGACCGAAAGTGTCCCCGGAAAATATCCGGAGCACAATCCTTGCAAAAACATCCGAAAAAGGATCTCCAAACTTGCGAAGCACATGATGCGCAAAAGGCTGCCGCTTGAAAAGATAGGGATACCGGTTGATCGGATCGGATGTGATTGCAATCACCTTGTTGGAATCAATGAACCCCGGAAGCGCGTCCGCGGTGGCTTCGGATGTATACTCGTTGTCCGCCTCCCAGAGCAGCAGGCATTTTTCAGACAGACTGGAAAGCCGCCGCGCCTCGCTTGCGCTCACGGCCTTCTGCACAAGAAAATTTCCGGCTGACGCCAGCCCCTGCGCAAAAACCTCGTCCTCCTTGTTGCTGGAATAGACAATGAGCCATCCGGGCTCTGCCGCATTCTTGTTGACCGTCATTGAATGATCTCCACCTTGCCCTTCAAGCCATGATCGAACATGCCCTGCGCCTTGCTCCCGTCATAAATCCTGACTTCAAAGGCCCTTGTTCCAATCTGCGGATTGATGATTCCATTCTTCTCAATGCTCCAAGTGTATTTGTGTCCGACCTTCAGATCAACCCTGTTCTGTCTCATCGAAGACAACGCGATGCGCGCACTTGTCCCGCCATCCGGCGAGTTGACGACAAGCTGCCCGTCAACGGGACTTAGCCAGGAAAATACTATCTCCACCACCCTCTTTTTCGAGGCCACATAGAAAGCGGTGTCCGGAGCCGGATAGATCTGCAGCGCATCCTCCGGCGTGGCGGTCGGGCCGGTGGCGGCAACCTGTTTTTGCGCGACGGCCCCGTCAATAGCAGATGGACCGGACGGCTGGACCGGTCCGGGCGGAAGCGGTTTGCCGATAGCGGCAACGCCCCAGTCAAGCTCATTGCCGCTTGAAGCACCGCTCTTTTCATCGGCCTGTCTGATGCTTAAACCCGTCTCTCCCTGTGTTCCGGAAGAAGCGGTTCCGGCTTTTTCAACGCGTCCGTGCAAAACATCAACTGCGGCAACAGCACCCCGCGCATGAGCCCTGCGCGTGATGATAAACAGCGTCTTCTCGCCGACCTTCAAAACGTCGTCGGAATCAAAGACAATCTCAGCCTGCCCGCCCGGCCCTACCCATACCGCATCCCGGTGAAACAGCTCCGTTCCCGGCCCGACATCCTTGAACACCACCATGCCGGAACGCTTGCGTTCAGCGCCGCCTGATTTGATCCGGGCCACGGCCGCACCCGCACTGCCCGTCTGCGGCGGCATGAATGCTCCGCGCATGAAAAAACCGAAACAAAGTGCTGCAATTGTTATGAACAGGACATCAAGGACATATTTGTAAAAAAGATTTTTCATGCCGGGCCTCCGCCGCCGGAAGCCGAACAGACAACAACCGTGATGTCATCGCTCTGTACAATCCCCTTTGAAGCGCCGTCACGCGCTTCAAGCACGGCGTTAACAAGCGAGATGCCGCTCTTTGAGCCGGACTTGCGCAAAAGCTTGAGCAGCTCCCGCCGGTCAAAAAGTTCAATGTCATTCTTGAAACAATCAGTAAGACCGTCGGTATACAAAAAAAGCTGCGTACCCGGCCCCCAGGGATGCACCCATGTTTTGTCAAGCCCGAGGGCATGGCTTGATCCGAGTATGTCTCCGCTCGTGTTCGCCGCTATCAC
>MEQJ01000016.1:25441-28498 GCA_001770165.1 Bdellovibrionales bacterium RIFOXYD1_FULL_53_11 | reverse complement strand
AATATTGCCCGACAAGACGTTTTCAGCAGTGTCGCTGGCGCCATCGACCGGATGGCTGCCTGATTTTAAGCCAGATTTTTTGTCGCGTTTAGGTTAATTCAAGAGTTTTTGATTCGTTTTCATTGTATAGCATTGGTTTTTCGTTATTCATTTTTACTCCAAGCTTAATATAAAATGCACCATTTGCACCTGTCAACAGCTAATTGCACCAATTGCACCAAGAGAAGCGCAATTGCACCGGTGGCGCGGTCGTGGTTGGTTATAAAACCGCGGGGATGCAGAGCCAGACCGTGCCAGGTACCAATTAAAAATTGGATATGTCACATACCATGTCCTCAACTGAAATTATTTTTGCAAAATAATCCGAATTTTTTAGAGACTCAGCAATCTCTCCGCAATATATGAGAACCGGACGAACTGACGCGGTTTTTGGTTTTTTAAATACTCTGATTTTTTCTGCCACTTCGGTTATTACAGAATTCGTAATATTTTTTCTAAATTTCATTTCACAAATATAAAATGTTCCGGATTTGGTATGAGCCAAAAGATCAATCTGACAGCCGCCAAGGGTTTTGCTTGTCTTTGACTGAAAATATGGCGAGGCGCTGATGACGTTTGCCGGATTTATACCAATCGCATCAATCACTGCAGGAAGATTGTTTAAAATCAGATTTTGGAATTGATAACCCATTATGCTTTCCCATGCAGGCAAATTCTCAAGGTCAAGTTCGCGATACAGCCCTGATTTGATTTTGTCACTAGCCGGTTCAATGTATTTTAAATAAAAACGGATATAATTGTCTTTTATACGATACTGACTCAGGGAGGTTTTTTTGCCTTTGGAAGAATACACATGATCACGAGCAATGAACCCGGAAGTTTCCAGATCAAGGAGATATTTAGAAATAACGCCATTTTTTTCTTTTTTGAGTTTATTGCATATTTGTATAAATGATTTTTTGCCCTCTACCAGCAACCGGACAATGTTACGGTATATCTTTGCTCTACGATCGAAAGTATCATTGAAAATCTTATTGAACTCATCAAACATGGCGCCATCTTTGCTAAAACAAAGCCTGTGTATGTTCTGTTCAGCGGTTAGTGCGGGTCTTATCTCTTCCAGATATCTGGGTACACCACCGCTGACACCCAGGTATTTGGTCTTTTCAAAAAACGATACCCTATCTCCATGCTTACCCCAGAACTTCATACAGTCAGCTAGAGGAAGATCAGTTAATTGCAAATCAAGCGAGATGCGTCCTAAAAAATCACTGTTATTAAGTATATTCTTATCTATCCAGGATGAGACAGAACCACATAAAACCATCATAAGCTTATTGTGGTTGTTAAACATGGTATCCCAGGCGATTTTGAGTTTGCCGGCAAAATCCGGTTCGTGATGCGCCATCCAGGAGAGTTCATCGAGAAATACAACGGTTTTTGTGTTTTTGATCTTGCTATCAAGCACCGCAAAAGCTTGTGTCCAGTTTTCAAGATTCAATACAGGCATGCCAGTGTTTTTGGATAGTTGTTCTGAGAAATTTTTTAGCTGTTCACGACTCCCTACGCCATCGCGTGGGGCTAGCCCTTGAAATTCAAAATAACAATCAGCGGTTTTGGCAAATTCTTTAATAAGTCTGCTTTTTCCAATTCTCCGTCTGCCGCGACATACAACAAGGTTTGCCTTTTTCTTGTTCCAGAGCTCATTCAGCGTGATGATTTCATGATTTCTGCCAACAAATGCTTCTATCTCCATATATGTATTACCGCCTTATGGAGATAAATATACTGCACTAAATATCTATCTCCTAATAGACAATATGACATATGGAGATTGGTCGTCAAGCGCGTTGCATTTTATCTTTCTGCGGATGCTGCATTCAGGTGGCGTTATCTTGGCTCCAACGAGCAGGATTCACCGGATCTCACGCTTACCGGCAATTTTGTCACCATCAATGCGGGGCCCGGATTTTTGTTTTGAGCGGGTCAGTCGTTAATACATAAAACCAAGTACCCATAGTGGAATGACGTTACCGGTTGGAATATCGGTATGATCACGGATGACAAACGCGGCTTTTTTCGCCTTTTTTGATTTTCCGCCAACTTCAACGGTCAGTTTGCCGTCAATCACGAAATCATACTCGCGTTCGTCATGTGCGGCCAGGATGTTTCTTCCCGCCTCCTGGAAGGCTGCGACTGTGGCCGCTTCGCGAACGCAGCCCGTGTCTCCCTGAATTGCGGCGTAAGCAGACGGGTCATGAAGGAATATTTTTGCCCCGATTGACTGCAGGCTGTGGTCATTTTTTTTTCTTACCACTCTGATCAGCTGTGCGTTCTCCATGGCATCAAGTAGATTGTATAATTTTTCTTTTCCAATGCCCCATTCGTTGCAAAGCGAATTGACCGCCAGGGTTGGAATGTTTGATTTCGCCAGATGCCCGATTACTCCAGTCATGAAGCGCAGATGTCCTTGTGTAAGTTGGGGCACAAGATATGGAATATCCATGGCGATGGTTTTTTCGATGACACTTAAGAGTTTTTCGGAATAAGCTGCCGGATCTTCAAGAAATATCGGCCTGAATCCGTGGTCAAGCCATTCCCGGTGCAGTTTTAAAACAGGAGTGTTTTTTAAAATGTGGTTTACGTCCGTTTTGTTCAAAGCAAATGGGTCCAGCACCGGCAGTTTGTTGTCCTCTCCTCTTAATATTGAATATTCGCGCAGTGAAAGCAGAGGGAGCCTTCTTGATATAAAGCGCCTTGAGAGATCGGCAACCCCCTTGCGCAGGACGATCGTGCTGGAATCTGAAATCCAGATTATATTATCAGGGAACGAATCATAAATTGATTTTACATGACGGGACCAGTCCTTGGCGTAATGAATCTCGTCTATCATGACTCCTTTGTAGCCATCCATGAAGGCTGCTTCGACCAGTGAGTACAGGGAAAGCGAGGAAATAAGGGGATTGTCTGCGGAAAAATAAAGCAGATTGTCTTGTGCCGAACGTTTGAGCAGATAGGTGGTTTTTCCGGTGCCTCTTGGACCGGTAAGCATTATTG
>MEQJ01000016.1:8375-25402 GCA_001770165.1 Bdellovibrionales bacterium RIFOXYD1_FULL_53_11 | reverse complement strand
TGTGGGGGCACCCGCCGGCGGCGCGGGAGTCGTTGGCAAAACAACCTCCGAAATGCAAAGCCAGAGCGTACCGGGCACTAACGGAATCTACGGCGCTGTCGGTGCTGGCTGGGATTTTTTTATTTCAAGATGCAGGGTAAATGCATAAAAATGGGTTGTATTTTATGCACATTATGATTACAACACAATCATGTTATATCGCTACGCAGAGTCTAAACTGGAAAACTGGTACTGCCAGAGGGAACGAAAAAACATCAAACCCCTGATGATCAGGGGTGCCAGACAGGTCGGAAAATCGACCTTGGTTCGTGAATTCTGCAGAAAGAAAAAACTACAGCTGATTGAGATCAACCTTGAGCGCCACCAGGAGCTGGCTCCATATTTCAAAAAATTTGATATCTCAGGATTGCTTTCCGAATTCGAGGCAATTTCAAACCTGCAGACCAATAATCCTGATTCATTGATTTTTCTGGACGAGATCCAGTCCGTCCCGGAAGCCATTCCGTGTCTTCGTTATTTTTTGGAGGACCGCCCCGGCTTGCCGGTTGTTTCGGCCGGATCACTGCTCGAATTTGTATTGGAAGATCATGAATTTGAAATGCCGGTGGGACGCGTGGAATATCTCCATCTCGGTCCGATGACCTATGGAGAATTTTTGCTGGCGATGAACGAACAACCGCTTGCGGATGGAGCTGGAAAATTCTCGACAAATCTGCACGAAAAGCGCCTTGCAAGATTTCGTGAGTTTTTGTTTGTGGGCGGGATGCCGGAGGCTGTTGCCTCTTTTGTCGAAACCAAAAGTCAGATAGAGGCGCGCAATGTCCAAAACAGGATCATACTCAACTATCTGGATGATTTTCCAAAGTACGCCGGACATGCCCATATCCAGAGAATTCGGAAGGTATTTAATCATGTCCCCTTTCATCTGGGACAAAAGGTCAAATTTTCGAACATTTCCCCGGACGACCAGGCGCGGGACATTAAACAGGCCATTCACCTGCTGGTGCTTTCACAAACCCTTGTTCCGGTTGTTCACTCTTCGGCTTCCGGATTGCCATTGTCGAGTTTTGCCGGCGAAAAGCATTTCAAGTTGTATTTTCTGGACGTTGGTCTTGCTAATGCCATGGCACGAGTGCACTGGGAAACGCTGGATTACAAGGCAGGCGAAAATATGTTTTTTGAGCGCGCCGGCTCATGTGCCGAGCAGTTTGTTGCCCAGCATTTATTAAACATCGAGAGAAACTCCGGACTGTTTTCAAATCTTTATTATTGGATGCGAGAAAGCAAGAGCAGTAATGCAGAGCTGGATTTTTTGATTGAACGACAGAACGAAATAATCCCCGTCGAGGTCAAAGCCGGGAAGTCCGGCAAAATGCGCTCTCTTGCGCAATTCATTTCTGAGAAAGCACCGAAGCATGCAATACGGCTTGATTTAAACCCGGCATCAAAAATAAAATTGGGTGACACGATTTTGAATTCAAGCCCTCTGTATGAAGCGGAGCTGGTACTCTCACTGGTTTGATAAAGCCGGGTATTTGACATAACCCACAAAATGCGGTACATTATGAGGGTATGTTCAAACGAATCATAACTCGCACAAAAACAAAAAGCTTTTTCCTTTTTGGTCCAAGGTCATCAGGAAAAACCACCTGGTTGAGGCATGTGTACCCGAAGAAGAGCAATCTCTGGATTGATCTTTTAGATCCAAAAACTGACAGGTTGTTAAGGCAGAAACCAGAAACACTTGCGGAGATGATCCGGATAGCAGAAGGTGATTTTGAATATGTTGTTATCGACGAAATTCAAAAAAATCCGGTTTTACTGGATGTAGTACATGGTTTGATTTTTGAAAAAAAATACAAGTTTGCCATTACCGGTTCAAGTGCAAGAAAACTAAAAAGGGGCGCTGCAAATCTACTGGCTGGACGCGCGTTTCGTTTTGAGTGTCACCCAATGACACATGTCGAGCTTGGCACCAGTTTCGATCTTGATGATTGCCTTGCTTATGGTTCCCTGCCTGAAGTAATTGAATTGTCACAAAAGGATAAACAACATTTTTTACGCGCCTATGTCGACACTTATTTCAAAGAAGAGGTTGTTGCCGAGCAATTGGTCCGCAATTTGATGCCATTCAGGAATTTTCTGGAAGTAGCCAGTCAGTCGACCGGCAAAATATTGAACATGAACAATATTGCCAAAGTCGTGGGCGTTGACCATACGACTGTGCAGAATTATTTTTCGATTCTGGATGATACAATGCTCGGGTTCCTGCTGTTGCCGTATTCCAGATCAATAAGAAAACGACAAAGAGCCAAGTCAAAATTTTATTATTTTGATACAGGAGTCCAGCGCACGCTTACTGGCCTTATAGACGCACCACTAAACCCGGAAAGCCCCGAATACGGAACTGCATTTGAACACTACATTGTGCTGGAATTTAAACGATTGATCTCGTATCTCAAGCCCGACTGGCGGATGTCGTACCTGATGACTTCTGACAATGTCGAGGTTGATTTGGTTATAGAGAGACCCAAAATGAAAACGGTTTTGATTGAAATCAAATCTACTGACAACATTCTGTCACTTAACAGACAAAAACTTTCTGGCTATAAAAAACTTGCAGAAGATTTTAAAAATTCAGAATCATATGTAATCAGCCGCGATCAAACATCATTGATGGAGGGTGAAATCAAATTTATTCACTGGTCCAGAATATTCAAGACAGTCGGGCTTATCAAGTGACCGGAGAATTTTTCTTGAAATTCCTCCAACGATTTTTAAAACAACCAGCTCACGCCCACCAGGGCGAGCATACGCCGCTACACGGCTGGTGCGCTCCGAGAGCACGCCCTGCTCATGCCGCTTTCCTTGCCTGGTTTATCGGCGTGACGTTTGACGGCGCTTCGTCGGTGGCCGCCGCGGCCAGCGCAAACTTTCCGCTGTCATGATCGGCTTTTAAGATATCCAGGAAATCGCGGCAGATGGCAATTACCTCGGGTGACTTGTTTGCGTCCGCCTTGGTCATCAGTTTTTTGATCCGGTCGAGCAGGATGGTTTTGGCGTTGCCCTCGGGCACCAGCGCCATGACCTTGTCTGAATATTCCTTGGGCATGCCGACCACAAGCGCGGCGCGCTGCTCGTTGGTCATGCGCATGACGGCGCGGCCAAGCGGCTGCTCCGGCACCCGCGCGATGACAGATGGCGTCCACACGCGGCTCCGTACAAGTGTCACAAAATCCGGCGCTTTGGTTCCTATCTGGTCAAGGAAGATGTCGTCTTCGCCAAGGGGCTTGGTTTTGACGGCCTTTACAATCGGCTCCAGAAGCTGTTCGGAATAATATTTTTCTTTTGCCCTGGCCGTATCATCGTCTCCGGCATCGCCGCCTGCGGTCGAAAGCTCGCCAAGGAGCGCGTCCGCGGCCGTGCCAAGCTCGTCTTCCTTCACCATGGCGCCGCTTATGACCTTCTGCCAGCGGTCCTCTCCAGCGGTGCCGAGCGCGCCCTGGAACTCGTCGGATGGAACAAATTCGGCGGCTATGCGCCAGGAGGCGTTTGTGTCGATCTTTGCGGCGGCGGCAAGCACCGATTTTGCGGGCGACGTCATCAGTTTCAGGGTTTTTTCGGGGCCGAGCACGCGCTCCACTACAGAGCCGCCCTGTATCTTGCGCACGATTATTTGTTCACTGAGCAACTGTATCCATACCGTATAGTTGAAAAGCTGGTCCGGTTTGGTCTGGAGCCCGGCGATATGTGCCATGCGCTGCGATCCGAACGCGCCTTGCAGGATTTGTTGTACATCGTCGGCGAGTTTGGGCAGCAGCCAGCGGATGCCGCGGTTGTCGTCGTCGTCGTCGGTCACGCTCCGCACAAACAGCGCAGGTTGTTCCTTTATAATTTTTTCAATGAGACGGATATTCTGGTCGAGCGCCTTTTCGGCTGGTGCGAGCGACACCTTTTGCACTTCCGGCGAAACCGGTTTTTCTTCGGCCTTCTTTTTTTCGGTCTCTTTTTTGGTGTCATCTTTGGGCTTGCTGGCATTTATCTCCGAGGTCTTGAGCGAAAGAAATCCCTCAGAAATCGAAAGCGAGGCACGCTTGAGGGCGAACGCCGCGCCCACTATGCCGAGGGCAACGATGAGCGCGCCAAGAAGCGCGGCGGCAAGCGGCAGGTATGGACGGTAATCAAGCGGAAGCACCGGCGGAGTAATTGATGTCACCGTTACCTTGGGATTGTAACCCTTGAGGGTTTTCTGCACCACTTCGTCAACGGCCTTGCGGAGCGGATCGTCAACCGCGCCTGGCACCTGCACCTCGACGTCAAGAGTTGAAATTTCGAGTTTTTCTTCGGTTGCTGTGATTGTGCCTTGTGCATCCATGTCGTAAGGGACCGGCAGGTAGCCAAGATCGATCTGTTTGCCTTTGTCTTCAGATTTTTTTGGAGCGCGGATGGCGTGCACATAAACTGCAAATATGGGCTTGTCGCCGCGAACGGCGCCAAGGTTCTCCTTCAGCTTTGTTTCAACCGAGGTTTCAAAATCGCGGAGTTGACTGTCAATTTCTGCGGCAAACGCACCGGACAGCAATGCAAGCGGGACAAGCACTGCGCCAAGCGCGGTCTTTCGCAAGACATCGAATACTGGCATTCTGCAGGCAAAACTATTGGTTCTGTCCACTCCATATGACAGATCGGATATGCCTGAGATAATTTTTAATGTTTTTGAAGAGTGACAGTTTTTTGACGGCGAAGGTCGTCGCCGGCGTTCGTGCGTATTGCCCCGTCAAGTCCCGTCAAGTCCTGACAATCCGCGTCCGACAAGTAGACAACAGGGGGATTGCCTTGGAATTTGATTTTGACATTCGCGTTCCAAAACACAAAGAGCAGGACGACGATCCTGTGCAGGACTATGCCGGCATCACTGATGCGGCTCGTATTGCGAAACTGATCGGGCAGCACAGACGTGAACAATTAATCGATGCCGCCGGGACGCGTGAGGCCGGCAAGGACGTCAAATCCAGCGCCGCCATCGAACGCCTTGAACGTGCCCTGGCCGAGCGCGAAAAACTTCATAACGAAAAACTGCACGAAAACCAGACCGCCGCCGCACAGCTTGAAGGTCGGCTCAAGGTCGCCTATGCATGGGAAAAAAGAATAATCGAGGATTACAAAAAAGGGCAGACCGAGATCGATTCGCTCAAGGCTGCGCTGGCCGCCGCGATGAGACGCGAGAACTATCTGGCGACAAAACTCAGCGCGGCGCTTACGGTCGAATGCAAAAGGCTGCAGGAGGCCGGGCACGAAAAAGCAAAGACCATTGAAGCCATCGAACAGCTTCATCTGACGCTTGATACCGTCGAGCGCGAACGTGCCGAGGGCGGGAAAAAACTCGAAGAACTCCGCGCCGTCAAGGATAGCGAGTTGGATGCTATCGAGCAGAAGCTGTGCGACAAGACCAAGGAGCTGGATGCCGCAAAGCAGGACGCCGCCGCACTTGCCGCCGCGCTCGGCGCTGAGATTGCCGCGCTCAAGGACAAGACAACCGCGCTTGAGGCCAAATCCGACACGGGCGAACTCAAGACCATTGCCCGCCTACTCGCGGAAGAACTTGTGGGCATGGAAGGATTTTTCCGCATCGACCGCGTCCTGGAGCTGCTCGATTGCAAAAAACCGGACATCGAAGCGGCGATCAAGGAGCTGGCCGGCATTTCAATGGAATACAGACTGTATTCCAGGGAACTTGCCAAGAAGCTCGGGCTGTTTTCAAAAATACTCGATAATCAGGGCTGATCCACCGGTTTTTTCATCCGCTGCGGAAGCTGCTTCTGTATCCTGATCACGATGCGGCGGTTGCGGGCGCGGTTTTCGGGAAGCGCCACGCCCCTTTCGTTGTGGTTTGGTACGAGGGGCTCGGCATCGGCCAGCCCGAGCGGCCTCAAAAGAGCATGCGGAAAGCCTTTTTCCTCAAGTCGGCGCACTACGGTGCCGGCGCGGCCCGACGAAAGCTCCCAGTTGCTCGGGAATTTTTCGGAGTTCATGGGCACGTCATCGGTGTGGCCCTCTACCACCACCCTGAATCCCTTGGCGTTGGTGCTGAGTACGGTTGAGATGTTGTCGATCATCCTGGCGGCATCATCCTTGAGATCGGTCGAGCCCGAATCAAAAAACAGCGTGCCGCTCGCGCTGATGACAATGCCTTCGCTCGTTTCGTCAACCGAAACGCCGCTTCCGAACATGCCGCTTTTGACGATTTTCTTGAGGTCGTTCGAAAGTTCGGTGAATGGCTTGACGTATTCAACGCCCATGGCTTTTGTGGTGGCTTCCTTCAATTTTTCGAACTTGCCGGCATCGGGCGTGGAAAAGGCCGAGATTATCACGAAGAGGGCGAAAAGAAGCGTCATCATGTCGGCGTAGGAGATGAGCCAGTTGCCTTCGCCGTCGTCCTGGACCACGACATTCTCCTTGCGTTTCGCCCGCAGCTTGCGTTTTTGCCGGCTGGTGATGCCGGAAGCAAGGTCAAGCCGCGCGTTGAGTTCGTTTTCGCCGGCCATCTCAGGCGCTCGATTTCTTCATCTTGTTGCGCTCGCCGGGGGTCAGATAGCTTTTGAGGTATTCTTCCACGAGCAGCGGATGCTTTTGTTCCTTGATCAGCCTCACGCCGTCCACGACGATGCGCCGCATGAGCAGGTCGTCCTCGGAGGCACGGGTCAGGTTTTCGCCGATCGGGATCAGAAAAACGTTTGCCATGATAAGACCGTAGAAAGTCGCGACCAGGGCGATAGACATGGCCGGCCCGATTTTTTCAAACGCATCCGGAGAGCCAAGGCTCTGCAGCAGCACGATCATGCCGAGCGTGGTGCCCACGAGGCCGAACGCCGGCGGGAATTTTCCGATGATCTTGAACGTGAAGCCCTCGCGCTTGTATTTTTCGTTCTGCAGCTCGACGCGTTTTTCGAGCACCTCTTCAAGCTCCTCGTCAGACAATCCGCCGTTGACCAGGAGTTCGAGCGATTCGCGCAAAAACGGGTTCTTTATTGTCTGCAACTCGCCGCCGATGGGGCGGCCTTCGTTGACCGTGACCGAAAGCTTGACGATCTCGTTTATCGTGGAGACCTGCATGTCCTTGCCCTTGCCGATCAGGGTGCGGAAAAAAATCTTCACCAGGTTGAAGAGGTGCGACATGGGAAGGCAGATGAGCGAGGCCGCCAGCGTGCCACCGATCACTATGATCGCGGCGTGCTGGCTCAAAAAGATGTTGGCGTTTTTTACGCCGTGCGTTGCCGCAAGATAGACGACAACCAAGCCAAAGATGAATCCGATGGGTGTAGATATGTTCATGCCTTGATTATCTATATCTATAGACCGCTTGGCAACTGCCCTTGTGAGTGGTAATGCGAAAAGTAGAGACTGGGTTTTTTGCAAGAGGAGCTTTGACGGGATGAGAACATGGGGCGTTGCCGATTCACTGAAATTATATAACGTTGAAAACTGGGGCGACCAGTACTTCAGCATTAATCCTGCGGGTCACATGACCGTGCATCCAAAACGCGGCGAGGGTCTGGGCATAGACCTCATGAGCGTTGTCGAGGAAATCAAAAACCGGCAGGGAGTCGGGATGCCGGTGCTGATCCGTTTCCAGGACATCATCCGCCATCGCGTGGTCGCGCTCAACGAGGCGTTCCGCAAATCCATCGCCGAGTTCGGTTACAAGGGTTCTTACCAGGGCGTTTATCCGATCAAGGTCAACCAGATGCGCGAAGTGGTCGAGGAGATCCTCGATGCCGGGCGTCCGTATGAATTCGGCATGGAAGCCGGCTCCAAGGCGGAGCTGGCCGCCGTCGTCGCGATGAATACGCATCCCAACGCGCTCATCATCTGCAACGGCTACAAGGATTATGCGGTCATCAAAACCGCGCTCATGAGCCTCAAACTTGGCAAGCGCGTCTTCATCGTGATCGAAAAACTTTCCGAGATCTTCCAGGTCATCGCGGTTGCAAAAGAGCTTGGCGTCAAGCCGCTTCTGGGCCTGAGGTGCAAGCTGTATTCAAAGGGCAGCGGCAAATGGGAATCAAGCGGCGGCGAGTTCGCCAAGTTCGGGCTCACCACGCCCGAGCTGCTTCATGTCATCAACATCCTCAAGCAGGAAAACCTGCTCGACAGCTTCAAGCTCCTGCATTTCCACGTGGGGTCGCAGGTCACCAACATCAAGACCATCAAGAACGTCGTCAAGGAAGGCACCCGCATTTATGCCAAATGCCGCAAGATGGGCATCAACGTCGAATATCTCGATGTCGGCGGGGGCATGGGCGTGGACTATGACGGTTCGCGCACCAGCTTTGACAGCTCCATCAACTATTCGCTGCAGGAATATGTGAGCGACGTTGTTTATTCCATCCAGGAAATCTGCCAGGCCGAGGAAGTGCAGGAGCCGAATATCGTTTCGGAGACCGGCCGCGCGCTGGTCGCGCACCATTCGGTCCTGGTCGTCAACGTGTTCGGCAGCATCGAGATCGGCACCACGCCGATTGTTTTCGAGGAGACGCTCGACGAAGACGATGTCGTGAAAGAGATGCGCTATCTCTCGCAGAACCTGAGCACCAAGAACATCCTGGAACATTTCCACGACGCCCTTCAGCGCAAGGAAGAGGCCCTGAGCATGTTCAAGCTCGGCTTTTTGTCGCTTGAGGACAAAGCCAAGGTCGAGCACCTGTTCTGGCAGATCTGCAAGGTGATCTATAAAAACGCCTCGGGTTTCAGATACGTTCCCGACGAGCTTGAGACCCTGAACAAGCATCTGGCGGACCAGTACCATTGCAATTTTTCGGTCTTCCAGTCCATGCCCGACCACTGGGCCATCCAGCAGCTTTTTCCGATCATGCCCATCCAGCGCCTTGACGAAGAGCCGACGCATGCCTCCACGCTTGTCGACATCACCTGTGATTCGGACGGCAAGGTTTCAAAGTTTATCGATCTCAGGGACATCAAGGACACGCTGCCGCTGCACCAGATCCGCAAGGGCGATCCTTATTACCTCGGCATTTTTCTGACCGGCGCCTACCAGGACGTCATGGGCGATTTTCACAACCTCTTCGGCAGCGTCAACGAGGTGCATGTGTTTCTCGACGAGACGGAGCCGGGCGGCTATTACATCGAGGAAGTCATCCGCGGCAACAACGTGGCGAGCGTGCTTTCGTGGTTCCAGTACAGCGCGACCGACATGGAAAAACGGGTGAAGGAGCAGATCGACGCGCGCGTGCGCGAGGGGCATATCAAGCCGCGCGAAGGCGTGGAGCTGCAGAATTTTTATGAAGAGGTCCTGCACGGCTATACGTATGTGGACGTGAACCGCCAGTCAAAACTCCTGCTCGAAGAGAGCGAGTATATTACCAGAACCGCGAGTGACGGCGATTTCGAAGATGACGGGGACGACGCCGGTCCCGGCCACATCCAGCCGCCTCCGATGACGTTGTGACATGGCGGCGTTTCCGGTCGGAAGATTCCGCAAATTCGTAGTGTATCTGGCGATGTCGCTCGCCGGCGTGATGCTGGTTGTGGACACCGTCAAGATGTACGTCAAGGTGGATTACTCGGACTTTGATGTCTATTACAAGGCATCCGAGCGCATGAGCGCCGGCAATTGGAAGGGGCTTTACGATTTCAATACCGACGGCAGCAATCCGTTCCGTTATTCGCCGCTCGTGCTTCCGCTGTTCAGGTTTCTCAGCATGATCCCGCACGGCTGGAGCCGGATGCTCTGGTTTTATTTCCAGTTCGGTTGTTTTCTGGTGGGTTTCTGGATCCTGTACCGGACGATTAGGCATTTCCGTGAACGCGACGACGCGCTGTTTATCATGTGCGTATCTTGGCTTTTTTCGTTGCGCTTCGTGCAGGACAGCCTTGTCGTGGGGCAGACCACCGGGGTGATGTTTCTCGGTTTCAATATCTGCCTCAATGCGTGGTTCCGTGGCGAGCCGATAGCCGCTGGATTCGGCTCGTTCATTCCGGCGGTGCTAAAGGTCGCGCCTGCGCTCAATATCGGACTTTTGCTTGTGCGCAGTCCGCGGCAGTTCGGCGTGGAGGTGGTCAAGACACTCGTTGCGCTTTGCGGGCTGCTTGTGGTGCCGCTGATAGTCCTTTCGGGAGGGTGGGAGGAGTTCATGACGCTCTGGCGCGCGTGGTGGACGGTGCTGGTCAATGACTCCGCGTTTTTTCATCCGGCGCATTACGGCAACCAGTCGCTCAAGGGTTTTTTATGGCGGATGTTTTTTGCGGGGCATATCTCGCGAGGCGCGGCGGATGCGGTTCTCGGCGCGGCCACCGTGGCCGGCATCGTGTCATTGCTGGTTTTCTGGTGGCGCCGCCGGTGCGATGATTTCAGGACCATGGGGCTCTTTTTCTCGCTCGGCGTGATGGCTTATCTTCTTTTCATGCCGATCACGTTCAAATATTCAATGCCGTGTCTCGCCATACCGGTCGCCTTCATGATCTCCGGCAATATGGGCTGGCTTGACCGGGTGGTTTTCGCCGCCGGTGCGCTTACGCTTTCCCTGGCGGGATACGATATTGTGGGCGAGCGGGTTTTCTTTGCCCTTCAAAAGGCCTCGGTGCCGCTGTTTGTGATGGTGCTCATCACCGCCTGTCTGGCGCGGCAGGCGTGGCGGATGTCAGTAAAACGCTGAACACGGGGCGCGCGCGCGCGCGGTTTATCTTATCCCCATTGTCCATAGCGGGATCTGTTTGTCCGCGGGCAGTGCGATGTCATCCCGGATTACGTAATCGGAATTTTTTATTTTTTTACTTTGTCCGCCCACTTCAAAGGTGATTTTGTTGCTGACAAAATCACCGTCTTTTTCGTTTTTTGAAGCATAAACTTCACCAAATCTTTTTTCGAGTTCAAGTGCGACATAAGATTCCCTGATATTTCCGCGTAAAACCGGGTTTGCCCCTCCAATCACTGCATAGTGGCTTGGGTCAGAAAGAAGAATTTTTGCGCCTTTTGTCCGGGATTTTGACGATTTTTTGTAATCAACAATCCGGATCAGCGAAAGCGCCTCCATTGCCGAAAGAAGGTTGTAAAAAGTTTCTTTTCCGATGTTCCAGTCCCGGCAGGTGGATTCCATGTTTATTGTAGGAATTGAACTTGTGGCAAGCATGCCAATGATGGCGTTTCCCAGTCGAAGGATGTTTTCGTTTGTTTGTGGAAGAAAGAACGGGAGGTCCGAAAAAATGGATTTTTCTATGATGTTCAGTTGCCGGTCAGGATATTTTCCTTCAAGGAAAAACGGACGAATACCGCCAGTCAGATATTCCTTGAACCACTGAATCAGCGGCCATTTATCCAGAAGGTTTTGTATGCGCAACCGGTCGGGATTCAGGATGTCAATAGCAGGAAGTGAGATCCCCTCTTTTAAAAAAAGATAATCATTAAATGAAAGAAAGGGGATGAAGATTTTTACAAACCTGCGCGAAAGATCCGCCATGCCTTTTTGAAGGATAATGCTGCTTGAGTCGCTGGCGATGATTTTTTTTCCTGGATAAGCGTCGTAAAGCGCTTTCAGGTCGCGGCTCCAGTCCGGCGCAAAATGGACTTCGTCAAAAATCACGCCCGCATGGTCCCCTTTGAAAATCTCGCTCCCCAGCTGCCAAAGTCCACAGCTGGAAATTACGGGTGAGTCGGCCGACAAGTAGAACAATTTTTCTGTTCTGGTCTTTTCCAGGAGAAACGTGGTTTTTCCGGTGCCTCTGGGGCCTATTACGATGGAGCCCCGGCTTTCAAATTTAGTGGATTTAAACAGCGGACGAAGCTTGTCTGGCAAATTGGCAAATAATCGGTCTTTTGTGTCCATTAAATCGTTAATAATATCGTTAAGTTGTGGTGATCGTTCTATCATAGAACGATTATAGCATAAAAACGTTCTATGATAGAACGTTTTTATTTATTGTAAATCTGCATAAAAAACCGCTCCGCCTCGTTCCATATGAGTTCCGGATCGTCGTATTCGAAGAGTTTTTTCCGCAGCTCATGGCAGCCACGCATGCCGGTGGCGTAGTATGACATGAATTTGCGCGCGTGAACCATGGCGGGCACGAGATGGCCTTCGTGCTGCTCTGCTATAAGGGCGCGGTGCTCGCGGATCAGCCCAATAAAACTGTTGTTGCCCGGCGCGCCGGCGGCATATGATCCGTCGTGCAGAAGCGCCGCCGATTCTTCGAAGATAAGTGGCCGTCGGAGCGCCCCGCGGCCGATCATCACGGCATCGACGCCGTAGGTTTTAAAGCGCTCCACGGCAAGCTCCGGAGTCGTGACGTCGCCGTTGCCTATCACCGGTATCGTGCTCTTTGCCTTTACTTCGCCGATTGCGTCCCAATCAGCCGTGCCCGCGTAGCCCTGCGCCCTCGTGCGCCCGTGTACGGCCACCCACGAAATGCCGGCATCCGCGCCGGCGCGCACGACTTCAACCGCATTTTTGTGATCATTGTCCCAGCCGGTGCGGATTTTCATGCTGACCGGGATTTTTACGGCCCGGGCCGCCTGCTTGAGCAGGGCGTAAAGCTTCGGGACATCCCTGCACGCCGCCGCGCCCGCCCCGCGCCGCACCACTTTTTGGACCGGGCAGCCAAGGTTGAGGTCGGCAAAATCGGCGCCCAGCGCCTCGATTTTACGGAGGGCTTCGAGCATGTGCTCCGGGTTGTCGCCAAAAATCTGAAGACCGACCGGTTTTTCTTCTTCATGAAAGGCGAGAATGCGCAATGACTTCTGGAACGAGTATTCCATTCCTGTTGACGAGACGAGTTCGCTCGTCACCATCGGGCAGCCGTGACGGCGCATCAGGCGGCGGAACGACGTATCCGTAAGCCCCGCCATCGGCGCAAGAACAAATGGCGATTTGAGATCAAGAGGCCCGAGTTTGTACGTCACTTTTGCTTACTTTGAACGGAGAGCTTCGATCTCGGCGCGCTCTTTCGGGACCAGGGTGGTGAGATTTTCGCAGCCATCGCGTGTGATGAGCACATCGTCCTCGATCCGGATGCCGATACCCTGGTACTCGGCCGACGCCTCGGTGTCGCCGGGCTGGACGTAAAAACCCGGTTCAACCGAGAAAAGCATGCCTGGCTCAAGAGTGCGCGATGAGCCGTCGTTGTTCAGATACAGCCCGGCATCATGGACGTCGAGGCCCATCCAGTGGCTGGTGTTGTGCGGAAAAAACCGCTTGTGCGTGTTGTTGGTGAAGATTTCCTGGACATCGCCCGAAAGAAGCCCGAGCGACAGCAGGCCTTCGATCATGACTTCGCTTACGCGCTTGTGGACGCCGGTAATCGTGACGCCGGGTTTGCATGCGGCAACGCCGGCTTTTTGCGCCTTGAGCACGACGTCGTAAATCCTGGCCTGCGCCGGGGAGAATTTGCGCCCGACCGGAAACGTGCGCGTGATGTCGCCGGAGTATTGAGCGTATTCGGCTCCGGCATCGACAAGCACCAGCTCGCCGTCACGGAGCGGCTCGTTGTTGGACATATAATGCAGGCAGGCGGCGTTTTTGCCGCCGGCCGCGATTGTTCCGAACGACGGGCAGCTTGCGCCGCCGCGGCGGAACTCGTGTTCTATCATGGTCTGGATGTCGCCTTCGTTCATGCCGGGCCGGATGTTTTCCATCACATGCTTGTGGCCCGCGGCGGTGATCCGGCAGGCTGTGCGGATCAGCTCGACTTCTTCCGGGGTCTTGAAGAGCCGCATTTCGCCAAGCGGCCCGTTCGGATCAAAAACCGGAAGGACCGGTTTGCCGGTGCGTCCGAGGCTGCGGCGGTGGGCGTGCATTGCCGCAAGCACGCGGCGGTCGTTGCTTTCGCCGCGCTCGGTGGTGCCAAGGCGGTAAAAAACTTTTTCAGCGCCGGCAAAAAGTTCAGGCAGTTTTTTGTCCAGCTCGTCGATCACATGGGCCTCGTCGGCGCCGAAAATCTTCATCGCCCTGTCGGTGCCGTAGCGTTCGCCGTTCCACATCTCCTTGTCGAGGTCGCGGTGTTGTACGAACAGCACCGTGCGGTAACCGCCCTTGCCTTGCGGCGATGAAGCCGCCGCAGGAGCGAGCACGAGCCAGGCGTCGGTCTCTACATATCCTGTAAGGTAGTAGAGATTGCTGTCCTGCCGGAGTGGATACGACTGGTCGCCGTTGCGATACATGTCGACGGCGCCCGGAAGAATAAAAATCCCCCCGGGGTTGTCGGCCATTAGTTTGTCCCGTCTTGCCTTGAAATATGATGGTATGTGTGAGAGCAGCATAATGAACGCAACATATCGGGGATTACTGCGGTGCTCAAGGCCATTTTATTTGATTTTGACGGAACCCTGGTCGATTCGCTCACGGCGACATTTGATTCGTTCAACCATGGCATCATGGCGGTAGGCGGGCGCAGGCATTCAAGCGCGGAGATCACGGCCCATTTTGGAAAGGGCGAGACAGAAATATTTGCCGAGCTTGTCGGGCCCGATCTGGCGAAGGCGGCCTATGAAGCATACAGCCTGCACAGCCGGGATTCGATCGCGCGCATGCCGGTTCACGCCGGAATCATGGAACTGCTGGAACACGTTCATCATGCCGGACTGGTTACGGCCATTGTTACCGGCAGGAGCTGGCGTACAACGGAAGTGATAATGCGGCAGCACGCGTTGATGGATCGTTTTGCGTGCGTGATCGCGGATGATCATGTGTCGCGGCCGAAGCCGTCGCCCGAGGGGATTTTAAAGGCGCTTGGTCATATGGGCGTCGATCCGTGCGATGCCGCTTATGTCGGCGATACGGTGGTGGACATCCGGGCCGCAAAGAGCGCCGGCTGCATCAGCGTTGGCGCCGTGTGGGATGCGTGCTGTGATCGTGCGGCGGTTGAGGCCGAGCGGCCTGATCTGGTGGCGGAGACGCCAAAAGGTGTCCGCCAACTTTTCGGAAAGTGTCCGCCAACTTTTCGGGGACGCGGCGCGTAAAGACGGGTTGGTTTTTAACTGATTATAAAGTTGTCAGGCACCTTTTCGATCCCCTCAAGCTTCTTGCCGGCCTGGAGCGTGAGCCCGAGCTGCCTCAGGCGTTCTCCCTGCGGAACGACGCGGCTGTTGTAACTTGATACGGCGCGGTTGAAGGCTTTGCCCGCGGCCTCAAGGCCGCTTTGGACGTTTTCAAAATGTTCAAAAAATGTCGCTACCCGCGAAAACATCTCCTCGGCTTGCGAAAGGATCTCGCGCGCGTTTTCGGTTTGCGCGTGCTGTTGCCAGCTCATGGATACCGAGCGCAGGAGCGCGATGAGGGACGCGGGCGTGGCGAGCATTATCTTCTGGCTCGCGGCCCAGACGATGAGATCGCGGTCGGCTTCGAGTGCCGCGCTGAAAAGCGACTCGGCCGGAACGAAAAGCACGACGCTGTCGAGGGTGTTGTCGAATTTTCCGGGATAATCGCGCCGTGCAAGCTCCTGGATGGTGCGCCGCAAGCCGTCGGCGTGTTTTTTGAGAAGCGTCGCGCGCGATGGTTCGTCGGCGGCATCCAGAGCGGCCAGAAAATCAAGCGACGGCACCTTTGAATCGACGATGATCTTGCGCCCGCCCGGAAGGCTCACGATCATGTCGGGGCGCGCATCGCGCGTGTCGTCCACGCCGCCGGAGGTCTGTTCGACAAAATCGCAGTGCGTGCTCATGCCGGCGGCTTCGACAACGCGCCGGAGCGTCTCCTCGCCCCAGCGGCCGCGCGCCTGGTTGCTGTGCAGGACCATGCGGAACTTCTGCGTTTCGCCGGCAAGCTCCTTGCTCTGCGCGGCAAGCGAGTCGAGATGCTGCTTCACTTCGCCAAGCGTCCGGTTTTGGTCCTTTTCGCTCTGTTGGAGGCGCGTCTGGTAGTGCTTAAGCTGTTCTTCGAGAGGCTTCAAAATCCCGGTGATCTGTTCCTTGCGCGTGTCGAGATCGCCTTTTGCCGTTTCGTGAAAACGGCCGAATGCGGTTTCGGCCTGCTTGACAAGTTCCGGAAAAGTCTCCCGGAGCGACAGCAGGCTCATGTTTTTGAATTCCGTGCGCATGCCGTCGAGCGCCTTGAGATGATCCTGCTGCATGCGGGTTATCTGTTCTTCGAGCGCGCGGCAGCGCTCGCCCGCCGTGGCGGCCCGGACCTCGGCCGCGGTGACGCGACGGGAGCCAAGCATCCAGCCAAGCGCAAGGGCCCCTGCGCCGGCAGCCAGATAAATTACCAGATTAAACAACATATGGTACCAACCCCCGGTGAAAATCTGCCCCTCAATGCACCATCAAGTCCAGTAAAAAATTAGAAGAGCCCGCGCAAAATATTATAGTAATCCCTTCCGATGATGAGCGCGGGCAAGGCCACCGCCGCAAGCGCCGCCCATAGGACAAGCGAATATGTCTTTATCCACAATCTATGCGCCCAGTGGCGGGCGCGGGCGGTCCGCCATGAGCGGAAAACGATCAGCAGCACGAAGAGGCCGATTTCGCCGTAGAGCAGCGTGGTTTTGTCCGGATGCTTTACAACCCGCTCCGCAGCCGCCGAAAAGACGGGATTGTTGAAAAGTTTCAGGTAGCCTTGGACCGCGGGGTGGGAGAGAAGACGTTGAAGATCCTCGGCGCGCCGGAGAAGTTCGCCGTGCTTTTGTGACATCTCAAGCCGCTGCGCTGCGGTGGCCGGCATCCCCGGCACTCCCGGCACTCCCGGCATCCCCGGCACCGGTTTTCCGTATTGATCGCTCATGGGATTTGTGGAGTTGATTACCTCAAAGGCCTTCTGGATTTCGGCGCGGGCGCGCACCAGCTCGGCGGCCGGGTCGTCAGGCTGCCCGGGATGTTGCGGCTCCGCGGAGTGCGCGGCAACGCATAAAAACAGCACCAGCGCCCACGCGATTTTATTTCTATGCATATTGAATGAATCTCCTTATTATCAATATAATTTGAATCTACCGGGGAGCACAGCATGAAGACAAAAATATTTTTCATTATTACGGTTATGGCAATTACGCTGTTCATGGTCCGGACAGCGCTGTCGGCGCCACCG
>MEQJ01000016.1:2516-8331 GCA_001770165.1 Bdellovibrionales bacterium RIFOXYD1_FULL_53_11 | reverse complement strand
AAGGAAACCGAGCGTGACAAGGAACCAAAAGTGTTCCAGGCCATGGTCTACCGCCGCGATGCCGACGACAAGATCCTCATTCTTTTCACAAAACCCAAGGAAGAGGCCGGCAAGGGCTATCTCAAGATCGACAAGAATCTCTGGATGTTCGATCCCAATACCGGCAAATGGGACCGTCGCACCGAGCGCGAGCGCATCGGCGGCACGAATTCTCGCCGGGCGGATTTTGACGAATCGCGGCTTTCGGTGGAGTTCAATGTGGCTTTTGACGGCACGGACAAGCTCGGCGATTACAAGGTCTTCAAGACAAAGCTCACCGCCAAGCCAGATGCCGACGTGGCGTACCCCGTGCAAAAAATATGGATCGACCAGGACAGCCGCAATATACTGAAGCGCGAGGAGTATTCGCTCTCGGGCAAACTCATGCGCACTACTTTTTATCCGAAGTGGAACAAGAAGTTCAGCACTTCAAAAAAAGCCGAAGTCTGGGTGCCGGAGGAAATGCGGATTTTTGACGAGCTTGAAAAAGGCAATTCGACCGTCATTCTGATCAAGGAAACCGACCTGAGTGCGGTCAGTTCGAGCGTTTTCACCAAGGCCTGGGTCGAATCAAAGAGCAGATGAGGGGCGCTCAGACCTGGTTGATCGCGGTGATCGGCTTCATCTTCCCGGCCTTCCACGACGGGTAAAGCGCGCCGATGGTAAGAAACACCGTGATCATGCAGAAGGTCAGGAGCATATCTCCCGGCTCGATGATCACGCGCAGGCGGTTTGACATCAAAAACATTTGAAACGCCTCCGAATTGATCGGTATCCCGATGGCATCAAGGCCGCGATTGAGCAAGCTGCCGAGCACGGTGCCGGCCAGGGCGCTTGCAACCGAGAGCGCCATGGACTCAAGCATGAACATGATCATCACTCCGCGCTTTTGCAGGCCGATCGCGCGCAAGGTTCCGATCTCGCTTGTGCGTTCGCGGATCGACATCCAGAGCGTGTTCATGAGGCCCAGCATGACGATGACCATCAGTACCGTGATCATGATGAAAGTGAGTACATGAAAAATATCAATGATCCATTTCAAAAACGAAGTCTCATCCTGCCATGTGGTGATATCCAGCCGCTGTCCGGTCCAGGATTCACCGGCCACGCGGTCAAATTTCATCCAGAAGGCCTGCGGGTCTTTTTCCATCAACTTCCAGCCGCGCGCCGACGCCGCCTTGCGCAGAAGCTCCTCGGCAGCCGCGTTCTGGCGCGCGTCCTTGAGATAAATCATGAGCTGTCCGGTGGTGTCCTCGCTCATCTGATAGAGCTCGCGCGCGTCTTCCTTGTTCATGAAGACGTTGAAGCTTGACATGATGCCGAGATTTGCAAGCACCGCCGCGACGCGCACATCCTTTGTATTGCTCTGGTTGCGCTGGGTGAACATGGAGATCGTGACGGTATCGCCCACGCGCACGCCGAGTTTGCGCGCATGAGCCGAAAACATCACCACAGTGCCCCGTTCCTTGAGGCCCGCGAAAGATCCCTCGTATCCGGTGTCGCCAGCGGCTGGCTTGTAGTCCTTGATGTAATCACGCTTGTGTGCGAGCGCAAGGCGGCCGAGCATGCGCTTTTCCATTTCGTAGTCCACGCCCCAGAGCGGCACCTGTATCGTGGTCGTGTCGGAGATCAGTTTTCCGAAAGCCTTCACGCGGTCGATGACGTAGTCGGCCTCGGGCAGTGTTTCCCGGACCATCTTGTAAAGTTCCGGCGTTTTGGTCACCAGTGGCGCCGCGGAGCTCTGGCTGATCTTGAAAAAACCGGCGACATTCACATGCCCGCTCATCATGGCCGTCGCGTTTGAGATCATGGTCTGTTCGATGCCGGAGATTATGCCCATGAGCACCGCCATGAGCATCGTGACGCCGGTGATCGCGCCGCCCACGATCAGCGTGCGCGTGCGGTTCTTGATGAGATTGCGTATCGCGATTCTGAAAAATTGCATCATATCCGTTTCACTCGCTCCTTTGCATCGCCTCAAGCGGCGAAATGCGCATGGCCCTGATGGCCGGATACTGCGTGGACAGCACCGAAACAAGCGACATGAACAGCAGCACGATCAGGATGTGCCAGCCGTTCACGCTCAGATACAGCCGCGGACCCGAGAAGAAAAACGAGGCGATATCACCGCTTGCCGGAATGCCCACATGGCCGATTATCAGGATGATCAGTATTCCGATTGCCGTTCCAATCAGGCCGAAGATGGCGCTCAGGATGAACGCTTCGTTCAAAAACATCGAAAGGATGGTTTTTTTCTGCGCGCCGATGGCCCGCATGGTGCCGATCTCCCGGCTGCGCTCCATCGTGGCCATGAGCATGGAGTTCATGATGATGAAGGCCGCGACGATGAAAATGACAATAACGCACACGTAAAGGATCGCCCGGACGACAAAGGCCAGCTGCCCCATGAAACCGGCGGCTTCACGCCAGTCCTCCGCTTGTATGCCCAGCTTTTCGGCGCTGGAAACTTCGGCTATGCGTTTCATGACATGTTTGATTTTGCGCGGGTTTTTTAAAATCACCGTGGCGTGCGGAAACGGCCCGCCTTCGAAGTCTTCTTTGCTGTATTCCTGCCCGATGACGTTTTGTTTCCGCCCCAGGGCCGCGGCGGCGGCTGATTTCATTTTCGAGATGAGGGCGGAGTCCGGTTCGTTGTTCGGGGCTGCGGCGGGCGCCGACTTGCTGAACATCGATTCCATTTCGTCGCGCCCGAAATTGGATATGCCCATTTCCTTTTCAAGCGCCTTGGACTGTTCTTTTTTCTCGGCCGTCATAAAACCGTACATTTCACGGAACGAGATCATGTCCACGATCGAAAAATTGCCGGCTATCATGGAGCTTTCAAAACTCTTGAACTGGAAGGTTCCGTAGACCTTGACATTGACCGACGACGTGTAGCCGGATTTGCTTATTGCCGTAAGCGGGAAGATCTCCCCGATCTTCACCCGGTAAAGCACGATGTGCGGGGCGATGTGGTCATAGAAAAACCGGTAACGGTCCGCAAAATCAGCGTCGGTCGTCCTGAGAAAACCCGCGACCAGTTCCCGGAACCCCTTGTCCCCGCTGCCGGTGATGCGCTGAAGGGCGGGGACCAGCTTGCGCGCCTCGTCGGGGCTGACCTGTGAATAGATTTCGGCCGCCTGCGAGACATTGGCGGTTACAAGATCCTGGAGCGCCTTGCTGCGCGAGATGGTCTGTCCGTCCTTCTCGATTTTGCGTTTTATGCTGTCGAGGCGCCGGGCGATGCGGTGTTTGACGTAATTTTCATAAAAATAATCGCCGAACAAAAACCCGCGCATTCCGGGCGGGATCATGGAGCCTTTTGCGATTTCAAAAAGTCCGAACTCCCGGGCGAACGCCTGCGGGACGGTGCCGAAAAAATGGAACATGAGCACGTTGTCGTCAAAAATGAGCGGCGCGATGCGGTTGGCGAGGAACTCGATTTTTTGTTCGCCGCCGGAGTCAAACCCGGTCCAGAACCCCGGTGCCGTTGCTTTTGCGATATCGGCCGGGGCGTTTTTGAAGTCGTTGTCCTGCGCAAAGAGCGAGGCTTTTTCCACGTTGTTATGGAAGTCGTCGTTTATGTCCGATACCATCGCGCGCAGATGGTTTTTGAGGGCGTGAATACGGGCGGTGTCACGTTTTGGGGGTTTGAGCAGCGCGCGCAGCTCTTCAAGCCGGACATCCATTATGTTGCCGGGGCTGAAGAATGCCATGTTTGAACCCATCGGGATTATGTCTTTTATCTCCGGAATGTTCCGGATCAGCGTGTCGCGCACGCGCAGAAAATCATTTACGTGCCCGATGTCCGAAACGCCGCCCTCGGAGGTGCCGTACACGCTCAGCTTTTCCTTGGCGTCCTTTGAAAAAATCTGGATATGGCCCGTTATGCTGCTTATCAGGCTGCGCTCCATGCCGGAGGAGACGGCATCCACAAAAGCGTTGCCCACAATCGCAAGCACGGTGCCGAACACTATGATGATGCCGATCACGGCGGTCTTGAATTTCTGCGCCAGCACGTTGCGAAGCGCTATCTTGAAGTGGATCACCTCAGCTGCCCCCCTCGCCGGTGAGCATTCCGTCGTGCAGCCGGATCACGCGTCTGGCCTGCTGCATGATGCTCTGGTCGTGGGTGGAAAACAGAAAGGTCGTTTTTTCGCTCCCGTTTATGCTTTTCATCAGGTCAATGATGCCCTGGCCCGTGGCCGAGTCGAGATTCGCGGTGGGCTCGTCCGCAAGAACCACTTTGGGTCTGGTGACCAGCGCGCGCGCGATCGCAACCCTTTGCCGTTGTCCGCCCGAAAGCTCGCCGGGGCGGTGTTTGAGATGCCCGCCGAGGCCGACCTTGCTTGTAAAGTACAGGACCCGTTCCCGCCGTTCCTGTTTCGAAAGGTTTTTCATCAGCAGCAGCGGAAACTCGACGTTGTCGTATACGTCAAGAACGGAGATGAGATTGAAGGTCTGAAAGATGAATCCCAGCGTATGGAGCCTGAGATCGGTGAGTTTTGTCTCGTGCAATTTGGAGGTGTCCTGCCCGGCAACAGACACCGTGCCGGCGCTTGCGGTGTCCACGCAGCCGATCAGATTGAGAAGCGTGGTTTTGCCGCTGCCCGACGGGCCGGCGATGACCGTAAACTCCCCGCTGCCGATCGTGAGGCTTATGTCCTTCAGGGCCGGAACGCGGACTGTGCCGAGGAGATATTCCTTTGAAACATTTTTGAGTTCAATCATGCATATCAATATGAATTCAACCGGCAATTTTGGCAAGAATGCATATAAATAAGGTGGGCCGCAAAGTTCCGAAAAATTAAACTTAGGGCCACGTCCTTCGGGGGATAAGCCTTGAAGTTTAATTTTTCGAAACTTTGCGGCTTATCCCGATCAAAATCCGCTTATTTGCCGCAAAGCACCGCAATGCGCTGGAGCAGGTTTTCGGTATCAAAAGGCTTGACCACCACGCCGTGAATCTTGCCAGCGATGTTCCTGACCAGGTCCTGGTCAAGATATCCGCTTGTAATGATCACTGGTGTTTTTTCGTTCAGGTGTTTGGGTTTTCTGATTCCGTCCACGATCAGATCACCGGTTCCCTGGGCAAGCTTGATATCAAGGACTATGCAATCAAACTTCTGGTTCATGCACATCATGAGGGCTTGAGGCGCCCTGGGTGTTGTCAGCACCCTGTAGCCCGAGTCTTTCAGGGCGATTGAAAGCAACTCCACGAGTTCTTCTTCGTCCTCGACAAGCAAGATGTATTTCATCACCATGGTACCGATGATATTCCCGCAGTCCGGTCCCCGCCAAGAACTACCGGGCCGTTGACAATCAATTAAAGAAGTCCTGACAATATCAGATGTCGTCTGCTGCGCCGCCCCGCGCCCATTCGCCCGTAATGCGGCACGTGAGAAACGCCTTGATGAAGCCGTCAAGGTCGCCGTCCAGCGCCTTGTCGGCGTTGCCGACGCTGAATCCGGTACGGTGGTCTTTCACGAGTTTATAGGGATGAAGGACGTAGGAGCGTATCTGGCTGCCCCAGGCGATGTCTTTTTTGGTGTTTTCGATCTCGGCCTGCTTTTTGCGCTCGTCTTCAAGGTGCCGTTCATAGATCCGCGAGCGCAGGATTTTCATGGCAAGGTCGCGGTTTTTGATCTGCGAGCGTTCCTGCTGGCAGGCAACCACGATGTTGGTCGGAAGATGCGTAATGCGCACCGCCGAGTCGGTGGTGTTGACGCCCTGTCCCCCCTTGCCCCCGGAGCGGTATACATCGATGCGGAGGTCC
>MEQJ01000016.1:0-2474 GCA_001770165.1 Bdellovibrionales bacterium RIFOXYD1_FULL_53_11 | reverse complement strand
GTTACAAAAACGCTCGCAAAGGACGTATGTCGGCGCGCATTCGAATCAAAAGGCGATATCCTGACAAGCCTGTGCACGCCCGCCTCCGATTTCATGAGGCCGTAGGCGTGGGAACCCGAGACGGTGCAGGTTGCGTTCTTGAGGCCCGCTTCTTCGCCGGGCAGGGCGTCGATTATTTCAAACTTGAAACCCTTGTCCTGCGCCCACCGCTGGTACATCCGGAGCAGCATCTGCGCCCAGTCCTGCGACTCGGTGCCGCCGGCGCCGGCGTTGATTGTAAGGATTGCATTCTTGGGATCGGCTTCCTCGGAAAGCATTTTGCGGAACTCCGCCTGTTCGAACTTGACGACAAGACGGTCCACCAGTTCGCCGGTTTCCTTGAGAACCGAATCATCCCGTTCTTCAAGCGAGAGATCAAAAAGCGTCTGGGCGTCGTTCATGTCGCGCTCAAGCGAGATGAAGTCATTCACTTCGCTTTCGAGCCTGGATTTTTCCTGCGAAAGGGCGCGCGCCTTGCGGTTGTCCTGCCAGAAGCCGTCCTGCGTTGATTGATCCGTTATTTCCTGGATGCGTTTTTGTTTGACCGCCAGGTCAAAGTGAACTCCGGAGGAAATCGAGCTTGAGTTTCATTCCGGCGAGACGCTCGCGTATCTCGTGCGGAGTCAGCACTGCAACAGCTTGTGGTTTGTCCATATTGAGGGATCAATACCAGTATTCGTGCCGCCCAGTCAAACACCGGCGTGAAACGGGCTGCGCGAAGGGGCGTCTGGAAAAGCGGGCGGATGAGTGATAATGCATGGTGTTATGGGATTGAGGTTGTTGCCATGATACTCCGTTCGGTTGCAGTCGGGGTTTTGCTTTCCGCTTGTTGCGGGTGCCTTGGCGTCGAAGACCAGTGGTTTTCGCCCGGTTCAAGTGAATGGAAAACCGTCAATCCGGATTTTTCAATCACAGTTCCCGGACGGCACAAGGTGCTGATCGGGGTTTTTGATTCGGGCGTGGATTACACCCATCCGGCGCTTGTGCCGGCCATGCATTATAATGATTCCGAGCTTCACGGGCGCGCCGGTCTTGATGACGACGGCAACGGTTTTGTCGATGATTTCCTGGGCTATGATTTCACCGGCATGGACGGTTTTCCGTTTTATGCCGTTTTTTTGAAATCAACGGGCACGCGCGACCGGCGGGCCGAAAAATTCTATCTTGCCCATGGCACGCATGTTTCAGGAATCGCCGTACGCGGCTGTGCGGACATCGGCATTGTTCCGTATCGCGTGCTGCCGGTTTCGAAAAATTCCGCGACACTCCGGCGCGATGGACCGGCAGCCACGGACGACGCGGCTCTTTTACGCGAGGGAATCGGCTATCTGCAGCGGGCGGTTGAACATGCGGTGGCGTGGAACCGCACGAAGGGCCCCATGATCCGCGTTATCAACATCAGTATCATGTACATGCCGGATGATTCGCTGGGAATCCCGCTGGCCCTGGTCAAAAAATATTTTGCGCCGCTGGAAAAACTCATGCGTACGGAGGCGCGGGAGATTCTTTTTGTCGCGGCGGCCGGCAATGACAAAAAAGATATCTCGGCGGCGGCCGCCAGATATCCGTGCCAGATCAATGCGCCGAATGTTTTATGTGTCGGGGCGGTTGATGACAGCGGGGCTTTGACTGATTTTTCAAATTTTGGACTCAAATTCATCGATATCTTCGCGCCCGGGCAGGATATTCTCTCGGCCGTGCCGGTTGAAACGGCGGATGATCCCAAAAACGCTTTTGACACCGACAGCGGCACCTCCATGGCTTCGCCGTTTGTTGCCCGCGTGGCGGCGCGCATGTTCGCGGTAAATCCGTCGCTTGGCGTCGCCGGGGCGGTCAGGATCATCAAACGCACGGCGGCGCGCAGGATTGCGCCCGTTCAGGCCGGGCATATGAAAAAACCGCGGTATCACTACCGGGTTGTTGATGAGGCGCGTGCTGTTGCAGGAGTGCTATGAAGCCGACCCAGCTTGATCTTGATTTGCGTCTTGCAAAGGATCCCGACAGGAACTCAAAGCACGGCGGCAGGAGCTTCTACTTTTTCGATATTGACGACAACGTGCTGCATCTTTCAACCCCGATTTATATTTTTCACAGGCAGACGGGCGAAGAACTTGCGCTGGGCACCGCAAAATTTGCACAAATCCAGCATTTACTCGGAAAACCCGGTGAATATGAGGATTTCCGGGTGGATACCGATGATCTGAACGGAAGCTTCAGGCGCTTCAGGGATAATAAAAAAAAGCGCGGACGGCCGCAGTTTTTTGTCGAGGATGTGGCCGCCGCCCTGGCGCGGCCCGATTATCTCTGGAAGGGGCCGTCCTGGGATTGTTTTTATTATGCGGTTTACAATGCCCGTCCGGTTTCACTCATTACCGCAAGAGGGCATCATCCCGATACGATCAAGCAGGGTATTTCCCTGCTGGTAAAAGAAGGAT
>MEQJ01000015.1 GCA_001770165.1 Bdellovibrionales bacterium RIFOXYD1_FULL_53_11 | reverse complement strand
ACCGCGGCACCGCAGGCCAGCTTTCCGATGATGCCGCACAAGGTGAGCACGATTGCAAGCATCATGGATTTTCTCTCCGCGAGCGCGCCCAGTTTGACATTCATGCCCATTACGATGAAGAAAACCGGCACAAGGAAATCTGAAATGGGTTTCATGATTCCCTCGAGCGTCAGCGATTCGGCTTCACGGTATCCCTTGAAATGAACGTCATCGAGGGCGACACCGAGGGCGAAGGCGCCGACAATTCCGGCAAGGCCGGCTTTTTCGGCGGCCCAGGCGGAAACCAGGCAGAGCGACAGCATAAGAATGGTTACGCTGCCTGAAACCTCAAGCGGTTTGATGCCCCTCAAAAATCTTGGAAGGATTCTTTTCAAAAGCGCAATGCCCGCGACAAAGGCGCAGATTTTGAGCAGCAGCAGCCCCATCGCGCCGGCCGTGACATGCCCTTGCATGACCAGCGCCGAAACCGAGGCCAGCACTATTATTCCGAGCACATCGTCGATAACCGCAGCACCTAGGATGATGCGGCCCGAAATGCTGCCGAGCATTTTTGAATCACCCAGGACGCGCGCCGTGATCCCGACGCTCGTTGCCGACAGTGCCGCGGCCATGAAGAGCGTATGCTTCAGTTCGTAGTTTGCGACAAAGGGAATGAAAATAAATCCAAGAAGCACGGGCGCGGCCACTCCGGCAAAGGCGCTGGCCGCGGCATCAACGCCTACTTTCGCCATCTCCTTTAGATTCGTCTCAAGTCCGACAATGAAGAGGAGAAACAGCGCTCCAAGCTCCGAGAGGCCCAAAAGGATTTCGGATGACTGCAGTTTCTGTACATATTCGCTTCCGAAATTTCCAATCGCCACGCCCACCAGCAGCTCTGCAATCACGGGCGGAATGCCGATTTTTGCCGCAAGCCCGCCAAGAAGTTTGGTCGCCACAAGCGCAATGCTGAGAATCGCCATCAGGTCAAGCAGGTGCATGGTTTTATTGTATGCGTCAACCGGATGGATTTGAAGATATTTTGGAATTCTGGAACCTTTTTTGGACAACTCCTGCGGGTTGTTTTAACCTTATAGAAGGTATTTGACCTTTTGGACGGGACGACACGGATGTCATCTGGCAAAAAGATAAAATCAGCAGTTGTTGCAATCTGCGTCCTGACGGGCGTTTCAGCCGGTCAGGAGGGCGGTTCGGCTCCGCAACCGCGCGATGCGGGACAGGGTTTCATCCCCTTGTCCGATGTGCTTTCAAAAAACATCAAGGGTATTTATGTTGAAGGCGCTGAACTTGCCCGTGATGGCGGAGCGCTTTACCGGCAGGCTCTTGAATATGCCGATTACCGGAGGAAGGCGCAGAAGCGGGGAGCAATAAAACGTGGAGTGTCCGCGAGCTGCTCGGAATCCATTCCGAACAACTTACTTTGTCCGCAGGCAGCCGCCAGAAGCATTGCAAAAGAAAATGCAAAAGCTGAGAAAAAGCAAAAACGCGCTGTTGATGACGAAGGTCCTGGTGCGGGTCAGATCGCCGGGTGGTTTCTGGAGGGGGATGTCGGAAAGCTTGGTGGGGTTTCAGAACGGATGCTTGTCAGGGCGCTCCGGCTTTTTCCGAAGTGGGAATCGCTCCGGCGCTCCCATGAGGCCGTACTTGGATACGACGGTTGCGTGCCGCCAGCAGTGGCGGCTTCGCTGGGGGGCAAGGCGGAGGAGTTTTTTCCGGATCCGAAGTTCATTGATCTGGCGGCGGCCTTTTATGCCAAGGCAGACCGCTGCGGGAACGGGGATTCTTCCGACAAGGCAAGATACCGGGGCAGTTTGCTTAGAATATGGAATGGCCGGTGCCTTGAAGCCGAAAAATATCTCATAAAATTAAGCGAGCAGAAGGACGGCGATTTTGTGGCCCGTTCGCTTTACTGGCGGCATTACTGCGCGAAACTTTCCGGCAACAAGATGCTTGCCTCGGCGCTTCGGGGCCGGCTGCAGCGTGAATTCCCGCTCAGTTATCATTCCCTGATCCTCAGCCGCGGCCGGGGATCGGACATCACCCGTCTTCTTTCCCCGTCAGAACCGCTGGTGGCCTTCAGGTCCGCCCTGTTGCCGGAGCTCAATGATCCGGTCCGGGCCGCCGAGACTCTTATCGATTCAGGTGCTCATGCGCTTGCCCTTGAGATGCTCGACGTGGTCGAGGACAGACTGGGCGGGGCGGAAATCCCGTTCCGCATCTATGTCGCCGCCCTGAGCGGCCGTGCCGGCGACAGGATCGGGCAGTTCAGGCTTCTTTCGGAGGTTTTTTACGATGAGCCTTCCACTATAACGCGTGGAACGCTTGAGATGTTTTATCCGCTCAGGAGATTCGACATACTCAAAAACCAGGGTCACAAGATGGATCCGTTCCTGATTGCCGCGGTAATAAGGCAGGAGAGCGGCTTCAGCGAAAACGCGAGATCTCCGGCCGGGGCCATGGGACTCATGCAGCTCATGCCGGCCACCGCACGAAGGATGGAGCGGGTTTCACGGCGCGAGCTTTTCGATGCCAAGACGAATATCCGCCTTGGCGTGAGGTATTTTCATGGACTTCTGATGAGATACAAACAGGATGCCGAGCTTGCCCTTGCCGCGTACAATGCCGGGCCGGAGCGCGTGGAAGACTGGCGCAGGCGGTACAAGACCTCAAACAGGATGCTTTTTCTGGATATGATCCCGTTCAAGGAAACGCGTGATTATGTTGTTCTTATCGCGCGCAACTACTTCTGGTATTTGAATTTGTACGCGGTCGGTGAGCAGGCTCCAGAGGACGGTGCCTGGGAACGCGTGATTGCCTCGCGTCGCAATCCAGTGATGTTTACAATGTTTTCGCGGTGAGTCTAAATAATCGTGGCCTCAAACCTGCAAGGGCATTTTATTGCATGATATCAAGTGGTAATGCGGAATGTGTCACCGGATGACACGGATTCTTAAGCTGCTCACAACATAAGTCCTGCTTCCGAAAAGATATATAAGGCGCAAGACAGGCATTTTTAATGAAACACCAAAAAGTAGGCACTGTCGCACTCGTAGTGCGTTACGAGGGGGATGCCCCTACGCTCTTGGAAACTTTTTCGGATGATCGCGAAATCGCAATTCTTGAAACCGCGGTAAACGAAGGCGAGGCCAGCCCTCTTGATATAATCCATGCGATGAGAGCGAGGCAGGCCAAGGAGGATGAGGAGTTCGGCGATTATGTTGAAGAGCTTCTTTGCCAGCCGTTCGTGCGTCCGGAGATACAGGAGCACGGGATTCAGTGGCTCAAATCAAAAATCAGGATTGAACAATACCAGAAGTGCGAAGGCGAGGCCACGCATGTGATCGCCGCTTATGCCTTCAAGCTTTTTATTGAGGATCCCGACCGCGTGGATTTTTTGCTTGCCGGCCCGTCGGCCAAGGTGCGCATACGCGTATTCAATCTGAGCGTGGCGGCATCCAAGGAGAGGGCGCGCGCCGCGTAAAATTCTGAATATTGCACAAAATGCTTTTTCTTGATCGAACCCCCGTCCTGGGTTAATCAGGGCGTTATGGGGGCGTCTTGACAAAAATAATTCCTCTGTTGCTGGCAATGTTCTTCGCCGTGAATGTTTCGGGCGCGGATCAGATCCCGGACTGTCTTGAAAACGGCAAGCCTATTGCGGTGGACAACGAGCGGGTTCTTTCATTCAAGGATACAACTCAAACCGGTTTTCTTGCCCGTGCGCATGTTTATGGACCTATAAAGAGGGTTTTTGACGAAAGATCCAGTCATGCGCGTTTTGAAATCGTCCTGGGTCCCGAAGCGGACGATATGCTTGAAGTTGTTTACAACAAGGGTTTTGGTGCGCTGCCTGCTTTGCGCAGCGGAATGAATGTCGAGACTTGCGGGGATTTCATCAATTCCGAGAAGCAAAACGGACCGTATCCCCCGTCTCCATCCGGGGCGATCATCCACTGGGTCCACAAGAGCAACAATCCGAAAAAACATGCATCCGGCTATGTTGTCATAGACGGAAAACTTTTTGGAATGGGGCACGCCAGAGGGCATGGTCGCATCCATAAATAAATGAGCAAAGTAATCGACACCCCGCAAAAACTTGACCATGTTGCAAAACAGCTTTCGTGTGCCGGTGTCATCGCCTTTGATACGGAGTTCATCCGTGAATCGACTTTTTTTCCGATTGTTGAAATCATCCAGGTGGCAACCGAAGCCGACGCGTGGATTGTCGATGTACGCGCGTTCGCGGATCCGAAGCGCCTTGCGGGACAGAAAAAAACACCGGATGCCCTCAGGCCGCTCATGGATGTTTTTGCGGACAAGCGGGTGCTCAAGGTGGGGCATGCCCTCCAGGGCGACCAGGAATGCCTGTTGACCAGCTTCGGCGTAATTGCTTCTCCTGGCATCGATACGGCGGTTGCCGCCTCGCTTTGCGGCTATGGAGACGGGATCGGTCTTGGCAATCTGCTTAACGCAGCGCTTGAAGTTTCCATTAAAAAAGGCAATGCACGGACTGACTGGTCCGCGCGCCCTCTTCCGCCCCAGCTTGTTGAATATGCGCTTGCGGACGTGACGTATCTTGTTGTGTTATGGAAAAAGCTTGAAGTTGAAATTTCCCGTTTGGAGCGACGTGACTGGGCGTTCGAACTTGCGGCCCGTTTTGAGGATCCGGCGGTTTATGAGCCCTCCGCGGAGGTGATCGCGGGACGTCTTTCAAGCGGCGGAAGGCTTGACCGCAAGGCTTATACGGCGCTTCTGGGGCTTGTGCGCTGGCGCGAAGAGCGTTCAAGGCAGCTTAATCTCCCGCGCCGCTGGATTGCCGATGATCATGTCCTGACGGATATCGCGCGCGTGCGCCCGAAGGATATCCAGCATCTTGGTTCTTTCCGCGGCATCAACAAGGGCGAGATCAAGGCGAGCGGCCAGATGCTTCTTGATGTTTTGCGTGAAGCCGAAAAACCCGGCAGTGCCGCTTTACAGCCACCGCGCGAAAAGCGTGAAAAGCCTCCTGGTGACGGCGAGAGCCAGTCAATGGAATTGCTTAAATGTTATGTGAACATTCTTGCGGGTCATCACAAGATTGCCGCGCGGCACCTGCTGCTTTCCGAACAGCTTCTCCCGATAATAAGGAGTCAGGCCCAAACTGCCGAAGATCTTGTTCGCGAAGGCCTTATGAGCGCGCGCGCCGGAGGGCTGATCGGCGGAGAAATTGTTGACCTTCTGCGTGGCCGCAGGGCGCTTTCCGTCAGCGGCGGGCGCGTGAACCTAATTGATCTGTTGAAATCCTGATTCATAGGTACTACATCACTCTTGGGCCCTTGAGGGCCCGGGAGCATAAAATGTCAAAACCATCCTATCCAATCGAGTTCCGCAAAAGACGCGCCATCAACTGGCTTACTCTGGGTTTTACTTATTCCGCCATGTACATGGGGCGCTATAATCTTTCTTTTGCAAACAAATCCCTGTCCAATGATTATGGCTGGGACAAGACGCAGATCGGCGCGATCATCACGGCGGCGCTCTCGATTTACGGAATTGCCGCCATATTCAACGGGCCGGTGGCGGACCGGATCGGCGGGCGCAAGGCCATGCTCATCGGCGCCAGCGGAACGGTGGTATTCAATTTCCTGTTCGGGCTTGGCGCATATCTCGGCTTTCTGGGTACCGGTACTTTTCTGCTTGGTTATTTCGCCACCGTTTGGGCGCTTAATTCCTATTTCCAGTCCTACAGCGCTCTTTCGCTGATCAAGGTCAACGCCAGCTGGTTTCATATTTCCGAACGCGGGGTGTTTTCCGCCATTTTCGGCTCGATGATCCAGAGCGGCCGGGCGCTTATCTTTTTTATCGGCGGAATACTGGTCACGATACTGCCCTGGCAGTGGGTGTTTTTTGTCCCGTCCATGATTGTCGGAGTGATGGCCTGCCTTACATACAAGTTTGTCCAGAACGGCCCGGAGGATTGCGGATTTGATGCGCTTGACGTGCAGGATGCATCAAGCGGGGACAAGGATGCGGTCGGGCTCAAATATGTTTTCAAGAAGGTCTTCACCAGCCCCGTCACGCTTACCATTGCCGCGGCGGAATTTTGCACGGGGTTTGTCCGCCATGGTTTTGAGCAGTGGTTTCCGCGCTACATGATCGAGGCGCAAAAACTATCGCTTGAATCAGGCGTATTTCAAAAGGGTGCGGCGGCGGTTGTGATTGCGGGCATTCTGGGTGCTCTTTTTGCCGGAACGATTTCGGACTGGGTGTTCAAAAGCCGCAGGACGCCGGTGGCTTTTGTCGGCTATGTCATTCAGATCATATCCCTTGCCATTGTGTGGCGCGCTCCCGGAGTAACGTGGGTGATCATCGCGTTCATTGCAAATTCATTCGCCATCAGCATCGTGCATTCCATGCTGTCAGGAACGGCCTCGATGGACTATGGCGGCAAAAAAGCCGCCGCTACCGCCGCGGGGCTTTTTGATGGAATGCAGTATATCGGCGGATCGGTGGTCGGCATCGGCATGGGTTATCTGCTTGATAAATTTGGATGGGGCGTCTGGGGCCCGAGTATGATCGGTTTTTCCGTGATCGGCGCCATTCTCATGCTGGTCCTCTGGAACGCGCGCCCGAAATCCGGCGGGGCCGCCCACTGAATGGACGAGAGCGGTTACAGGGCCCGGCTGCATGGCGTGTTTTCGCGCATTGAACGCGCGTTTGATGACGTCGATCCTGACGTTGCGGAGTGCAGCGTTTCGGCCGGGACAATGACGATTGCGTTTGCCGGGGGCGGGAGGGTCGTGCTCAGCCCGCAGCCTTCGCTCAGGCAGATCTGGGCCGCCGTTTCAACGCGTCTTACCGGGTATCATTTTGCCTATTATGAAGAAGAAAACCTCTGGCGCGACGCAAAGGGCACTGGCATCGAGCTTTTCGAGCTGGTCAGGGAGGTGGTGCTTGAGGCTGCCGGGATAAATCTCAAGATTCAGAGTGCTTTGACCACCTTAAAATAAGGTGTTATATATAGACATATAAGCTGTTTTAATGTCAATATATAGGTACATAATATGCATTCTTCAGTTTACGATGTTCTGCCATCAAACGTCCGGCGATCACTGGCTAAATTCGGCAACGACATAGCTATTGCGCGTAGAAAACGCAAGCTGACCATTGCAATGATGGCTGAACGCATTGGCGTATCAAAAAACACCTATGTTAGAGTCGAAAAAGGCAACCCAAGCGTTTCGCTCGGGGTATATGCGATGGTTCTCTTTGCGCTCGGACTTGGTGACGTATTGGGCGATATTGTTGACCCGAAAAGCGATGAACAGGGTCTTATAATGGATGAGCAGCGTCTTCCTATACGTGTAAGGGTCAAAAAGGAGCCCACGCGTTTATGAGATATAACATTCGAGTTTATCTCGGCGATAGAGTCCAGCCAATCGGCACCATCCGTTACGATTCTCAAGGCGCAAGAGAAAGCGCAATATTCGAGTATGACGCCACCTGGCTTGCGTCTTCAGAGCACTTTGCGATCGAACCGGGACTTCCGTTGGTGGCTGGCCCGCAGTTTCATCGTAAACACCGGGACGGATCGGTATTTCATAACTCTATAGCCGACACAGAACCTGACGGTTGGGGGCGACGTGTGATTTTGCGTGATCATGCAAAGCGCCGCCAAAAAGAACGCAAAACAAGCAAGCATACAGAAAACCGTCCCTTGAATAGACTTGATTTTCTTCTTGCTGCCGATGATTTCAGCCGTGTGGGGGCCTTGCGCTTTCAGGATGAGAATGGAGTGTTTTTACGCACTCCCGAAGACGGGCGCCGGAGCGCACCACCACTTGTTGAACTTGCACATCTGATGGCAGCGACACGCGCGGTTGAATCCAACAATGAAACAACAGCCGATCTCGCATATTTGCGTGGGCGTGGCACTTCGCTTGGAGGCATGCGCCCGAAATGCACGGTGATTGACGACGACGGCTGTCTTTCTATCGGCAAGTTTCCGGGCATTGCAGATGAACGCCCGGTTACCAAGGGGGAAGTTCTTGTTATGCAACTTGCAGTCACTGCCGGAATAAATGCCGCTCACGCCCGGCTCATCGATAGTGATGGTGTTCCAGTTGCACTTATACGCCGGTTTGATCGATCAAAAAGCGGAGGCAGAATGATGTATGTTTCTGCTGCAACAATGCTTGGCGTGGAACCTGCTGATTCTGCCGGGCACTCTTACACCGAAATTGTCGATGCAATCAGGGCACATGGCGCTGATGCACAAAACGATATTGACGAACTCTGGCGGCGAATTGCATTTTCCATTTTGGTTACCAATGTTGATGATCATCTTCTCAATCACGGATTTTTACACGTCGAGCATGGCAAATGGCGATTGGCGCCGGCGTTCGACATCAATCCATTCCCCGAGCGTGTTCGCGAGCTGAAAACCTGGATATCAGAAGAAACCGGGCCGGCCGCAACGATCGAGGCATTATTGTCAGCGGCTCCGTATTTCAGAATCACGCATGCACATGCAAAAAAAATCCTGGACAAGGTGGAACACGCTGTTGCCATGTGGCGCAAACAAGGTCGCGTGCTTGGAATGACTAAAGCGGATCTCGATCTCTTCGGTGAGGCATTCGAGCATCCGGAACGGCAAGCGGCGAGGAAAATCGCCATTCAGATGTCGTTGTAAGCCCATCCCCCGCTTCTGCGGTTCCGCTGTTCAACGCTCCGAGTATCTTGTCCCGGCCATCCGGCCCGGATGACGGCCCACCTTCCACCACAGGATTGCCTGTCCGAGGTAGCTGGCGGCGCGGCTCAACGGGTGCATTTCATACCGGTTGATTTTCACTGATTCGCCGGTGTTTTCAAACATGCAGTTTACGGCGCTCATCGCGCTTTGAACGGCGGATTCCATTCCGATGCCGATAAGGCCGCTGTGACAGCCGGCCACAAACCAGTTGCCCGCCCCGGTGCGGTGGCCGTTGTAAAACCTGTGCAATCCGGCGATTGCCGGCTGGTCGCTTAGATATAAAACCTCCGGATATATATCCGCAAAAGAAACATGCTCGACAAGCGACGGATCGGCGTCGGGATACACGCGCGCGAGATCGGATACGATGCGTTTTTTCTGTTCGTCATGTGAGTGTGCGTCACGGACAACGCCGACGTCCAGCAGGACATCGATTACGTCCCCGCCCGCATAACCCAGGTCCTCGGCACCGAAGTTGTTGAGCACGGACTGGCAGCCGTTGAAGGCAAACGCGGGATTATGCGTGCCGGTGATCATCATTTCACCCCGGGTGACCCGGCCACGGTAGTAAACACGCGCGATCGAGAGCTGGGTCTGTCGTGCGCGGGACGAAAAAAACGAGCGTACCCCGGGATGGCGCCTGAGCGGGGAGCCTTCGGGAAGGAGGCGCGCGATCATCTGCGGATACATCGCGGTTATGAGGGTTCCGGGCGAAAGTTTTTCGCAGCCGCACTCTTCTGGCTCGCGCCAGAGGTCGGCAGGCGCGGGCTTTTTGATCGTTCCATCGCGAACGAGCGCAAGCGTGGTGTCCAGTCCGCAGCGCGTGCAGAGCGCGCGGTCAAGCGCATGGTTTTCAGCGCCGCAGTTGCGACAGATGTAGCGCGCCGAGTTTCCGGGCCCGCAGTTTTTTATCCAAAGTGCTTCGACGCGCGAGCCGTCCGCACTGGCGTCGATGCGCCGGGCCTCGGTCCAGAAGCTGAACTCAACCCCCATGGCCCTCAGGCGGTCGACAAAGCGGTCGATAAAAGCCGGATTGTAATTTCTGCCGAACACATGATAGTGCAGCGAATCCCGGTTAACGGTCATGGTGCCCGCCAGAACCGCTGCTATTCTCGGCGCGCTTGTGTACCAGGGATGCAGATTGAAGATGCTGGGCGTGATTGATTCCATGAAGTCGCGCGAGACCGGTCCCATTCCGAGCAGAAGTTCGAGGCATTCAAGCGACATGGTGTTTGGCATCAGCTTGGGTTCTTGAACGCCCCTGAGCACTTCGCGTGCCGAATACGTGGAAACAAGGGCGAGCTTGAGCATGTCCCATTTTGCCCGCAAGGGCATCTTCAGCTTTGAAAACATGCCGAGCCCGTGCAGCGGCGGCGGCAGCATGCGCGCCGTCCAGTCGTTCATCTCCAGGCGGTGCGCCGTGGCGTCACTGGTGATTATCCGGTAGCCCGAAAAAAGCGTGGAAAGCTCTCCTCCGATTTCCTGCACGAGTTTTACGAGATTCGGATATTTGTCCCTGAAAATCATGTGCATCGGCATCTGAAGCTTCTTGTCCGGGCCGAAGCGGTGGTCCGTCCAGCTTCCGGTAAGTCCGCCGGCCGAACCGGAGCGCTCGATCACAAGCACACTGCGCTTGGGATCAATTTTTTTTGCATAATATGCGGCGGTAAGCCCTGCGAGTCCGGCTCCGACAATCACAATGTCATGCTGGTTTGTCTTGATGCTGCCCATGGCGCCAATCATACACAGAGCTGGTGCGGTGAAAAGGAAAACTTGCTATTCTCATTACAAATGCGGAAGGCGATATTCGCGTTATTCATGGCAGGAGGCGTTATGTTTTTATTTGGAGACGGTTATCACGGGGGCGCGGGAGCGGTGGCTGTGCGCAAGCCGGTTCATGCCGGGGCTTTTTATCCGGCGGACAGGGAGGAACTTTCCGGAATGCTTGACAAGATGCTCTCGATCTCCGGGCAGGGGCGGCGCTGCCGGGGGCCCCGTGCGATTATAGTTCCACACGCCGGATATGCTTACAGCGGCGGGACGGCGGCCGTGGCATACAAGGAGCTTGCCGGTTCCGGCGTGCGGCGCGTGATCCTGCTTGCGCCTTCGCATTATGTACATCTTCACGGAGCGGTGCTGATCAATGCCTCGTACAAGACGCCGCTCGGGCTATATCCGCTTGATACGGCAGCGGCCGGAAAACTCAAGGGGGCCGGCATACGGATTGAGGCCGCATCCTCTCCGTTTTCGCGTGAGCACAGCGACGAAGTGCAGATTCCTTTTTTACAGAAGGTTCTTCCGGATGCGCTTTTGGTGCCGCTTGTCGTGGGGGATGCCGATGAGGGCGCTCTTGCCGGTCTTGCGCGCGCGATAAGCGGAATAATGGATCAAAACACGGTTGTCGTGGTCAGCTCGGATTTCACCCACTATGGTCCGCGCTTCGGATATGCCCCGGCCATGGGGGGGGCGGTGCGGGACGGGATCAGGGCGCTCGATGATGGTGCGATCCACAATATCATCCGCGGCGACCAGGCCGGGTTTGACAGGTTTATCGATGATACCGGCGCGACAGTTTGCGGCGCGGGTCCCATCAGGCTTTTGCTCGCCATTTTTGAAAAAACGGGATTCAGAAACGAAGGCAGGCTGTTGAAATATTCAACAAGCGGCGAGCAGACGGGGGACTGGCAAAACAGCGTGAGCTACGCCGCGATTTTGTTTGAAAGCGAAGGAGCAGGAGATGATCAGGCGGAGACGGTATATGTCGATGCCGCAGGCAAAAAAACCCTGCTGGCCCTTGCGAGGCACGTGCTGGAGCGTTTTGTCAAAGACAAGGTCTCGCGTTTTGGCGACAAGGAGCTTGCGGCCTTTGATGTCGGCGACCAGCTCAGACAAAAACTCGGCGTGTTTGTGACGCTCAAAAAACACGGCGAGCTTCGCGGCTGCATCGGCCATGTGCTGGGTGAACGGCCCGTGTTCCAGGGGGTGATCGAAAATACGATCAATGCCGCCGCCCATGATCCGCGTTTTGACCGGGTCACGCCTGCCGAACTTGATGATATCGACATGGAGATTTCGATCATGAGTCCGCTTGCAAAAATTTCCGCGGACCAGGTCAAAGTCGGGCGCGACGGACTTGTACTCAGGCTTGGCGGCAACTCAGGGCTTTTGCTGCCGCAGGTTCCTGTCGAGTGGAAATGGGATCGCAAGACCTATCTCGAACATCTCAGCATGAAGGCCGGCCTTCCGCGTGATGCGTACAAGAATCCGCGAGCCGAGCTTTTGGGGTTCACCGCGCAGGTGCTTGGCGAAAGAGAGTAGTCCCGTCCCGGCATCTGGTGTCGGTTTTTCACGATGCCATCCGGGCTGACCCGCACAAGAATCAGAAATATTCCAATAATATCGTGTTCGGCTTTTCCGGCACCGGGTTTGCTATGGCGCTTTGGCATGGCCGACATGAATGCAAGGATCTTGTAAGATTGAAGGCTTAAAAAATCAAAAGGGAGTACAAAATGAAACGCATGATGATTGCAAACCTGATCGCGTGGATTTCCACGGCCGCCCTGCTTGTCTCGGGGTGTGCAAACAAGAACAATGAGCCGGCGGCGGCCGGGCAGGGCGGGGCTCAAGAGCAGCAGGGCGGGGCGACGGAGCCGGTTTCTCCGGTCCATGTCGGTGACCCCGACCAGTGGCCTAAAAGCGTACGCAAGAGCCCGGATGGCGCGGTGACGTACACCCGGGCCGAGATGTCGATGGCCGAGAAGGAATACTGGAAGCGCACTGTCGCGAACCGGGCCACCCAGCTTGGCATCATTCCGGTCGATCCGAGGCATAACACCAGTTTGTTCCGCATCAAACAGAAGGATCTGGCGGGTGTCGCGTTCATTGCCCCGTTCATATACGCTTATTCGGCGACCGAGGGCGCGCGTCTGGCCCCCTTCAAGCGTGAAGACGGTCTTGTGGAACTCAATTTTTCGGCAGTGATGGTCGACGGCAGCAGACAGCGCATCAACGGTCCGGACGACCGCAAGCCGGTTTTCATAAACGGCAACAATCTCATCCAGGACTACGAGCTGATGAAGGCAAAACTTGGCGAACAGGGATACGGCCAGGTGGCCGTTCTGCATGGCTGTCCGCGCAAGGTCACGCTCCATCTCAACGGTGAGGAATTTGATGCCACGCCTTCATACATGGTCAAGTCCGAATATTGTTTTCATAACAGGCCGTTTCCGGTCATGCTCAGATTGCCGCTCGAAAAAGCGCGCTATCTTCTTGACGAGGGCCTTTATACCAGCACCGCGGCCCTTAGCGTGAATTATGAAGTGCAGGTGCCGTTTGTGATCCTCAATGCTTCAATAAGGCTCGACAGGTCGCAGGTTTACAAGCAATTGCAGACCGGACTCGGCGCGCGCATTGCCTGGCTGCAGGCCGATGCCAGGCTTCGCTTGCGTGAAATCATCGAGAGCATGTCAATGAGCGTGGATATCGAGGGTGATCGCAATCAGTATGTAGACAGTCTGATTGCGCAGGCTATGAATGTGTTTTTCAAGCCGTTCCAGCCGTCCGGATCCGAACTTCCAGAATGTCGCAAGATGATTTGTCTCCAGCTTTCTAATGAAAAGAACACCGAGGAAACGCATCTTGAAGCAAAGTGGAATGAGGTTTCGACTTCGCTCGCAAGCCAGATGGTTTCGTCGCACACCATCCTCCAGCCCACGCAGGACAAGGCGGTGAGCGTAGGCGATGTCAACAACAGCGCCGATTGTCTGAAGCCGTCCGGTGCCGCTTGCCGCAAAGGCGTCGACAACACCTACAGCAAGGAGATTGCGCTCGGGCTGACCGTTCTTGAGGGTGATCTGCTCGAAATCAAGCCAGGCTACGTCCAGATCGAAAAGCGCGAGTTCAATATCGCGACGAAGGAGCGCAAGTCGCAGGTCTTTTGTCTCAGACATGAGTGCTTTGATCGCGGCAGTACGAACAGGGCAGTTGGCTGTCATGTCGACCCCGCGCGCAATCCGCCCAATGTCCAGTTCAGGTGTGTTGCCGGCGAGGAGCGCGGTGTTGACATCACCACGTACAGCAGCAGCGAGCCGAGGTTTGAGAGGGTTGAGGACCCGTTTGCCATGAAGACTGATTTTCTCAAGGGGCTCAGGCTCAAATTCTCCTGGGTGGACAATTCGCCTAACGGAACCGGAGAAACTGTTTCCCAGAGCTGCGCACTTGGCGTTTTTCATACGGGTTATGACGGTCAGAGCATCAAGGTGCGGATCGAGAACCGCGCTGGCTGCATTCCGTTCAAGAATTATGAACGGCAGACAGTCTGGCTCTCGCTGGTAAACGACATCAGGAACGAGGTCACATACAAGGGGGGGCGTCTGGTCCGGCGTATTCATACCGGCAATATTGAAGAAGCGCCTTATGAAGCAACGTATGCCCCATATGTGGAATTCGGCGGTTCGGTATCCATCAGGGGATACGGGTTGAATTCAAAAAAAGAGGGGGTTGTCATCAACTGATCAGGCGGTTTTTTCATTCCCTGAAAAACTGGAGGCCCGGGCCGGAAGCAATAGCTTCCGGCCCGGGCTTTTATCAGGAATGGCTGCAGCAGGAATCTCCTGTGTCTTCTACAGAAAACGTTCCGCCGGTACTTGCCATGTGTTGTCAATTTTTTTTACTGTATTGCAATTATACGAAAGCTGAACTACGGGTATTCCCCCAAGCATTCTTGAATGGATTATATGATGCTTTTCAATAAAAGTTTCTGAATATTTACACTCAATTAATAGCCACGGAACACTGGATCTGGTGATCAAAAAATCTGTTTCTTTCCCATCTTTGGTTCTAATGTAGTTCAGGTCGAATGTATCATTGCTAAATTCATTCCAATAAGCAGTTTGAGCAAGTAATTCACAGGCTATATAATTTTCGAACCTCAGTGCTGGATCACTAATCCTCGACCAGTCGAATAAATACAGCTTTTTTTCTTTTTTAATAGATCTAGTAATTTTTTTTGAATAAGCCGAAAGAGTAAAAACTGAATATGTTAGCTCCAGGGATCTCAGCCAGGATCGTATGGACGTATGGCTTACACCTAAGTCTTCTCGCATGGAATTTAGTGAAAGCGGGTTTCCGATCTTTGAAGGGAGTAGTTCAAGCAGTGTTGCAACTTTTTCTACGTCATGGATACCGGTTAGATCGCGTAAATCATCTTTGATTAATCGGTCAGTAAAGTCATCGCGCCATTTTTTTAGAAAAATTTTGTTATTCTTCAAAAATGGCTCTGGAAACCCGCTGTGTTCAAGCAGGGAATCAATAGTATTTTTATGGGATTTTGTTGATAGTCTGGTTTCTATAAAATTTCGTGCACTTACTGGCGGGTTCAAAATAGTTCTATTGGTTTCAATTTCGTTGTATATCAGAGGGAAAAGTTTGTACAAAAAATAACGCCCAGTAAGGCTGTCGCCGGATTTCTTCATTAGATCCAGCCGGGCACTACCAGTAATTATAAAATATGTTTTGCCTTCAAATTCATCGAAATAGCCTTTAAGTAGGTTTTTCCATTTTGGCATTTTATGAATTTCATCAAAACAGAGCCACTTCTTATCGCCTGGAGCGGTAATTAGATCGTCGTAGAAAAAATCGTTGTTCACATAAAATAAGCTTTTTGTTTTACGAATATCCCAGTTGTAATATAAGTTGCTGCAATTAGTATGATGCAAGTGGAATTTAGCAATTGTAGTTTTGCCGCATTGCCTCGGACCAGCTATAAACCGCATCTGTCTGCCTGCTGATTCGCTAAAACAAGCTTGGCTTAATATTCGAGTTATTTGCATGTGTCTATTTTTACTGTAAAGTAAAAAAAGTCAAGTCTATTTTTACTATAAAGTAAAATTAGACATTTTTACTGCGGACCGTTATTGTCTTCTATGGTGCCCCCGCCGAGCAGTATTTCGCCGTCAAAGCACACGGCTGACTGGCCGGGGGTCACGGCAAACACGGGTTTTTCAAAGTCGGCTTCAAAACCGCCGTTGTCCAGTTTTCTGACGCGCGCCGGGGCGCCTTCGTGGTTGTAGCGGATCTGGACGGTGGCATCGAATGCAGCGGGCATGTCCTGATGCCAGTTTGCCTGCGTGGCGACCAGCTTTGTTGACATTGCTTCGGCACGGGGTCCGATCACCACGGTGGCGTCGGAGGGGTCGATCCGGATGACATACATGGGTTCCCCGGTCGTGACTCCTGCGGCCCCTATGCCGCGTCGCTGGCCTATGGTGAAGGTTGCATGGCCCGCATGGTTTCCGAGGACTTTGCCGGAGGTATCCATAAGCCTGCCCGGCTTCAGCGCATCAGGGCATTTTGACCGCAAAAAAGCCGCATAATCGTCATCCGGCACAAAGCATATTTCCTGGCTGTCGGGCTTGTCGTGCACCTTGAGGCCCATGCGGTTTGCGATGGCGCGCACCTCCGGTTTTCCGCCCGTTTGTCCGATCGGCAGCAGCATTCTCCCGAGCACTTCCCGCAGGACGGCCCAGAGGGCGTAGGACTGGTCCTTGGCCCGGTTTTTTCCGCGCATAATGGCCGGTTCGGGACATTCCTGTACCCGCGCATAATGGCCGGTCGCGATTTTTTGTATTCCAAGCGACGTTGCGTGCGCGGCAAGGCGTCCGAATTTGATGCGCGAGTTGCAAAGCACGCACGGATTCGGCGTTTTGCCGGAGCGGTATTCGTTTACGAAATTTTCAATAATAGCCTCAAACTCGCGTGAAAAATCGAGCACGTAAAGGGGGATTTTGAGGTGGTCTGCGACCATGCGGGCGTCGGCCGCGTCCTCCGGCGAGCAGCAGGAGCGGGCGCCGGTTTCGTGCCCCGCGCCCGCGCTTCCGAGGCACATGAATACGCCGGTGGCGTCATAACCCGCCTCTTTGAGCAGGCCTGCCGCCACGCTTGAATCCACTCCGCCGCTCATTGCCACGAGGACCTTGTTGCCGGAAGCGCCCATACGGGGTTGTTTATATCAACCAGTACGGCCAGTAAAAAATATTTTTTATTGTTGTTTTGCCCTGTCCGCACTAGTTATTGACTTCATATGAAGACGAAGCAGGAAATCAGAAGGAACATTCTTGCGCTTGTGCGCGAGTACCATGAGGCGGACCGCGCTTCAAAAAGCGGATTCACGCCGGGTGAGGACTGGGTCAGGTATGCCGGACGGCATTTCGACCACGATGAACTGCAGAAGCTGATCGACTCGTCGCTTGATTTCTGGCTCACTGCCGGACGCTATGCCGAGGAGTTCGAGCTTGGCCTGGCCGATTATCTCGACACCGAGGCCGCGATACTGGTCAACTCCGGATCGAGCGCCAATCTGGTCGCCATG
>MEQJ01000014.1:18282-21696 GCA_001770165.1 Bdellovibrionales bacterium RIFOXYD1_FULL_53_11 | reverse complement strand
GAGGCCAGATAGTTTGCCTCGACGCCGCCTGCCGTACCACCTGTAAATGTCCCGCCGACGTAGACATTGGCATCCGTCGAATCAAGCGCGATTGCATGTACGGAGTGGCTTGAAACACCGGGATTCCACGAGGTGAGGCTGCCTGTGCCCGTGCTTGCCGCCGCGATCCTGTTGCGGGTGGATGAGCCTACGGTCGTGAAATCTCCGCCGAAATATAATGTCGATCCCGTGGAATTGGCGGCAAGCGCTCTTACGGTGCTGGAAGGTTTTGGCGCGAACCACGACTTGGGTATTCCTGTTGAAAGATCAATTGCGGCGAGGCGTCCGGTGTAATATCCGCCTGACGAAGTAAATGATCCGCCAAGATATGCATAAGTGCTGTAGATGGAAATGCCGTAAACAGTGTCGTTCGAAGCGGGATGCCAGCTTATGGTCGTGCCGGAGGAGTTCAGCGCGCCGGCGTAGTATCTTGTCTGTCCGCCAAGCTGCGTAAAGCTGCCGCCCGCGTAGACGTTTGAGTTCGAATCCACCGAAAGCGCGAAAACCGTGCTGTTTGCCGACGGGTTCCAGCTTGTGACGTCTCCGGTCGAGGTGTCGACGGCGGCGATATAATTGCGCGTGGAAGAGTTTATCTGCGTAAAAAGTCCTCCGGCGTAGAGCGTGGTTCCGTCGAGCGCCAGTGCCCGCACCGAGCCGTTTGCATTTGCCGTAAATGTGTTTATGGACCCGTCCGCCGTGCTGATGCTCGCGAGCCTGCTTCTGGCGGTTGACTCCGTGGCGTCAAGCGCGGTGAAATCACCTCCGGCATAGAGCGTGGTTCCGTCCAGCAACAGCGTATGCACCGTGCCGTTTGAGTTCGGATCCCAGGCGGTTGCCGCCCCGGTGGTTGAATTAATCGCGACCAGCCGGTTCCGGGTCGTGCCGCCTCCAATATCGGTAAACGCTCCTCCCGCATAAATCACCGGTTCATTGGCAACAAGCGCATAGACATTGCCGTTCAAGTTCGGATTCCAGCCGTCAAGCGCTCCCAGTGTGCTTACCTTGGCGATATGGTTCCTGGTTGTTGCGCCGTTTACCGTGGTGAAGGTGCCGCCGACATAAAGCGTGTCATGCAAAGAATTGAGTGCCAGCGCCCGCACTTCGCCGTTGTCCACGGTGAAGGTGTCTCCGATTGAGGCAACTCCGACCGAGCCGTCAAAAGCAATTCGCGCCACGCGTTTTCTCGAAGCGCCGCCCACTGCGGTGAAACTGCCGCCGATGTAGAAGCCGGAGCCCCCGTCCGGGATGACGCAGTATATGGTTCCGTTCACTTTTGCGAGCGTGCCGATGAGTGCCGCGGTCATGTTGGCATTTGACGTGGTGATTGAAATGCCGGTGCCGGTATAGGGTCCGATGGTGAGAAAATCCCCTCCGATAAACATTGTCGAGCCGCTGATGAGCGATGAGTGCACCGGTCCGTCCGTCATCCATGGCATGTACGCTTTTGTGCTTATGTCAGAGCTTGTAAGATAGGATGAGCTGTACGCGCCGTATTGATACGAGCGCACCCTGAAGCGGTAGATCGTGCCGGCCGTGAGCCCGACGGCCTGGTAGCTTGTTACGCCGGCGGCGACGGACGCGAGAGCCGCAAAGTTGGTGCAGCCGGCGCCCGTGCATTTTTCGATGTAATGCGTGCCCGCGCCGGCGGTGTTGTCCGTCCAGCTGAAGGTGATAGTTGTGGCGCCGATGTCCGTCATGGTCTGCACAAAACTGCTTGGAGCCGTTGGCGCCGCATAAGTGGTGATCGAGAGCGGCGTGTCCGGTTTCCAGCCCGAGTCGTCGCCGGCGCCGCCCAGGAGCGGCCTTGCCTGGTATTTGTATGCGGTGTTCGAAGAGAGGCCGTAGTCCGTAAATGAGGTGGCGTCCTCGACTGCCGTTCCGATGGTTGAATACGTGCATGACGAAGCCAGGCAGCGCCTTATCTCGTAGCCGTTGTCGCTCGCGCTGTCGCCCCAGCCGATGGTGACGCTTGCGGCGGTTTTGGAAGACTCGGTGGGTTCGACGCCGAAAGTGGGCCACGAAGTGACCGCCGCATCCGACCCGAGCGTGAGCCAGTCGGAGCAGCCGAGCGTGTTGCAGGCCTTGAGGCGGTAGTTGTAAGTGGTGCCCTGGACCACGGTTGAATCGGTGTAGCTCGTGGCGTTTGCGCTGATCGCGCTTGATACGGTGGTCACAAAATTTGCCGGATCGGCCCGGCAGTTGGCGCCGGCGCAGCGCTCGAGCGTGAAGGCGGTTTCTGAGGTTGCGTTGTCAACCCAGGAGAGCGTCACTCCTGATGGCAGTATTGATTTGGAAATGCTGGTGGGCGCCGACGGGATTGACGAGGTGGTGATGTTGTCGCTGACGGTCCAGTTTGATGATGTCCCGCCGTTTCCGACCGCGCGGATGCGGAAGCGGTAGATCGTCGACGGTGACAGGCCCGCTTCGGTGTGGGTGGTGGCGTTGTTCAGAAGCGGTGACGCCGAAACCGCCGTAAACGATGTGCATGCGCTGCCGCTGCATTTTTCGAGTTCGAAACCGGTTTCGTTGGAGGCGTTGTCGGTCCAGGCGAGTGCAATCGAGGAATCGGTTGTCGCGGTGGCCGCGATGTTGGAGGGCTGGGCAACGGTGCTTGCGGCGGCTTCGCCGCCGGTGCGCTGGAAATTGCTGCCGCCATCCGTGCTTTCACAGCCGCAAAGGAGAGACAGCAACGCCAATAGCAATGATATATTAAGCGATAACTTTGTCATCGCAAGACAACCCCCAGAGATTACATTATAATGCTGAAAGACCTAAAAGTTAAGCAAAAAGATCAGGTATTACACATCTAATAACTTATTGATATTATAACAGTATTTGAATTAGCTTAATTGAACTCAAATCTGCTTCCAACGCCGATATGATCAGAAAGCGTCCCGCCATGGACTTTATGGGCAAGTTCAAGCTTTGAGTTCAACACTTTCACGTTTGCGCGCCGGCCCTCCCGGAAATAAACATAATCAATCCTTCGCGGAAAAATGTCTGAAAGAATTGTATCAAGTGCCCTGCCGGGCTGCCCGAGCAGCAATTGCAAGGCAACAATGCCGTATAGTGGTTTTGCGTTTTTGTTTTTCGAGGGGTTCCACGTAAATCCGCTGGCGGTATCGTTGTCGTCGCTGGCGCCGTTATGCATGAGATACGAGTCGCCGATGTCCAGCTGGTGCTCAAAATCCAGGAGTTCGCGCGTGTTTGGATCGATGTTGAAATCACCCAGCAGCACCAGCGGGTTTGAGGTGTTGTAGGCTTCGACAAAACGGGCGAGCTGTCCGAGCTGCGCCATGCGCAACTCGCCGCCGTGGACGGAGTTGAGGTGCGTTGTAATGACTTCGACCTCGCCCGCGTCCGGAAACAAAACGG
>MEQJ01000014.1:4083-18235 GCA_001770165.1 Bdellovibrionales bacterium RIFOXYD1_FULL_53_11 | reverse complement strand
TTTTTGAAAATCATGGTTTTTTTCCGGACAATGGGCCATTTGCTCACGATCAGAAGGCCGCTCGAAAGCGGCTTTGAACTTGTCGAGGCGCCCACGGCCCGGTGTGCGTACCCCTTCATGAACGCAAGCACACGGAGCTGGTACGGCGTGAACACCTCCTGGAAGGCCACGACGTCGTACCCGAGTTCCGGTATCTCGCGGTTCATGCGGTCAAACCTTCCGGGCGTGCCGGGCGTGCCGGGCGGCTGGAACACCTTGCTGCTGACGGCTTCCACCATCGAGCCCACGCCCCAGGTGTTGTAGGTCAGAAAGCCCGCTGCGGGATGGCATTTTCCGCCGTCTGCATCGGACGAGAGCGCGTAGGCTGATATGATAAATAACATCAATATAATAAATTTCTTCATCATGTCTTCCCCTGGTTTCCTCTTGAAGCGAATCTTGCCATCTCGCTTATCGCGGTTTTCAGCGTCCCGACCTGCTTTTCATCGCGCAGATCCCCCGGCTTGACGGCGTAAAGCGCCTTTCCGGGGATCGGCGTGCCATAGCGGCATAAAAAATAGAGCGCCGCCAGGGCCGCCGTTCTGCGGTTTCCGTCCTTGAACAGATGCGCCAGCACAAGCGCGACGTAAATCGAAACCGCCGCATCGAGGCATCCGCCGTTTTCGGCAAGCCCGGTCGCATAATGCAGCTTTTCGCGTGCGATGAGCTTGAAATTCGTGTGTAGAGACATTGTTTCCTGTCTGCCCGAAGGAAGCGTGAGCGTCGTGGTCTGGTCACGCCATGGATCATCCGGCTTGCCGGTCAGGATGATGTTGAGCCGCTCGAGTTCAAGCGTGGTCAGTTGTGCATGATGGCTGGCTATGCTTTCGCAGACTTCCACACCCCGTTCAAAACGGATCAATTCCAGCTGCTTGTGCAGCGGAACGCTCTGGTTATTGCTGTTATCCACACACATTCGTTATGCGGTGCAATATAACACTTTTTGAAATAATTGAATTATTTTCTGCCGTTTATTGTGTTTTTTGGGGCGCTGGCCTACATAAGCAGCAACCTTGGGGGAGGTTAATCAATGAAAATAATCAAAGTAGTGTTGGCAGTCATGTTTTGCTTGGTGCTTTCGGGCGTCGCTTATGCGGCGGACGGAAAAGCGCCGGCAACGCAGCAGGATGAAAAATATTTTTCAATTGGCTCGATAGAAGTTGAAAAGACAACCGGTACGGCCGATCCGAAGCTGTTCGATGCTCCGGCGGGCGCGCCGGCACCGACAGGTCCCGGAAGCCCCGGCAGCGACGGCGGCGTCCTTGACGAGGTGGAGGTAATTCTAGACAAAGTCATTGCGATCGGCAAGAAGGTCTGGAAGGTAGTCTCTGACAACCAGCCCGTGATGAATATCGGTCCGGACCTCGCGGCCAGCGCGGTTCCGAGCGGCATCACCGACTGGCGTGAAATGGAAGGCTGGAGCAATCCGACCTGGGTTGAGTACAGCGTGACCTACAAGAATCTTTATCGCATGAAAGTCGTGCAGTTCGCGTACCGGGTTTATTACACTTACGGGGGTTCATATAAAGGGCAGGGCAGATATCTGTCCAACGTCCTTGTGGTGCCCGCGGATGTTTGGGTGGCGTGGGGCTATACATTCAATTCGTCGGCCAAGATGGATTCGGTTGTAAATGTCGGCACCAAGGCCGCGCCCATAGCGGGCATGCAGGTTTCGATCAACTGGACGGTTGAGACCATTCTCACCAAAGCAAGGTCCACCGCCGTGATGTTCACGCGGGGTGATGGCAAGTTCGTTGATCTTGATTTGATGTAAGTTACGCCGGTTTTCCGGCAGGTTTGCCGCCGGGCCGCAGCAGCGCTTACGAAAGCACTGGCGCGGCCCGGTTTTAAACCAATTCGCCGCTCCAAAGATGTGTTAAGAACGATTTCCAACTCTAGGATATCTCGAGATCACGGTTTTTTGTCAAAGCTGATGTTCCACCCGGCTCCATCGGTGCGCTCAAACTGGCCAATCACTTGCCTTGCCCGGATTCGGGGAAATGGGGCTCTGTTTCCATGCCTCTTGGAATAATTCGACAAACAGGCGTCCCGGCAGCTGGCGGATGCGAATAAGAACGATTGCCATATCAGGGAACCGTTGGAGATTCTTGGCGGCACTTTTCTCAAACTCAACGTCCTGGGTCACGATGCACCGAAAACCCGCATGAGCGGCAGCCTCTACAAGTTCTCCGTTACGAAGCGATTGCCAGCCGCGAAAACTTGCGGTTTCATTGGGAATCCCCTGAACTTTCAGAAACTCGTGAATTTTTCGGGGGATATTATTGTCAAGCAGCCACATCGTTTTGTTCCACAGGATGGTTGGCTTGTTCGGAGGCAAGCGTCAGCACTTCGGCTATGCAGTCTTTTGGAAATCCCTCGTATTCTCCTGCAATCCCATCGGCGGTCATGCCAGACGCCAGACATTCGAGCACAAGCGCCACTGAAATCCGGGTTCCCTTGATCGTTGGTTTGCCACCCAAGAGATCGGGATGCCATACGATCCACTGATATTTTTTATACTGCCTGATCGGCAGTGTTTCGTTTTGAGCCATAAAAACCTCACATCCAAGCCTTATTTTAGCTGCTTTCCCTGAGAGAAAGCAATCGCATTTGAATGAACCTCGCCATCCACCGTCGCGAACCAGAATGGATTCGGCGCGGGCGTCCCGTACTACGCATGATCTGTGGGCATTCGTCAGTGGCAGGGATCTGCTTTTGTCGGCGGGTGAGCGTGCTTCAGCCAGAAACTTTTTCCGGTTTTTCTGGCTCCCCATAAAAATGCGGATTTACCGCGAGGAAGGTCCATTTTTAGGGCTCTTGTAATATTATGCATATAGTGTGCATATTATCCGGATAACATGCACAACACAAGCATATCAGCGATTACGGAACTGCTGAGCGCTTACGAAAGCACTGGCGCGGCCCGGTTTTTTTGTGTAGACAGTCTTTTCAACATATTTGATTTGAATGAGGAAGATATGACCGAAACAACTACAGAAGCAACCACAACAAAAGCTCCAGCGGCTCCTTCGAAGCCACGTCCCAACTATTCGCGCAAGACACTTAAGGCCATTCATCGCAAAAAGATGGCTGAGCGGCTCAAGGACGCAGCTTTTGCCAAAGCTTTCTTCGACGCCAAATCAAAGCGATCGACAGATAAAAAGTCCGCCTTCCGAAAAAAGAAGAAAAACAAGAAATAACTAGCAGCTAACATTCTGATGTCATTAATTAATACTATTGTCTTGCCAAAGGTATTGCCTTGTCCTGTCTTGGGTGGTAGTTCTACTTTTTTACGAGGAGAAGCGTTTTGGTCTATTATTGTGCATTTACCGCAAGGATTAACCGCTTTTTTTGGGGCTTTTTTGCGGTTTTTTGTGCGCTTGCCATTCCATTTCAGGGGTATGCCTTCAGCGGTTCGGGGTCGATAGGCGTTGAATCCACCAGCTATTTCGGTCCCGTAAATGCTTCACAGAGGTCATTTTTCCCCATTCTTGAAGCCAGGGGGCATGCCGGTTCCAGCGGTCGCATTTTTGAGTTTTCCGCCGACGCGCAGGCTTCTGTGGCTCTTAATGACTTTGGCTATTGCTCTTTCGAGGCGCCGGAGCTGTATTTCGGCACCTCGCCCCGGCTGTCGCCTGTTGCCAGGGTGCAGGTCGGACGCAAGCTTGCCGACTGGAGCCTTTCAGACAGGATGTGGAACTCAGGGTTCTGGCAGGGGGCTTACAGGTGGGACTATCTTGCTCCAGTGCAGGTCGGGCTTATTGGCGCGTTTTTGGAAATCGAGCAGCCCGTATTCAAGCTTCTTGTCTTTGGTTCCCCTGTTTTCATCCCCGAACGCGGCACGCCGCTTGAGTTCAAGAACGGCAGCGTCAGCTCAAAATCCAAGTGGTTCATCCATCCGGGGCCTTCGCTTTCGATTTTCGGCCGTGAGACGCGCATCAATTATACGCTCGTTTCGCCGCCGCTAAAAGATATCATACTGCATCCGGGAGGCGGCGTTTACGCCCGGCTCGGGGGCGTGACCGGCCCCTGGGTATCGACGGCGTATGCCTTCAAGCCGATGAACCAGTTGCTGCTTGCCTATGACGGCTATCTGGACATTCCTGCCGACGCGGTTGATGCGATGTTATATCCAAGAGTTGTGTATCATCATATCCTGACGGTTGAATCCGGTTATAAAACCGGCAGGTTCAATGCCTGGCTGGGCGTGACCGCGGAGCGCCCGGTAAGGGATGAAACCCCCGAACACTTGACGACGCAGGAGGTTTCGCCGGCGCTGACGCTGGGGCCTTCGCTCACCTGGGGTTTTGGCGACAAAGGGCGCGAAGGCGGCGATCTCGGCCTGAGTTATCTGAGAAGCTGGGGGGGCGACGACGCGGACCAGGGTCCGTTTTCCACCCCCGGAAAAAGCACCTTTGAGAGCCGCTATCAGTTCCAGAATGCCGTTTTGTTGTCCGGACGCACCGGGCTCGGGCTTTTGTTCGGAAAACCGCTGCGCAGGGTTTCTGTTTCAACAAAGTTTATTTATGATATCGGAAATTTCGGTCGCGTGCTCATGACGGGACTTGACTGGCACCCGCTTGATGAGCTTACCATGTCGCTTGGCGCCGATATTCTGAGTTCGGACGGCAAGCCCGGCGCCAGCGGGGCGGATTTCATCAACCGTTACCGTACAAACGACCGGGTGCATGCGGGGGTGGCGTATGCGTTCTAGGTTTTTTGCCGGTCGCCTGGCCTTTCTGCCCGCGTTGCTTGTTCCGGCGCTTTTTGTCGCGTCCTGCTCGCTCAAAATGAACGAACCCACGCCCCAGAAGGGCGGTCTGGGCATGGCCGGGGCGGATACCGGCTGTTTGTCAAAGGCGTTTGACACCTGGCAGGAGTTTTTCGAGGGGCACGGCGATGACGCGAAGATCGCGCGCCTTTGTGATTGCGCCTCGGGCGCCCTCAAGCTTTTTGCCGAGCGCACCAGGGGCGCAAAGCAGGGGGAGTTTTCACCCGGAGAGCTCCGGGATTTTTTGCAGCGTTATTTTCTGGGTGAGCTCAAAATCCCGGACAATTTCGTGTCCGAGACCATGCACTTCAAGCGGGCGCTTCTTGGCGGGTCGCACGGCCTTCTGACCGTGGCCGAGATCAGCCGGGCCCGCGAGCTTATCGGTGTCGTGAAGGAGCAGCTCATTAAAATCCGCCCGTTCATGCCGCTTTCGCCCTCGATGATAGAGGCCGCGAAGGGCCGGGAGGGTTTTCTCGAAGCGGTGATAAATGCGATTGTGGGCTTCGGCGAAACCGCGGGCGGCGCCCTTCAAGGGAGCGGCGAGCCCTATTCGCTCAGCCGTTTTGAAGGTTTTCTTGATGCGCTGGAGCGGCTCTACAAGGGCTCGGGGCCGGGTACGCTGAAAAGCCGGATGCCGCTCATCAGGGCGCTCAAGGAAGTGCTGATCGGTCCCGGTGATGAGATTTCCGGAGGAGACTGGACGCGCGTGCTGGGTCACGGCGCCCGCTGGTACGGCGTATTGTTGAGATACACCTATTTGAACGCCAATCATGATTCGTGGACCGCAGGAAGCGGCGGGGAGCAGCTTTCGCGCATTACAAAAGAGATGCGCGATTTGCTTTCCGATTCGGCCGCGCGGCATCCGGGCGGCGGCATTTCGATCGTGGTATTTGAAAATCTTATCGGAAGCGCGCGCAAGGAAATTGCTTCCAGCTTCGGATTTGCGCCCGATGCCCTTGCCAGGCTGCTGGCCCCGGCGTTCGAACTCAAGAGTGCGCTTTTTGGCGGCGCTGACGGGCTTCTCGGCCCGGCCGACATCAAACGGATTTACGAGGTGTTCGAGGCGCTGAAGCCGCATTATGCCCCGGTGAAGAAGTATTACGATCTTGAGCTTCTCAACCCCCGGAAACTCCGGAAGGCCCGGGTGCGCCAGCGCGTTGCGCGCGAGCTGGTAAAAACCGTGAGCGATGCCGGGACGGCGCTTGCCCTGGCGGTAAAAAGGCCGGGCGGGCGGGCGTACAGCCTGGCGCAGTTCGGAACGATGCTTTCCGGGCTGAAGGAGCTGGCGGGAAAATCAATCCTTCTTGAAACGGTCATTGAACATCTTGAGCTTGTCGGGGCCATGAAATCTGTGATTGTCGGGCCGCCATACGACACCATGAATCCGGCGGACTGGCACCGCCTTGCTGCTGCCGCGACGCGCTGGTATGCGCTCGGCTTGCGGTATTTCCATTTCGTGGACCGGCACGAATCCTGGTCCCTGGGCAGCGCGCGCGAGGAGTTTTTTGACATCGTATCGCAGGCAAGAGGGCTGCTGCTTGAATCTGTCAGTCTGCATCCCGGCCGGACAATCGTGTTTGAGGAGCTTGACCGGCTTGTCGACGCCTTCAAGGCCATCGAGCTGCCGGCCAGAAAAGAAACGCTCCGGGCGCTTGTGCGGGCGGCCGTTTACAGGTCTTTTGCCGGTTCCGGCCGTGGCCCCGAGGGACGTGACGCTGGCGGTCTGACGGCGGGGCTTGTCAACCGTGTCTGGACCGCGTTTGAACGGTGGGCCGGGGGACAGCGGTATCTGGAAGGCCTGTTCACGCTGTTGGTAGAACGCGAGTTCGACTCGTTCAATTCCAGTGCTGATACCGCTTTTTTGGACGAGCAGCTCCTGGCGATCGAGCCGCAGGAGGCTTATAGCTATTTCGGGCCGCTTGATGCGCTGACGCACGAAACCGCGGCCGATCTTCGAACCGCGATCAAGGTCAGGGCGCCGATGCTCGCCGGCAACCGGGGTGAAATATCCTTCAATCCCGATGTGACTGGAGGGCGGCACACTTTGCAGGACCTTTCAGATCTGAACTGGATCCGGCAGATGGGTATTCTTCTCATCGCGGGCTACGCGGGTGATCCGGTCAGGGGTGCGCCCGGCGGAATCGGGGTTACCTTTGAGGAATTCAAGAATCTCACCGACGATGTGCGCAATCTTGGCATTGATCTCAAGTTCATTGATCCGACCCGGTACGACATGCATTACAAGCGTTTCCGTGAATCCAATCTTTTCGGCTATTCCTCCGACGGCAATTATCATGTCAGCCTGAACGAGGCGACCGACCTGTTGTCGCTGATGGTTTCGGCAAAAAAACTTGCGATGCGCATTCACAATACGTTCAAGACTGAAAAACCGTGTGAACTCGGCCCGCTTGATCCGTTCGATTTCGAATACATCAACGACATCGGCTGTTTCAGGCGCGAGTTTTTCAAGCGCTACAGCGTGTCCGGTTTCATGAAGCAGATGGCCGGGGCGGTGGATCAATACCGGAGCCTTGATAATAAGAAACGCAGGCATTTTGAATATGTTCTTGAAGATGCTTCAAGATTGTACGGTTATTCTTCCAAGCCGATGGATTCGACCGACATCGAGGGCATTGCAATGGTGAGCCACTATGTCGAGGTGATTCTGCAGCGCTTTGACAAGGACAGGAGCGGGACGCTCAATCTCAAGGAGGGCCGTGAGGCCTTCAAGATCTTCAAGCGGCAGTTTGCGGACTATGTGAGGCCGCTCGGCATCAAGTCCGACAAGATGATCGAGGCGCTTTTCATGTATCTTCTGGCTCATGGCAAGGCACCCGGCAAGACGGCCTTCGTGGGCTGGCTGATGAAGCGGCCGTTTTGGAGCTTCGAGGCCGACCGCAGCAGGATCTACATGATCTTTTCCGAGATCAGCAGGATCAAGTAGTCGCGAAGGTTGCTCAGCGGATTCCGAGTTTCTTTAAAAACGCATTTTGTGACGGGGCCCGGCCAAGGAAGGCGGCGAGAATCTTGTCGCCGTCCGCCATGTTGCCGCGCTCGAGCAATGTCCTGCGGAAGCGCATTCCGGTGGCCGGATTCGTGAACCCCTCCTTCTGGAACCGCGATGCGCAATCCACCGCATACACCTCGGCCCAGAGGTAGCTGTAATAGCCGCCGTCATATCCCATCAGGTGTCCGAAGCTTGCCGGCATTTTTCCGCCCTCGATTGAATCCAATCCGATAATCTCCTTGTAGAGCGAATCATTGGTCGCGAGAATGTCGGGCGTCATCGGCGAGGTATGGTAGGAGGCGTCGAGCAGGGAAAGATAAAGCTGCCTGGTGTAAAAATATCCCTGGTTGAAGTCGCGCGCCTGGAGCAGGCGCTTGATCATGGCGTCAGAAAGTTTTGCCCCGGTCCGGTAGTGCGACGAAAGCTGTTTGAGGAGGGCCGGCTGCCAGGCCCATTCTTCAAACATCTGCGAGGGCGTTTCGACGAAGTCGCGTGCCACGTCGCTGCCCGCGAGGCTTGAATACGGCGCCTTGGTGAGCGTCTGGTGCATGATGTGGCCGAACTCATGGAACAGCGTTTCGACTTCATCGTGATTCAGAAGAGACGGTTTGTCTCCGCTCGGCGGATTGAAGTTGCCGACGATCGAGGAGACCGGCATGTTGTAGCCGCTGCCCGGGAGTTTGCGGCCCATGACCAGCGAAAAAGCCGCGAAATGCCCGTATTTTCCGGGTCTCGGATAGGCGTCGACAAAAAAGTGGGAGAGTGCTTTGCCGGATTTTTTGTCGATGGTGCGGTACAGTTTTACGCCGCCGGCCCACTGCGATGCATCCTTCACCTGTTCAAATCTCACGCCCAGTAAAAGCGAATAAATTTCGAAGATGCCCGCCATGACCTTCTCGGTCGGGAAAAATTCGCGTATTTTTGAATCATCCAGGTCGAAGTCGCGTTTTTTAAGCTGATAGGAAAGATAGTTGATGTCCCACATGTTGAGCTTGCCGGGTTCATTTTCAGGCTCGTTCTTGAAATGCTGTTTCTTGAATTCAAGAAGGGCGGCAAGGTCTTTTTTGTTGCGCGCCGAGAGCTTGCTCCTGATGCCGCCCAGAAAATCAAGCACGGTAGTGCCGGTTTTTGCCATCCGGTCGAAGGTGCGGTAGTCGAGCCAGTTCTTGAAGCCGAGCAGTTCGGCGGTTTCGCGCCGGAGGGTGAAGGCGTCTTCAAGAATCGGGATGTTTGCCGCAGCCCGGTTGAAATATGCAAGCTGCATGCGCTTTCTTGCCTTTGAGCTGCGGACGTTGTCCATGAACTGCTTGAAGTCGGGCGATTTGGTCGTGACGATGTATTTGCTGCCGTCCGGGGTTTTCTTGAGCCGGGTAAGAAAGGCGTCCGGGGCGCCCTCCGTTTCGGCGGGCGTGAACTCGAGCGACGAGGTGTCGTTGTTGAGGTTGGCCGAAAACCGGGATTCGAGCGTGGCAAGTTTTTTCATCTTCTTCCTGACGAGGTCCAGCTTGTCGTCGGGGAGTTTGAGGCCGTTTTTCTCGAAGCGCTTGACGGTTTCGTCGAGCAGGCGCTTTTCGTCCTGGCTTCCGGCTTTTGCGTCTTTTATTGCGGAATAAAGATCCTTGCGCGTGAAGATCGTGACTGCGGTTTTTCCGGCTTCTTCCTCACAGGCCGATGCTTCTTCGCGGATTTTCTCGTCCTGCAGCACATAGGCCATGAAGCTGAGCGCGTTGATTTCGTCCGAGAGGACGGCGGTGGTGTCTTCAAAGGCAAGCAGGGTGTTTCCGGTCGAGCGCGAGGCGGGCGGGATGTTTGCGATGCCGTCCAGCCGTTTGACGGCTTTGTCCAGGGCTTCGCGGCAGAGGCGCTGAATGTCCCCGCGCGCATAATCCGATCGCATGATGGTGACGGCGCCCTTTATGGGGCCGGCGGCATCTTGTGCCGCCCCGGAGGCGGTTGTCTGGCTTGATTTTTCGGCAATGGAACACGAAAGGCAGATTGCGGTCAGCGCGGACAAAACAATACAACCGGCAGGGCGTTTCATTATGGTCATCTCCTTTTTGGTTTATACGTCTTTAACAATGGTACAGGCAGGTGTATTGGTATGGCAATGAAAGAAAAACGCGTCTGCCCGCATGTTTATGGTCCCTGTAAAAGCAGACGCATGGGGTTGTCCCTGGGGATAAATACCGGTGACCCGGAAATCAAATGTTGTACCTGGAGCTGCGTGTACTGCCAGTACGGATACGGCATTCTGAGTGACAGCACCGGGCGGCATGCGTCCCGCGCCGGGATAATCCAGGCGCTTGTTCCGGCGCTTGAAAAACATCCTGGCATTGAGTCAGTGACTTTTGCCGGAAACTGCGAGCCGGGCACTCATCCCGAGCTGCTGCTGCTCGTGCAGGACATTGCTTTTTTGAGAAGCAGCATGGATGCCAAATGGATTTTCAACTGTCTCAGCAACGGCTCGGAACTCGGGCGGGATGATGTGGTTGCCGCGTTCAATATTCTGGATGAAGCGTGGATCAAGCTGGATTGCGGCACCCAAACGCTCATGCACAAGCTCAACAGGCCGCTTCCGCGCGCGGGTTGTATTGAAGGGCACATCGCAAACATCAAAAAACTGCGCGAGCCGCGCATCCAGACGTTGCTATGGCTTGATTCGGACAAGGGGCGGGGGATTGGCAACTATACGCGCGACAATCTTGATGCGCTTTTGGTTGCTTATAAACAAATCGCTCCGGTGATGATTCATCTCACAACGGTGTGCCGCACTTCCGCCACGGAAGGGCTTGAGCCTGTGTCGGCGCACAAGCTTGAGGAGTTTGCCTTAGAGGCAAGGCAGGCAGGACTGGAAGTTGCAGTATTTCCGTGAGGCTTTTAGTGCGAAACCGCAAGCACGGTTGCAAGCATTGCAAAAAACGTAATGAGAGATAATGTTTTCATTTTTCCCCGTTTTGCGCCTTAAATTAATTGTATATTGTTGACAAAAATAATCAAGATAATTCATCAGTAAAATTGAAGAATTATAGCTGCATGGAATCATTTACATGATGCGCTGCGCTATGCGGAAAGGGGGGGGCTGCACGCTGCCTTGACCCGTTCGACCACCCAAGCGGCATCACGTTTGGCTGCCAGGGCATCTGGCTCGGAATAAAACTCGGAAGGGGTTAAATCTTCGCTTCCATAAAAAGCAAGTTCCCTGTCACGCCGGAGGTTTTTGGAAATGCCGGCAATCCTCCCGATCTCTTCGTCGGTCAGGAGGCCGGGCAGCCTGTCCCTGTGTTGGGCAAGCAGTGAGCCCACATCATGTACGCGCGGGACTTCGATTCCGGAATGCCGGAGCAGCGCCTTGAGTGCGAGTTCAACTATTTCCTGTGCCTCGCGCACGACATCCGCCCAGCTTTTTCTTTCGTAAAGAACTTCGAGGGCGCAAAGCCTGTGTTCGGAGCGGGAGATGTAATCCAGTTCGAGCGACTTGTTTTTCATGTCATTTCCTTTTTTCCAGCACCCAGAACGGATGCCCGTGTACCATGCTCCTTTTGAATTTTCCTGATGCGATTTCGTGTCTCAAAAGCCTCAGAAATGACGACAAGCGGTTTGATTTTTCCCACAGAACCATGCCCTCAAGCGCCGTTTCCAGCCAGATGCCGCCAGCGCCTGAGACATCTTCGGGCATTTTGACGAACTGCGGGGATATCTCCCTCCCGCCGCCGATACGGGGCGCGATCTTCTTGTCCCATTGCCTGTAAAGATCCCTTTTGAAATCTGCGCCGGCCTTAAGCACCAGAAGCAAGTCGATGTCCGAGCTGTTGGTTTCTTCTCCCCTGGCTGTTGAGCCGAACAGGGCAATCCCAACCAGCAGATTGCCGAAAGCTTCAAGCACATGGCCGGTTATTTCCTGAAGTTCACTGTTTTTTGCGCTTTCCGGTTCAATTGTTTTTTCGGAGCCGGCATTATGAATTTTTTCAAGACACAGCCGGTTCAGCGATGTGTTCAGTTTTTGCGCTTCAGCGTGGAGTTTTTTGTGAAGTTCTGGAGACATGCGCAATATGAATTTACCTGAAAAAGACGACGACATACAGATATGGTATCATAGTATCAGACAACAATATACATCTTCTGTTCCCGTCAAAAACACGCTAAAACGTATCCATGTCAGCAAAAGTACTCATCTTCCGGCTCAGCAGCATCGGAGATATCGTGCTCGCCACGTCGGCTCTGCGCTCGCACGCGCTTGCAGGCGGCGCTGACTGGGTGGTTGCAACCCGCTTTGCCGGTCTTCTTCGCGCTCATCCCGGGATAAATCGCCTCTGGGAATACGACCGGACCACCGGACTGCGCGGTTGGATTGCCTTGTGCCGGGAGCTTCACGCGCAAAATTTCGATGTGGTTCATGATCTTCACGGAAGCTTGCGTACAAGGCTTGCCAGGATGCTGTTTTTGTTTTGGGGCGGGCGGCGCATCCGCTGGCATCGCGTGAAAAAACAACGCCTCCGCCTTTATGGATATTTTCTTTTCAAGGCCCTCTGGCCGCGAGTCCTGCGCCCGGCACCTCATTCAAGGCGTTTTGCCCTTGCCTGCGGCGGAAACGGCGCCGAAAAACCGGATCTCGGGCATCTCGTCGGCGGCGACGGCGACATGGCCGCTCTTCATTCCCGCTTGGGCATTTTGCGCGGCCAAAAATATTTTTGCATCATGCCCGGCGCCCGCTGGGACGGAAAATGCTGGAATATCGTAAAATTTGCGGAAGCTGCCGCGATTCACGCCCGCTCCTCGGGATCATTGCCGGTCATAACGGGGGAGCGAGGCGATGCAAGGGCGCGGGAGCTGGTCCGGATCCTTGAAGCGCTCGGTGTCCGGCATGTTGATGCAAGCGGCAGGCTTGAACTCGCGGAGTGCGCCGGGCTTTTGCGCGGCGCTGATTTCTACCTCGGAAACGATACGGGGCTTTTTCATATCGCAGAGGCCGTTGGCACGCGGGCTGTTGTCACGTTCGGACCCACGGCGCCGGACATGGGTTTCGGCCCGTGGCAGGGCGCAAGCCGTGCGGCGGGCGCGCGGCTCTGGTGCAGACCGTGCGGCAAGGACGGGAGGTTTTGTTTCCGTCCGTTCAGACGCCACTATTGCATGAAGCGGCTGGATATTCAGACCGTTGTCCGCGCGATTGGCGGCGCGGACGCTTCTGTCGTAAGTTTACACAGTCGTTTGTATGGATTCTTTGCGCGCAATACCTTGGGCAGGCTGTTTGATTTTTTTGCCCGCCGCGGTCCTGGAGCCGGGGATGCGGGTATTTTGAAAAACACCATTTCTTCCGCCGCAGATGGCGGTGATGGCCGGGCCTGGTTTCACGCCGCGAGCGTCGGCGAACTCGAATCGCTCTGGAATATAATCCTGGAATGGACGCGTTCGGGGCGCGATGCCGTCGTTACCGTGCTCAGTCCCTCGGCGCGCAGACATGTAGACCGGCTCAAGGCGGAATCTGGCGGGAGGATTTTATTCGCCGGATATTCGCCGGTTGAAGGGGGCTGGGATGAGTGGCTCGGGATTATCGGCCCTCATGTTTTTGTTACCGCAAAATACGAAGCCTGGCCCGGTCTCTGGAGTGCTCTTGCGGCGCGTGACATACGGCTGGTGATTGTGGGCGCAAAAGCGCGGCGTTCACTCAAAATCGCGCGATACATGTGTCTGCTTCTTGAAGGCCGGCTTCCGCGCATGAGTCTGGTTGCGGCGCTCGATGCCGACGCCGGAGTGCTTGCATGCATGTTTCCGGACGCATCAGTAAGCGTTGCCGCCGATCCGCGGTGGGACCGGGTGGTGCAGAGGAGCAGGTCCGGCAGCGAGCGCGCCAAAAATATTGTCGGGTTATTTAATTATCTTCCACATCCTTGGGGAGTTATGGGCAGCGTGTGGATGGATGATCTTGAGGTCTGGAAGGGGCATCTTCCGCTTCTGGCGGGTGACGGGACGCTCTGGGTGGTTCCGCATCACGTGGACGGGCCCAATGTTGAAAAGATGGCGGCGGCCCTTGGGGCGGAAGGTTTTGTCGTGGAGCTGACAAGTGCAAACAGCGGCGGGCGGGGTGGCTCTGTCGGAGCGGGCGGAAAAAAACATGCAGTCGTTGTGGATGAGATGGGTTTTTTGTCCGAGCTTTATGCCTCGGCCGACTGGGCGTATGTGGGGGGCGGCTTCAGCAAGGGCGTGCACAGCACGATCGAGCCGTCCGTTCACGGCATGCCGGTTGCCTGTGGCCCAAAAAACGCCCTCAAATTTCCGGAGATCGAGGTTCTGCTTTCGTGCGGGCAGCTCAGGATATTGAGGGGTTCCCGCGACATCGG
>MEQJ01000014.1:3197-4073 GCA_001770165.1 Bdellovibrionales bacterium RIFOXYD1_FULL_53_11 | reverse complement strand
GTCCGCTCGCGGCTCGGGGCCGCCACAAAAGTAACCCGGTTACTTTTTGATGCTCAGTGCGTCATGACGGGGCCGCGCTAGTTGTCTACCGCTTTGTTTTCGTATAATCTCCCGGATATGCAAGATACAAATCAGTTTCCTGAGGTGATGATCCGCATGCGGATGAGTTCACATGATGCGCACTACGCCGGCAATCTGGTCGACGGCGCGCGCATGCTCCAGCTTTTTGGAGATGTGGCCACGGAGCTTCTCATCCGTTATGATGGTGACGAAGGCCTGTTCAAGGCCTACACGGAAATCGAGTTCATGGCACCGGTATTCGGCGGTGACTTCATCGAGGCGGTCGGTCGCATAACCGAGACCGGCCGGACTTCGCGCAAGATGGTGTTTGAGGCGCGCAAGGTTATCCGTCCTCTCACAAAGGAGCAGGGCGGGATTGCCGAGTCCTCCGCAGAACTCATGGAAAAGCCCGTGGTCGTATGCCGCGCAAGCGGCGTGTGCGTGACACCGCTTGCCGTACAGCGGATCACGCCTGGCAAGAAGAGGTCTTGAGGGCGCTTGAGCAAGGTCCGTGAAAGCTATGATTGGGTCGTGCTTGGTGACAATCCGGGCGCGCTTCTGAGCGCCGCGCTTGTCGCGCGCATGGGCCTGAGCGTTCTGGTTCTGCCGTTCAATCCGGGTGCGCACGCTTATGTATCAAAAAGCGGGCAGTGTTTCGACCCCGAGCCCAATTTCATCATCGGTCTCGGCCGCATGGAACAGAATCGCGCCCTGGTATCGGAGTGCCTTCACAAGCTGGGCATGCTTCCGTCCGAGGCTTCAAGGATAATCCGTGAAGGCGCTCTTCCGCAGGCCGTCACGCCGTCGCACCGGCTT
>MEQJ01000014.1:1434-3141 GCA_001770165.1 Bdellovibrionales bacterium RIFOXYD1_FULL_53_11 | reverse complement strand
CGCCGAGATGCCGGTGCGGGCGTTCTGGCGCGCGCTTCCCGACAGGCTCACGCTGCTGCCGCCCAAGGCCAAGCGGCCCGCTGACGAGCCCCGCAGCATTCGTGATGTCATGAAAAATCTTTCACGCGCCGCCAGGCATATGCCCTCGGCCAGGGGGGAGCTGGTTTGGTTCGCCGACAGGCTGGATCTTGACGGTTTTGCGGAATCAAAAAAACTTGAAGGTTTTACCGAGGTGATGCGGGCGCTTTCTCATGGAATTGGCGGTGGAAACGGCGCTGACGCCCCCTTGCTTTCGGAATTGTTGCATATCCTCGTAGCCGGCAGAACGGGCGCCAGTTTCCAGGGCGGCGTGACCGCTTACCGGGAATTTTTGCTCCGGCTTGCCAAGCGTCTTGGAGCGCATGTTCCGCCAAAGTGGGAGTGCAAACGCCTTTTTGTCGAAAAGGGCCGCCTGATCGGGGCCCAGGTCGCAGGTCGCGGCAATGTGGTGGGAGTCAAGGGCGGTGTGCTCGGATGCTCGCTTGATCATGCCCGTGAATATATTTCCTTCAGCGGACGCCGTGGTGGCAGGATGCTGAAATATTCGCCGAAATCCGCCGGGTGGCGGTTTACGGTTGCCCTTACCGTGCACGCCGAGGCGGTTCCGCCCGGAATGTCACCAAGGATCGTCTGGCAGGAGGAGGGTGCGCCTGCGCTTGAAGCGGAGATCGTCAATCCCGCCGATTACGGAAGCGCCGAATCGGGGGTGAAGTGGATTTTCATGAGGGCCGCGCTTGCGTTCGACCGCGAGACGCTCAAGGTCGGCGCCCTGAGGATGACGGCGGCGCGGATGCTCCGCCAGATGACTGAGATTATGCCGTTTCTCGAATATCATATCGTCAGGATTTATCCCGATTTCCGGACGGACAACAAGGAGATCTCCGAGGCATACAGCTATGCCGCTCTCGAATATATTCCGGACAACATGCGGTTTTGTGATGGCAAAGGCATCGGATCGAACACCGGTGTTGAAGGACTCTTTGCGGTTAGCGGCGAATCATATCCCGCGCTGGGTTCATTCGGGCAGACGGTGGCCGCTCTTGAATCCGCGGCCTGGATCGCGCATCGCAGCGGGCTTGCGGGGCCGCTTGCATGAGAATCATGATATTCCACCCCGCGCTTTTGCCGCCCAGGGATTACGGCGGAGTGGAGCGTGTGGTGCTCTGGCTGGCGAAGGGGCTCAAGGAACTCGGGCATGAGGTGTCGGTTGCGGCGCTTGCGGGCAGCTATCTTCCCGACGGCGTGAAACTGGCGCCGGTTGAACCCGGACGGGTATCTGCGCTTGATTTTGCGCGCGCAAACGGAGGCGGTGCGGATGTGGTGCATTTCATGGCGCCGCCCGAGCCGGGCGCGGCATCCGCGCTTGGTTGTCCATGGCTGCTTACTGTGCACGGCAACGGCAAGCCCGGCGAGACATTTCCTCCCAATGCGGTTTTTTTGAGTGCGGATCATGCGGCACGGCACGGTTCGAAGATATTTGTCCATAACGGCATTGATCCGGCCGAATATGTTTTTTCAAAGGACAAAAGCGACGAGTTTCTTTTTTTATCTAAAACAAGCTGGAGCGTTAAAAATCTGCGTGGTGCCGTAGCCATGTGCCGCCGCGCCGGCGTGAAGCTTGCGATCGCGGGGGGGCACAGGCCGCTCATGCTCCGGATCGAGGCACTG
>MEQJ01000014.1:0-1220 GCA_001770165.1 Bdellovibrionales bacterium RIFOXYD1_FULL_53_11 | reverse complement strand
CGGCGAGCGCCAAGCGCGTGAACCGGCGCTCTTGAGCTGCCAAGCCGCATCCTCGTGCGGGGTGTGGGTTACCCACGACTTCGTGCGGCTTGAGCTAGTCGCTGCAACCGATCACGAAGGTCGCGCTGAGCCTGCCGATGCTGAGATCTATATCTGCCGGCGCTGCGGCTGTCCTCGGCGTTGGGGCCTCAGTATCCATACGAGTTCCCGACGCTACCCAGCCCCGCGAGGCGCCAATGGCACGCACTAAGAAAAGCGGCGATAGTCGGCCCCAAGGGCCGACTATCGGTGTCCTTGCTTCACCGAGCGCGATAGCACGGGCGATACGGATCGACAGGCTTGTGCAGCAGACGCTCAAGCTGCGGGCGGACAGCAAAAGCAGGCGGGCGGTCGAGGTCGATGAGGACGACGAGGAAAGTGGACCGGATCTGGTAACGCTGTTTCAGGACGGTGGACGATGAAAGTGCACAGCGAACGCAACCGTGCGGCATTGGAAGCTGCCCAGGCTGAGTGCGCGGTAGCGCGAGTGCAGCTAACGCGCGCAGTGGAGCGCCTGAATTTGCTAGAAGACAGCTTGCATCTGGAGCAGCAGGCTGATGCAACTAACACACCAGACCCTACGAAATCAAGCTTCTTCTGTTGTGAATGCGGTGAGCCCTGCACGGCGCAGGAGCTAGATCCAGTGCTGTCAGTCTTTACCACCGGCGTCTTCGCCGGAGGTGGTAGCGGCGGAAATACACTTTATGATCCCCCGCATGTCTCGACGGCTTACGAAGCGCCCGTCTGCCGTCGTTGCGCTGCAGGCGACAAGTACCGACCGCGTTCGCAGTGGTATTCCGACGTGTACCATGCATGGTACGGCAACTGGCGCTACATCTTCAGCGGGACGTGGGAGGCTGGCTGCTGGCTGTCTATCACACGGGCCTGCGGAAGACCGGTCTTCTCGCTGGAGGAAGGTCGTGCGCGTGCCGCCGCTGCGCTGGTCACACCGCTCGAGGCATACGAAGGTCGGTCTTGTCTAGAGCTGCTTTGCACAGGAGACTTGAACATCTTCGACGCTAGTCAGGAGATGGAAAAGCTTGCGCGGGACAATGCGCAGCCGGACTGCCACTACTTCTTGGCTGCATGTGAAGGCACAGAGGACCTGATCCGCCAAAACCTCAACGCTGTCGACCCGCTATGGCTTGCTGCGGAGCGGGGTGAGGCTTACACTGCCGACG
>MEQJ01000013.1:45941-49615 GCA_001770165.1 Bdellovibrionales bacterium RIFOXYD1_FULL_53_11 | reverse complement strand
GGTGTTTCCCGGGACAGGACTTGAGGTTTTGTCTTCCGACACGTCCTCGCACCTGCTGGTGATTACTGATTTATGCTTGGCGCACATAGGCGTTTCATTTAATGTCTTTTTACTGCCCGGTCAATGTCTCTTTGGTCCGCCTTTTTTCTCAGCGCGTCACGTTTGTCATGACGCTTTCTGCCTTTTCCGAGGGATATTTCGACTTTCACCAGACCCTTTTTGAAATACAGTTTTGTAGGTATTGCCGTAAGGCCCTTTTGAATGATCGCACCATGTATTTTGCTTATCTGATGCGCGTGAAGAAGCAGTTTGCGGCGTCTTAACGGCTCGTGGTTCCAGATGTTGCCGTGGGAATACGGAGCGATGTTCATGTTGACAAGCCATGCTTCAAATCCGCCGGATCTTGAAGTGGTTTCGACAAAGGCGTCACGAAGATTGGGGGATTGCATCCGCAAACTTTTGACTTCGGTGCCGGTCAGCACGAGGCCGGCCTCCACGCATTCGTTGATGGTGTAGTTTGACCGCGAAGGATTGGTCGCTATGATTTTTTCAGAATGTCCTTTGGCCGGAGGATTTGTCATTATGGTCTGGACCCCGGATTTGATTGGGCGATACCGAGCGAAAGCAGGGTTTTGAAGGCCTCTTCAACCGTCATATGGCTGTCTTTTACTTCGGATTCGGGGACAATGAGATGAAATCCCGAGGTCGGATTGGGGGTGGTGGGTACATAAATGTTTATATGTCCCGGCGGGACCGCCGCCCCCCTTGCGGGACCCGTTACAAAAGCGATGACCCAGAGCCCTTTTCGCGGATATTCGATATATACCACCCGGCTGAACTGTCCGCTTTCCTTGTCGGTCATGGTTTTAAGAAGCTGGTCAAGCGCGCTGTAAATGCTTCTCAGGACCGGGATGTGCTGAATGAGTTCGCCGAGAAGAATAAGTATTTTTTTTCCGATGATCTGTTTGGAAGCCCAGCCCAGCAGTGAAATGCCGATGGCAAGAACGGTTGTGCAGCCGGCGGCAAACACGAGCCTGGCAGAAAACCGCTGTGGTTGCCAGATGTCCGGAAGCATGTATTGCATGTCCCAGATAATGCCGATCACGATTCCGGCCAGCCAGACGATAACGCCGATGGGAATGATGACAAAAACGCCGGTGAGGAAGTGCTTTTGCATCAGAAGCAGCGGGTTTTTCAGAATTCGTTGTTTGTTGAATTTTTGCATATATTCTCCAGGTGGTGTTTCTAAAAGGCCAGTGTCAGCGATGCGCCGCCGCCGAATTGTTTTCCGCCGGTCTCATAACCGGGAGCGCCTATTTTCAGTTCGCCGGAACCGAGCCCCCGTTCGTCACCGCCTGATTTTGCAATCTTTTGTGAAACCATGTGATGATAGGCGCCATGCAAATCGAGGCTGGCCGGGGTCTGGAAGCCGAGAAAACTCCGGAATCTCAGGCCAACACCGGCGCTCAGCATGTGTTTTGAGGGATCAAGATAGTTTCCGGCATTCGTGGGTACGGATTTGAACACACCCGGCCGGTATGCATATCCTGCCCGCCAGACAATAAAATCATTGATTTCCCACTCGTGCGCAATGCGTGGAATCAGGATGTTGCGCATTTCGAACGGAGGATTTTTCGAGCCGGAGATCCTGATGCCCGTCTGTTCGATCGCCGGTTCCCTGATTTCAAGCGCGGGCGGTTCGAATTTGTTCCAGAACTGGTAATCCGCCTGTATTATCGCGCGCAGGCCCCGCAGATATTCAACGGTGGCGCCGATCTCCACGGTCATCGGATCATAGAAAATCGCGGACATTGCGGTGCAGTTGAAGTCAAGCGTGGTCAGATCACCCAGAACGCGCGCCCCGGATTTCATAGTTAGATTATTGGCGGAGGCGACAGGAAACCGGAACACGGCACCAATGGTAAACGGTTTGGACAGCCCTTCGCCCGGAGCGTAGAGAAGCCCGAACTGGGGAGCGACCTTTGGCTTGAGTGTTGCCGCAAACCGCATCGAAGAGGTTTTGCTCGGGCTGGATTGCAGCATGATGGTTGCGCTTGTCGTAAGCGAATAGGCGATATGGATGCCCGCTCCGGCATAAAGCCCCCGGAAGGGTTCGGCGCCAAGTCCCATTTCAATCTGTGGACGCTGCGTGCGCGAGCGGTAGAAAAGATATTCGGGAATGAAGGGCTCCCCGGTATCCACATAGGCGATGTGATTGACCGGCATGAACCCGACCAGACCGAAAGTTATCCCGAACCAGTCAGGAGCGATTTTATAAACAACGCCGATCGACTGTCCGAACGTGCTCCTATAAGAGGTATCAACATCCCCGCGCCGGTATTGCCCGGAGGTGTAATCATTTTCGATGATTACACCTGAAATGGGTTTCATCCGCGCTTCCATGTCCATGACCGCCCAGCTGAAAAGGAGGCGCTTTTCACCTGTCATCGCAAGTGCGCCCGGGTTTGAATATGCAGAAAAAGCATCAAATCCCCAGGCGGTTGATGCCCCCGCAAACGCGCCGGCGCGAGAACCGAAGCCGAAGGCCTCCCCCACATTTGCCATGGAGCTGCACGGCAGATTACCGAGGCAGGCAGGGATTATGAGCAACAAAAATCTTGTATTCAATCCGTTTCAACGGTGGCGCCATACAGCGCCCGCCATTCCTCCCAGTCAAGTGATTCAGCGCGCTTTGTACCATCTACTCCCGAAGCATCCAAGGCGTTTCGCCACCGGGCCGGAAGGCCTGACCGGAGCATTTTTCGCCTGTGGGCAAAGGCGGATTTCAGGAGATTTTCCCATTTTGCTCCATCAGGATCCGACCCCGGAAGCGGCACCATCGGGGACGGGCGTGGTTTGAAGAGCAGAACTTCAGATGAGACTCTTGGCGGAGGCGAGAATGCGCCGGAAGGTACCGCGGCGAATTTCGAGACTTCCCAGCGGTTTTGCATCCAAACCGAAAGGCTGCCGCGGTCCCGGTTTCCGGCCTCCGCCCTGAGACGCCGGCCCACTTCTGCCTGGAACATGAGAAGCATGAATACAATCCGATCCGGCATGCGCGCGAGCTTTTCAACCATGGCGGTTGCGCACGAATATGGAAGATTTGCCGCTACGGCAAAATTCCCGGCCGGCAGCCAGCCGGAAGGAGTTATTTCAAGGAAATCGCCTTCCACAAGTGTGACCGGACGGTTTTCAATGCTTTCGCGAAGAGAGGCGGCCAGGACGGGGTCGCGCTCGACAAGAACAAGCCGGATGGGGTGAGGGGGGATGGGCTTTTCAATTAATTCAACAAGAGGCCGCGTCAAGGCCCCCTTGCCGGGGCCGATTTCAAGAATATCCCGGCATCCGGCACAGAGCGCGAGCCTGATGGTTTCGGCGGCAATGCGCGCACAAAGCCCCTTGTCCCGCAAAAAATGCTGGCCATAAGCGCGGCGTTTTCCGATGAATGACACTTAAACCTCCGGGTTTGCCATGGCACCCAGTTCAAGCAATGCGCGGCCTGAAAGCCCTTGACCCTGCAAAAATCTGATTCCACCTGCCGCCGCGATCATGGCTGCGTTGTCGGTGCAGTACTCCGGTGCCGGAAAAAGCGGCGGGATCTCGAAACCCTGTCGTGACCATTCGTCCATCAGCCTGTTTCGCATCCTGGAATTTGCCGCGACACCGCCCACAAC
>MEQJ01000013.1:37846-45933 GCA_001770165.1 Bdellovibrionales bacterium RIFOXYD1_FULL_53_11 | reverse complement strand
AGCGGCATTTCCTTGTGCGCGCGGCGAGATAAATTTTTGCAAGCAGTGAATCCACAATCGCTTCCTGTATCGAAGCACAGAGGTCCAACATGTGATTTTGAAGAGTGCCGCTTTCGCGCAGCTTTTGCGCCGTGAGGGCAACTGCGGTTTTCAGGCCGCTGAACGAAAAATCAAGCACGTCTTTTTGCGGGAGGGCTCTTGGAAAAGCAAAAGCCCCGGCATTCCCTTCGCGGGCCATGGCGTCAATCAGTCTACCTGCCGGGTATGCCAGACCGAGGGTTTTTCCGGATTTGTCAAAAGCCTCTCCTGCAGCATCGTCCCTGGATCTTCCGACAAGGGATTTTCGCAGGAAATCAAGCGGCCAGAGTTCCGGCGGTCCGTGTGACACATAAGTATTCGTGTGTCCGCCGGAGATGACCGCAATCAGCATGGGATATGGAGCGGCGGCGGCGGTTTTATTTTCGAGAAATACACCTGCGATATGTCCTTCAAGATGATGGACCGGAACCAAGGGCTTGCCCAAGGCATAGGCCATGGCTTTTGCCGCGCTCACCCCCACAAGCAGTGCGCCCACCAGTCCGGGCCGGTTGGTCACCGCGAGCACATCCACTTCTTCCGGTCGCAGGTTTGCCCGTGAAAGGGCGCCCGCGATCATGTGATTAATGGTTTCAAGATGGTTGCGGGATGCGATTTCCGGCACCACCCCGCCATATGGTTCGTGTATCCCGGTCTGTGAATAGGTGCTTTGTCCGAGCACCGCCATGCTGCCTGCGTCATGCAAGACTACGGCGGCGCTGCATTCATCGCAGGATGATTCAATGCCAAGGACTTTAATTGCGCTCACTTCAATCTGGCTCGGATTTTTCTTGCTTCAGTCGATTTAGGGAATTTTTCGGCCAGCTCCTGATAAAAGCCGCGTGCGTCGTCCTTCATGCCAAGCGCATCAAATGACTGTCCGATACGGAGCAGAGCAACCGGCATTTTTTTTGATTTTGAATATTTTTCAGGAAACTTCGAGAAATCCACGATCGCCTTTTTATATTCCTTCTGTTGATAGTGTGCTTCTCCCCTCAAAAAAATTGCATCTTCAGCCAGTTTGCCGGGATTTTTGAGATAAGCGCTGAACAGCTCGATTGCCTCTTCATACTCTTTTTCCTTGAACCGGGCTTTTCCTTTTTCAAAAAGATCGGTTTTGTCCTGCGTCTTGACAGGGCCGCCCTTTTTCATGGTTTCGATGATCTCGGCCTGTGCCTGTTCAAGTTCGACAATACGGGTTTCGATTTTTTTCAATTCATCCTTGAGTGCCTTGTTTCCTTCAGCTTCGGATTGCTGGTTTTTGCGTTCAACATCCTCGATCCGGCCGTTCATGCGGGTGATTTCGCTTTTTATCTCGTCAATCGCATAAGCACTGCCCTGGGGATGGACTTCCTTCACCTGCGCGGGCTGCGGCTTGTCGTCCCGCGTATCTTCTTTTAATTGCGCGCGGGTCTTCAGACATGAAGTGAGTGAGGCGGCCATCGCAATTGTCAGAACAAGTTTAAATATCGGTTTCATGATTCACCTCTCAAAAAATGGTTGTTACGGCACCGACGGGGCTGGTGCGGGGGCTGGTTCCTGTGCCGGCGGTGGCGGCGAATTTTTCTTTTCAGCAGCCTCAAAGGGTGTACCGGTGGGTGCCGGATAATCGTATGGGGTTGGCTGGGGCGGTGGCGGTGGCGGCGTCTCGGAAATATCCGAACGGTTTGCCCCCGCGCGGATTGCGTCGAACTCGGCCTGTTCGGCCGCCTTGCGGGCCTTTTGAGCATAGTCCCTGGCTTCCTTGAAATTCTTGAAGCGGTATTCGTTTTTTGCCTTGAACCAGTATTCATTGGCAAGCCTGTAGTGCTCTGGGGCCAGCGTATCAGCCTGCACCTCTTTTGCGGCCTTGATGGCTGCTCCCGTGTCTGACATTTCCTGTACCGGTCTTGAAGCAAAAATTGAACAAGCCGCAGTACAAAAAAACAAGAGAGCCGCTGCCGTACAGGCGGCTCTCTTGAGTATTTGCATGTGCTTTTTATCAATCACCGCGAGGTGATGACAAAATTTGCCCTGCGGTTTTTCCCGAAGGCTTCTTCCGTCATCCCCGGATCGATCGGCCTTTCCTTGCCATAGCTGATTGTCGTGATGCGGTCAGCGGTGACACCAAGATCCGTCATGTAATTCCTGACGGAATTGGCGCGTTTTTCGCCAAGAGCGATATTATATTGAATGCCGCCGCGTTGGTCGCAGTGACCTTCAATTTGAACCTTGAGCGATGATTTGTCGTTCATGATCTGTGCATTTGCTTTGAGGGCCGCTTTGGCCTGGCCATCAAGCACGAATGAATCATACGGAAAGTTGATTGTTTGAAGTCCAAGCGCCTTGCCGCTGTCGGAATCTCCCAGCACGGTGTCTTCGACGGCGGGTGCCGTCGGGACGGTGGGATCTTCTTCCGCCTGCTGCTTTTTACTGCAACCGGCAAATGGCACCATGGCCACCAAAACAGACAAAACAATAAAACGGGCAAAAATCTCTTTACTAATCGACATGATAATCCTCCTATGTGATTAATTTATAACGTTCAAATACCTTTGCGTAAACCGAAAAGATATCTATTTTTGACGCGGCGTCGGTGATTGGCCATCCAGTTCTTCAAGGCGGGTGTTTATAACCTTGTTCAAGAGTTTTCTGTCGGATGGTGAGAGATCAGGAAACTTTAATTTGATTCTCATTTCGTCAATGGTTTTTCCGCCCTTCTTCATCAACAGTCCTATGGCTTCATCAAAGAATGATACAGATGCGATCTTCCTTCCATGAAGGAACAGCCGGAGTTCCGGTTCCGCCCAGTTTGCCAGCAGTTTTTCGCGAATCAGCTCTCCAGCCTTCCGTGAAATCATGTCAGTTTCACAAACAGAAACAATATCGATGTCCATTAGAAGATCTCCTCGATGTGATCTTCGTAATTTTCGGGGATGTTCCGGGGCGTCAGATTAAAGGCCAGATCTACGCATGTGCCTCCGAAGGGTCTCCGGGCTTTTTTTGATCCGTATTCGCCGCGATCATACTTGTAGGCGGCTTTTGCATCTCCTGAGTAGACGTAAAACCTGCCGTTCGTTCTGCGCATTACTTCCTGGATAAATTTATAGCCATTCCCGCCTTCGCGTCCGACCCGGGTGGTTAATCCCTGCTGGAGGAGCCCCTGTATTGCCGAAGAGTCGTGGTCGAACTTGAACATGCTGCGAATTTTTGCGGGAATGCCGACTCCGAAATCCAGGACGGTGAAGTGGACGAAGTTGGATTTGCCCCATTTTCCGGCGCAAACATAGCATTCTTCTCTACCGCCATGATCTATCGCGTTTGTAAGCAGCTCATTGAGCAGCAGTTGAATGTCTTCTTGAAGGGAAGGGCTTAGCTTCAGATGATGCCCGATCAAGGTAATAATATCTTCAATGGGCTGTGAGTTGTGCGAAGTGATCTTTCGTAATTGGCACATTTTTTCAGCAAGCATAAGAGGTGGACGCCCGACTTGTGGAACGATTTTCTTGATTGCCCGCAGGGTGTCCGCAGTCTTTCTGTGGGCCGGCATCAGAAATTCGATTTTATTGTTGAACTCCCGTGCCAGGTCAACCAGGCCGCAAATGAAGCAGACAAAAATAGAACTAAGTTCTGATGTGTTGCGTAAATCAAAAACCATCTTGGTGTTCGAAATACCTCTGACGTCCCGAACCGCTTTCAGAAAATTGTCGATATAGACAGCGGTTGCCTGTTTGGGAAAATGAACATATAGCTCCGACATATATGCAGGGTAATATATTGATAACTATTTGTAAATACACGATATGTTATTTAAGGATTTGTAAATTTAATCCAATGGATTATATAAAGCTAAATAATTTCAAGTAATTATATTATGTAAAAATTCCCGGCATTCATCTCAACGTCGGACAGCAGTCCGGCTTTTGTTTGAAAGTCCGAATCCCGGTCGCCAGCCCGCATAATTAACCGCGCTTTTCCGGCATGAATCCCGCACTGCCCCGGTCCGGAGGTAATAAATATGGATCTTAACAAGATCATGTTGGCAGGCAGACTGGGAAAAGACCCGGTTCAAAGATCAACAAAAACCGGAAAGCCGGTGGTCAACTTTTCGTTGGCCACATCGCACCGGATAAAAAAAGGCGAGCAGGACGGCGTACCTCAGTATGAGGACGAGACGCTCTGGCACAATGTCGTCGTGTGGGGAAAATTCGGTGATTTTTGCGTGCGGCATCTTTCAAAGGGCGCTCCGGCGTTTATTGTCGGAGAACTCAGGACGCGCAAATACACCTCCAACAAGGGCGAGCCCAGGCTGTCCGTGGAGGTGCACGCCGAAAATGTCGTACCGCTTGGCGCGTTCAGGCGCTCCGGGGACGGGTCACGCAAAGATAAGGAGGTTGCTCCGGAAATCGGTGGCGCAGAGGCATATATCGCAAGTGCCACCGGTGAGCCGATGCACTGAACTGTCTGCGGCATATTCTCCTTTATTGAGGGGGTTGCGACCGAAGAGGTTGCAGCCCCTTTTGACTTCGCTGGATTATCTTGCCCTTACCAGATCGCCCACCATCACCGCTCTCGGGCTTATTACCGGGGTGCTGTCGGCAGGATGCATCTTGTCGAGGCGTGCGATTGCCGCATTGTTTTCGACATGGATCACCTTGAGCTTTGCGATAGGGAATGCAAGATCACGGAACAGCTTCTGGTTGGTCACGTCATATGAAGGGACCTTGCGGATCACCTCGAGCTGCGCCCCGACGCGTACGCCGTTGTCGCTTCCGATGCTGACAAAATAATCTTTCTGCGGCTGCTCGCCCGTAATTCCAAGGTCAACGCCCCTGTAGACGCTGTACACCATGAAATCCGCACCGCGGCTCTCTGCCGAATATACAATCGAACCCAGCGCAAGCGCCAGACTGCTAACCATGATCATCCATAACCAGCGCACAGTAATTCTCCTCGCGTTAGTCGCGCTTCCGTGCCTTACTGCTTTATGGAATCATGACTTCCGTTGTCCTGATCCATTCACAGAACTTTGGGCCGTCCTGTGTCTCATTTTACCTATCGGCAAAATCCCGCCAGGCATTAGCCCCGTGACGCGACGCGATGCGTGCCGCCTGATTTCTTCAATAAATCAAAGATTATTCCGATTCATAATTGAACAAGGAGATGCCGGGTTGTCAGAAAACGGGGAAAACACCAGGAAAGCATCGGAAGGATTCACGGCGGTGGACATCCAGTCATTCCGTACCGCCACGCGCGACATATCGTTTGATGTGTATCTGAAGCTTTCGGACGACAATATTGCACATGTTTTTTCGCGCATGACCGGCCTCGATTACAAGCGGCTTGCCCAGTATGTGTTCAAGGGCGTCCAGGATCTTTATGTCCGCAACGAGGATTTGCCCGCCTACAAGGCTTTTACCGCCAAGACGGCTGAGCAGATTTTCAATGATCCGGATACGCCGCAGGATAAAAAAATCGCCACACTGCTCAACATGACAGAGCAGAACATGTCCGAACTTTTCGTGCAGGCCAATGTGCCTGAAGAGCTTGCGGTAAATACGCAGAAAGTCGTACGCAATTATGTCAATCTCATGATCGAAAAACCCAAAACCCTTGCGATCATCCTGAAACTCGTCTCACACGGGGATTATCTCTACTATCACTCGATCGCGGTTGCCATTTTCAGCATGTTCATCGCAAAGGCCTCGGGACAGTTCAACCAGAGGCTTCTGGAAATTGTCGGGCTTGGCGGGTTTTTGCATGACATCGGGTACACCCAGATTCCAAAGGAGCTATTGAACAGCACAAGCTCCCTGACGCCGCAGCAGTGGAAGATAATCCGCACGCATCCCAAGGTCGGCCTCAGGATGATCGAGGGAACCCCCGCGATACCGGACGAGGTGCGCTATATCGTGTATCAGCACCACGAGGAGCCGAGCGGCAATGGCTATCCGAACGGATTGCACGGTGCGATCATCTATTATCCGGCAAAAATCGCATCACTTGCGGATGCTTTCAGCGCGTTGATAAGCAAGCGCCCGTTCAGGCCGGCTTATTCGGTCGAACAGGCGGTCGGCATTCTGCAGACCGAGGCCGGAAAACACGACAGGGAGCTTGTAAAGCTGCTTGCGGCGATGTTTCTCAGGCAGATTGATACGGGAAGCGGCCGCAAGGCGGCATGAACAGCTGGTGGCATTTCAATCTTCTTCGGATAGTTTCCTGTTTTTCACGTCCGGCATGAGCCGGTAGTATTTGAAGGCGTTTGATATGAACGGAGATGCCCGGTAGTTGGTCACCCACTTGTGGTAGGCGTGATATTCGATGTTCTGGTAAACCGGGATCCAGGGGGCTTCTTCGGCTATCAGTGCCTCAATTTCCGAGATCACCTTCTGGATTCCGGCGGTACCGGCCGGGGATTCAATTTTTGCAAAGAGCGAATCAAAGAAGAAATTTTCAAAGCTCCCGGGATTCAGCCCGTTGATGCGGGCGGGTCCGTACAGGAGCCGCAAAATATTCTCTGCGTCCGGATAGTCCGCCGCCCATCCAAAAAAGGCGAGCTGGAATTTTCCATCCGCGAGTTTACCCGGGAATTCGGGCGGAATGATATAGTTGATCTTGAGCTTCATTCCGGCCGCCTCAAACATGCCGATAAGGAGTGTGCCGGCTTTTTTATTGAGAGTGTCGGTGCCGGGCATTTCAAGTTCAATTGCAGCGGAGGATTTGCTGAAGCCGGATATGGCAAACAGCTGTTTGGCCCGGGCAGGGTTGAATTTCGGCCATTTTATTGCGGCGGGTTCCATTTCCCGGAAACCGGAGGGCAGGGCGGGACCCAAGGGGCGGCTCATGCCTCCGTTCATCACCTCCATCAGTTTTACGGGGTCAATACTGGCGGCAACCGCCTGCCGCAAATTGCGGTCCTTTCCGACAAGTCCGTTCTTCATGTTGAAGATAATGTAAAAACACCGGTTGCCGGTTTCCGTGTTGATGCGTATTGCTTTTGTGGAAAGTGCGGGGTTCAGCAATCCGTTTTGTGAGACGGTTTGGCGGAATGCTGATGCCGGCACCGGTGCGGCATCATATGTACCTTCAAGAAAATCATTCCAGTAGTCCTTGTCACCCGCGATCTTGATTTCGATACCGTCAAGAAGCGGCAGTGATTTTCCGAAGTCACCCAGGTAGCCGGTGGACGAAAATCTTTTTGACGCGGTCATGGGGTAGAAATCCGGATGGTATCCGTGATTGCGCTCAAGCGAAATGCTGTTGAGGCGCTCCCATTTACGCAGCCGGAAAGGGCCGCTTCCGGCATGATGGACAAGAATTGTGTAGGTCTCGTCGGAATGATCCTCGGCGATTTCACGCGGTATTGCCGCCGTATAGGTGGTTGACAGGAAATGAGCCAGTTGTGGCCAGGGCTTTACAAGCTTGAACTGCAGTGTGTAGTCGTCAAGCGCGGAGATTCCGCTGACGGGTTTGTCTAGCACTTCGCCGAGCTTGTCACGCGGGATCTTTGCAAGTGAAGCCCGGAATTCGTCAATGCCGGTGATTTTTCCCTGCAATAGCGGCCAGGCCGGCGACTTGAGCGATGGCACTACAAGGCGCTTGATTGAATATACAAAATCCGACGCACGAACTTCGCGCCCCCTGCCGTTGTTTTTTTTAAAGGAGTTGTCGTCCTGGAAGCGGATACCTTGTTGCAGCCTGATTGTCACCACCAGGCGGTCTTTTGAAACGGAAGGAATGTCGGCAGCCACAAGCGGAATCAGCCTGAAGCCGTCTTCAAGGTAGTGATACTGGTACAGAGGTTCGTAAATTGCGCCCGAAACCCGCTGGCTGAAGGCATCTGCCGCGCGCGCCGGGTCCAGATACCGGGCGTCCTCGATGTTCACCGTATTGAAAATGGCGGTTTTTTCGTTTTTTTTATTGCAGGCCGTAAAGGCCGAAAGCAGGGAGGCCGGAACAAGTAAAAATGTTATCAGCCTGTTCATTTTTGCAGCCCGCCCGCGATTTTAACGGCTTCCTCGATTGCGACCGCG
>MEQJ01000013.1:32654-37816 GCA_001770165.1 Bdellovibrionales bacterium RIFOXYD1_FULL_53_11 | reverse complement strand
CGCCCCCCTGGGCAAGATCGGTTTTTCCGCCGCCGCGGCCCGAGATATGTGTCGCGATCCTTTTGAGTATCTCGTTTGCATTCGCGCTTTTTGAGGCTTTCGGACCGATTGCGACCAGAAGAGAGGCTTTGTCGCCCGCCGGATCTTTCATGCCAAGCACGATAATGCCGTCAGGCGCGCGCTTTTTGAGGAGGTCTGCAAGGTCCCGCAGGTGTTTGATTCCGTCCGCCGAGGGTTCGCAGATGCCGGCCAATATCCTGCCGGCAGCGCAAGTTGTCGCTTTTGCAAGCATGGCGTCTGCTTCGCCGCTTGCGCTTTGTGACTGGAATCCTGCGATCTGTTTGCGCAGTTCGCGTTCAGTGGCGGCCGTTTTGTCCAGTTTTGCCAGGATGTCCTCGGTGCTGGCGGCATTGATCCGTTCTTTTATCGCCCGCAGGCCGGCATCCCCGGCCCGGAGGTGCTCAAAGGCTCCCCGGGAGGTGCAGGCGATGATCCTGCGGACACCTGCCGCAATTGCGCTTTCGCTTGATATTTTAAACAGGTGTATGTCACCGGATTTGTCAACGTGCGTTCCGCCGCAGAGTTCGGTTGAAATATCCCCCACTTTTACAACTCTGACGCGTTCGCCGTATTTTTCACCGAAAAAAGCCAGGGCTCCGGAGGCAACCGCCTCGTCCTTGGGCATCTCGCGCTTGATCACCTCACGTGAATCCCAGATCATATCATTCACAAGATCTTCAACACGCTTGATCTCTTCCGCGGTCATTGCCTGGAAGTGGGAAAAATCAAATCTGAGCTGCTCGGGGCTGACCATGGAGCCGGATTGCTTGACGTGGGGGCCGAGCGTTTTGCGAAGGGCCCAATGGAGAAGGTGGGTTGCGGTGTGATTCCGTTCGGTCAGGGCACGCAGTGGCTTGTTCACCTCCTGGTGGTAGGATTTTCCGCATTCAAGTACGCCCTTCCTGGGGTGTATATGCGCCACAATGAGATCCGGAACGGGTTTTTGTGTGTCAATCACGTCGCCCTCAAAACCCTGCCCGTATATACGGCCCCGGTCGCCGGTCTGGCCGCCGCTTTCGCCGTAAAACGGGGTGCTGGCAAATACGGCTTGGATGACAGGCGGCTTGCCTGTTTCGTCGCTCTGGAAGAGCGCAAGGCATTCAGAGGTTTCTGAAAGCGACTGGTAGCCGGTGAACAGCTGGGATTTTCCGGCTGCCTTGAGATCGGCCGCGATTTTTAGATATCTCCCGCTTACCGCTTCCTGTCCCGAGCCCTTCCAGTGTTTTCGGGATTCGGCCCTCTGTTGCTGCATGCATTTTTCAAAAACTGTTTCGTCTATTGAAATATTTTTTTCTGCGCAGATGACGCGCGTGAGATCGAGAGGAAATCCATAGGTGTCATAGAGCTTGAACGCGATTTCGCCGGGCAGCGTGCGCGCGGAACCGAGACGGGCGGTTTCTTCATCAAGAAGCGCAAGTCCGCGCTCAAGGGTTTTAAAAAACTGCTCTTCTTCCGCGAGGATCGCGCGTTCGATGAAAGCACGCTTGTCAACAAGATCAGGATAGGCATCCTGCATCTGGTCTATTACAAAACTCGCAGTCTTGTGCAGGAACGGGCCGTCGAAACCGAGTTTTTTGCCGTGGCGGATCGCCCGGCGCATGATCCTTCTGAGTACGTAGCCGCGCCCCTCGTTTGAAGGCATCACACCGTCGCCGACCAGGAACGCGGCGGCGCGGGAGTGGTCGGCGATTACACGGAAGGAAACCCGGGTGTCACCGGCAGAAGAGAGCGGAACAGGTATGAGACTGGAAATTTGAGAAATGATATTCTGGAAGACGTCAGTATCATAATTCGTATTCACGTTCTGCATTACTGATGCGATACGCTCAAGGCCCGCTCCCGTATCGACCGAAGGTTTTGGAAGCGGCGTCAACTGTTCTTTGGTATCGCGGTCGAACTGCATGAACACGAGATTCCAGATTTCCATGAAACGGTCACAGTCGCAGCCGACGGCGCATCCCGGTTTGCCGCAGCCGGTTTTTTCGCCGCGGTCCACGAAGATTTCGCTGCAGGGCCCGCAGGGCCCGGTTTCGCCCATGGACCAGAAGTTGTCTTTTTCTCCGAAACGGAAGATGCGGTCGCGGGGCACGCCTTCCTGTTTGTGCCAGATATCCGCGGCTTCATCATCTTTTTCGAAAACGCTGACGTAAAGCCGGGATGGCGGAATCCCCAGTTCTTTTGTAACGAATTCCCAGCCGAACCGGATCGCATCTTGTTTGAAATAATCCCCGAATGAGAAGTTGCCGAGCATTTCAAAAAAAGTGTGGTGGCGTGCTGTGAACCCCACGTTTTCAAGGTCGTTGTGCTTGCCGCCGGCACGCACGCATTTCTGCGATGTGGTTGCCCGTTTGTACGGCCGGTTGTCCTTGCCGAGAAATACATCCTTGAATTGCACCATTCCGGCATTTGTGAAAAGCAATGTCGGGTCGTTCTGGGGTATCAGCGATGAGCTTTCAATTATCGTATGTCCGTTTCGCTCAAAAAATTTGAGGAAGCGCGCACGTATTTCGGAGGTTTTCATACATTTATATATACACGCTTTCTAGGGATGAAGCCATGGTTCGGGGGGGTGTACCCGGGTGCCGTCATGATCCTTGTCCTTGGGCGGTGCGGTTTGGCGCATGAGTTCCTTGCGGAGGTGCCTGACCAGCAGCGATGCCATTGCTCCGAGACAAAGCACGCCGCCGGCGAATATGGTCGGGCGCGGCCCTGCGAGATCGGAGATGATTCCTCCCAGCAGACTGCCAAGGGGCATTGTGGCCAGAAACATCATTACATAGAGGCTCATGACGCGGCCCCGGATTGAATCATCGACTACATACTGTATCGCGCTGTTCATGCGCGGGTAGACGCTCATATTGAAGAATCCCAGCACGAACATCGAACACAGCGCGACCGTGAAGTTGGAGGTTTTTGAGAGTACAATTAATGAAATCCCGATCAATGCGATGCTGGTCATGATGGAACGCCGAACGAGCGGTTTGTTGCGGCAGTCGCCGATATTCAGCGCTCCGAATACGGCGCCCAGGCCGATTGCAGCTGTCAGCCAGGCAAACATGCGTGCGCCCCCGTGCAGGATTTCTGTTGTATATACCGGCAGCAGCACCATGCACATCGGGGTGACAAAACTTATAAAAGCCATGAGGGCCATGATCCAGATTATGAAGTTGTTCTTCCGTACGTATTTCACTCCGTCAACAATCGGTTTGATCATGCCGGAGGGTCTCGTGTGGCGTTTGGCTTCCTGCAGGTCACAGGCGTTTTTAAGTCTTAGCAGGCTGTAGAGTGCGGCAAAATAAGAAAAACCGTTCAAGGCAAAACACCATTTTTCACCGACAAGCTCGATCATGGCGCCGGCTATCGCAGGACCGATGATGCGGGAGCCGTTCATGATCACGGAGTTGAGTGCGATGGCATGCTGGAGTTCATTTTTTTCAACAAGATTCACCACAAATGCCTGGCGCGTGGTCATGTCAAATGCGTTGATACAGCCGATAAATATGGCCATTGCGGCTACATGCCAGATTTGCACCATGCCGGCGAATACGAGCGCAGCAAGTGCAAATGCCTGCAACATGGACAACCATTGCACGATGACCAGTATCCTGCGGCGGTCGAAGCGGTCCGCCCAGACACCGGCCACCGGACTCAGGACGAATGCGGGCGCCTGGGTGCAGAAAGTTATTATCCCAAGCCATGTGGCTGAGCCGCTTAGACGGTAGACCAGCCAGGATTGCGCCACACCCTGCATGAAGGTGCCGCTCATTGAAAGGAGTTGTCCCGCAAAATACAATCTGTAGTCGCTATTTTTGAGGGCCCTGATTGCCGGGAACATGGTGTGTTCTGACGTCTAGTTCGGATATTTCAGGTAGAAGATGTCTGCAAGGTTGCGACAGCGCTCTTCGAGGTCAAGTCCGTAGCCGACGAGAAACTGGTCGTCTATGTTGCGGCCGATGTATTTTACCGGCACATCCACAACACGTTTTGACGCCTTGTCCAGAAGCGTGGCGATTTCAAGCGATGCGGGGGTTGCGGATTTAAGGCGTTCATAAAGGAATTTCAGGGTGCGTCCGCTGTCTATTATTTCTTCAACAATAATGACGTGCTTGTCGCGGATATCGATCTGTATATCTTTTATAAGAGTTACGGTGCCGCTTGACGTGCGCGCTTTGCCATAGCTTGAGAGACGGACAAAATCCACCTCGGCATCCACCTTGAGATGTCTGATCAGATCGGACACGAAAACAATTGCACCCTTGAGGACGGCAACAAGGATCACCTGTTTGCCCTTGTAGTCGGCATTGATCCTGTTGGCGATCGACTGCACGGCTGCATCAATTTCGTGACGGTTGAGGTACCTGGTAAAATTCTTTTCATCGAGTGCCATAGATAAACATCTTTCCATCTTCAAAGGCAGTTTTGCAAGTGCGTTAAATCGGGTATCTTGTTTATATGTTCAAAATCTTTTGGCTGCTGTTGGTGGTTATGCCGGGTGTTTCTGCGGTTGCTGACGAGTTCCGTCCCAAGGGGGCCAACGCTTACCAGGTGGTCACCGGGGATGACCAGGAGGAGGACCGGGGCCAGTGGGATGCACTTTTCAATACGCAAACCTATGTTTTTGGACGCGATCCGGCCCAATTTTTGAAGGAGGTTGTGGCAAGGCTTCCTCTTGGCAGGGCGCTTGATATTGCCATGAGCGAGGGGCGCAACGCTGTTTATCTTGCTAAAAAGGGGTTCAGGGTCGATGGCGTGGATTATTCGGAGGTGGCGCTCCGCAAGGCAAAGCGCCTTGCGCGTGAAAACCATGTTTCCGTGAACACCATTAATGCGGATTTGAGCACTTACACGATCCGTCCCGACCATTATAAGGTTATAGTGAATATCAATTATCTTCAGAGGTCATTGATGGCGCAGATCAAAAAGGGTTTGAAAAAAGGCGGCATGGTTGTTTTTGAATCCTGGACCGTGGAACAGCTCAAAAACGGGTCGGGGCAGCGGGTTCGCCGGGACTATCTCCTGGAAAAGGGCGAACTCAAGGAGCAGTTCAAGGATTTTGAGGTTCTTGTCTATCGCGAGACAAATGACGGCCGGAATGCCGTTGC
>MEQJ01000013.1:25440-32599 GCA_001770165.1 Bdellovibrionales bacterium RIFOXYD1_FULL_53_11 | reverse complement strand
CCCCCATGAGGAGGTGGTGGGTACAGCTCTTCAGCCTGAGGGTTTCTCAGGCAGCTTTTTGAACTCCACGCCGGGCCTTGTAGGCGGCGTATTGTTCGAACTTTTTATCATAATCTGGAACCGGTTCACCGGTTTTTTTGATCAATCCGAATTTGAACTGTTCATAATGCTCTGGGCAGAAACCAAACCGCGCTGGTTTTGTCTTGCATCCCTTGTGTGTGCAGCCCTCTGCGACAATATTCCCCGACCCGGGCTCTTTTCCCATACGCCCCCCTTTTACATATTCCGTATCGGATGAAGCGGCTAATACTTTAGCAAAATAATATAGTATTATGGATGTGGTTGATATTTCAACATAATTATTGATTATTAGCCAATTACACGCATGCCGATTTTAAGCGTTGCGTCATCCACATCTGCAGTTTCAATATGAACGCCCTTTGGCTCTGCTGTGATGATAAATGATGTCGCAAGTGTCTCGCTACAAATCATGTCACGGAAGGCCTCGGCAGCCGCACGCAGATCTCCTTCGCAAAAAATCTCAAGTTCGATCCTGTCGTCAAGTTTGAAGTCAGCCGCCTTGCGCGTGGCCTGAACGCGGCGGATGATTTCGCGCGCCAGTCCTTCCTTGATCTGCTCGGGCGTTACGGTTGGATCGATTTCAATAGAAACAAGCTGGTGCGCGGAAAGATTGGGATTGGAGCCTTTTGCCGCCCGGCGGATTTCGACGTCCTCCTGTGTGATGCGTTCGCCATCAACCACGATCTCACCCCTGGATTCAAGTTCGAGTATTGCCGAAAGCGGAAGCTTTTGCATCGCGCCCGCAATGGCTTTCATTTTTGCGCCAAGCCGTTTGCCAAGCACCGGAAAATTGGGCTTCACGCTGATCTGGATGAATTTATCCTCGTCGGCCTCATACTCGATTTTTTGTATATTCAGCTCCCCGGCGAAATACGGTTCGAACTTGCGCAGATTTTCGAGCACCTTTTTGTCGCGGTGGATGATGCGGATAAGCTTGAGCGGTATCTTGGCTTTTACCCCGATTTTTTCGCGCATGTTACGGCCGAGCATCACGAGCGTTTCCATCGACCTGACGGCTTCTTCAAGTTCGGGGTGGCGGAGCGATTCGTCAGCCTCCGGAAATTTTTCGAGATGGACGCTCTCCTGCGGGTTCTTGTTCACTCGCGAAAGATTAAGATATACCGCCTCTGAAAGGAAGGGGGCGAACGGAGCCATGAGGCGGCTAAGCGTGACAAGAGTTTCGTGCAGTGTTTCGTAGGCAAAACGCTTGCTCTCCGGCATTCCTTCCTGCCAGAAATGCGAACGGTTGAAGCGGATGTACGTGTTTGTAAGATTTTCGATGAATTGCAGCAGGCCCGGGACAACATTATAAAGTCTGTAGGCGTTCATCTCTTTCTGGGTGTGGGCAATAAGCGAGTTGAGACGGGAAAGGACCCAGCGGTCCAGGATGTTTGGTGTATTCTTGCAATCGCCACGCGGCTTGAAGCCATCGATTTCGGCATAATTCACAAAGAATGAGTATGCGTTCCACCACCGGAGCAGAATGCGGCGGACAATCTCTGTCACGCCTTTTTCGCTGAAGCGCAGCTCCTGTGCTTTAACGACCGGCGAATCAATCAGATACAGCCTGAGCGCGTCGGCCCCGTGCTTGTCGAGCACCAGTGCCGGGTCGGGATAATTGCGAAGGCTTTTGCTCATTTTCTTGCCGTCTTCGGCAAGCACAAGTCCGTTGACGACCACGTTTTTGAACGGCGCTTTGTCAAAAAGTGCGGCGCCAAGGACCATAAGCGTGTAAAACCACCCGCGTGTCTGGTCGAGGCCCTCGGCAATGAAATCCGCAGGAAAGTTTTTTTCAAACTCCTCTTTGTTCTGATGCGGATAACCCCACTGGGCAAACGGCATCGAGCCGCTTTCAAACCAGCAGTCAAGCACGGCTTCGATACGGCGGAGCGGGGATTTTCCGGTGGGAGAGGGGATGGTGATTTTGTCGATGACATCCATGTGGAGATCGTTGACCTTCGCTCCCGAAAACTTTTCGAGTTCGTCGCGCGAGCCGATACAAATTATCTCGCCCTCCGGATTACGCCATATCGGAATGGGCGTGCCCCAAAAGCGGTTGCGCGAGATGGCCCAGTCCCGGGCGTTTTCGAGCCAGTTGCCGAAGCGGCCGTCCCGGAGGGTTTCCGGAATCCACGCGGTTGTTTTGTTGGCGGCAATAATCCTGTCCTTGATTTTTTCTACCGCGACAAACCAGCTCGATACTGCGCGATAAATGAGCGGCGTGTCCGAACGCCAGCAGTATGGATAACTGTGCACAATGGTCTCATGTTTTATCAGGCGGCCCGATTGTTTGAGGCGCGCTATAATATCCTTGTCCGCGTCCTTGACCATGCGCCCCTGATAATCTGCAACTTCGGCAGTGAATTGTCCGTCGTCATCGACGGGATTGATTACCGGTATGTTGTATTTTGAGCAGGCCAGGTAGTCTTCTTCGCCGTATGCCGGGGCTATGTGCACTATGCCGGTGCCGCTTTCGGTGGTGACGTGATCGGCCGGAATGACCTTGAACAGGTTTTCGTTTTTACGATGTAAAAAATAATCAAAAAGCGGAACATATTCCATGCCAATGAGCTTGTCGCCGCGAATGGTATCAAGTGTCTCGGTCTGCGAAGCCGGGTCCTTGTAATAGGTTCCGACCAGCGCTTTAGCCAGGATGTATTTTTTCCCGTCAGCCTTGTCGCGGATTTTGACATATTCAATATCTTTTCCGATTGCGAGAGCGAGATTGCTCGGGAGCGTCCATGGCGTGGTTGTCCAGGCAATGAAAAAAGTGTTCTGCTCGCCAACCACCGGAAAGGTGATGGTGATGGCCGGATCCTGTACGTCCTTGTAATTGAGGTTGGCTTCAAAATTGGAAAGTGGTGTGGAAATACCGACCGAATACGGCACCACCTTATAGCCTTCGTAGATCAATCCTTTTTTGAAAAGCTCCTGGAATACCCACCAGACGCTCTGCATGAAACTCACGTCCATGGTGTAGTAGGCGTTTTCCATGTCAACCCAGCGGCCGATGCGGCGGACGGTTTTTTTCCATTCCCCCGTGTAGCGTGTGACGATGCTGCGGCAGGCGGCGTTGTATTTGTCGACGCCCATGGCGATGATCTCTTTGCGCGAGTGCAGGTTGTGTTTTTTGTTGATTTCATATTCGACGGGCAATCCGTGGCAGTCCCAGCCAAAGCGGCGGTGAACTACGTGACCCTTCATGGTCCAATAGCGCGGCACTATGTCTTTCAGTACTCCGGCAAGAAGATGGCCATAATGCGGAAGACCCGTTGCAAACGGGGGGCCGTCGTAAAAACTATAGGGTTTGGTGTTGAGATCAAGGGATTTTTCAAAAATCCTGTTTTGATCCCAGTACGAAAGAATGTCTTCTTCAAGTTTTGGAAGGGATACGTCTGGTTTGACTGGCTGATAGATGCTCATATCGAAGCAGTTACCATATTTTATGGCTCCAGAACAATCGGCAGAACTACGGGTTTTTTGGTGGTGTGCGTTTTGAAAAATCTGCGCACTTCGACGCGGATTGATTCTACAAGATCCGCATCTGGTTCTCCTGAGCGCGAGGCGCGCGCACGTTCTCCAACTGTTTTTATGACAAGTTTGCGGGCGGATTCGATCAGCCTTGTCCCAAAATCGCCCTCGGCCAGACCTTTGACAATGATTTCGGGGTTGGACATCATGCGTCCGGTGATCCGGTTGCGCACGAGTATGATGATTACGATACCGGTTTCGGCCAGCTTGCGGCGGTCGCGCAGGATGTCACTCGAAATATTGATGCCGTCACGGCCATCAACGAGCATACGCTCTACTTCGAGCTGATTTATAATGGTAAAAGCCGAAGGCGTGAGTTCAAGAATATCCCCGTTGTTTGCTATCAGCATGCGGTCGGTGGAAATGCCTTCCTGTTCTGCGATACGTGCGTGGTGTATGAGATGCCGGTATTCTCCGTGCACGGGCAGGAAGAAATCCGGCTTGACGGCTTTAATGACAGAAGCAAGTTCTTCACTATAAGCATGACCGGAAACATGAACATCATCGACTGGTTCGTATCTGACATCGGCTCCAAGCCTGAACAGATTGTTGATCATCCGGCCGATGTCTTTTTCGTTGCCCGGAATGAACCGTGAACTCATCACAACAACGTCACCTTTTTGCAGGGCAATATTGGCGTGCTCTCCGACCGCGATCCGGATGAGTGACGACCTGTATTCACCCTGGCTGCCGGTTGAAATCACGATTATGTTGCTGCGGCCTGCAGAATTGATGTCGCCTGCCGGAATAATCATGCCGGCGGTATCGTGCAAAAGCCCGGCCTCTTCGCCAAGCCGGACATTTGTTTCCATGCTCCGCCCGGAAAGTACGATTTTTTTCCCGAGCTTTTTTGCAATCTCAAAAATCTGCCGTATGCGCGCTACATTTGAAGAGAACATTGAGATCACGCAAAGCCCGCGGGCTTCGCTGAAGATGGCCTCAAGTTTTGAGGGGAGTGTGTTTTCACTCAGGCTCATTCCGGGGGCTTCGGCGTTTGTCGAATCAGACATAAGAAGCAGATTCCGTTTTCCGTCCGGAGCCGCAAGCGCAGCGGGGGCCATCGGCCTTCCAAACACGGGATTTGAATCCATCTTGAAATCACCCGTGTGGACTATGCGACCGGCCGGAGTCTCGATTAAATAAGCAAGTGCATCGGCAATGCTGTGGTTGACATGAACGGCGGTGAATGCGAATGCCCCGGCTTCAACACGGTCTCCTGGCTTTATCGTGCGTAAATCGGGCTCGATCCCCGCCTCGGCAAGTTTGTTCCGGATCAGAAGCGAAGCAAATCTTGGTGCATGTACCGGCGCATTTATTCCGTCACGGAAAAGAAACGGAAGACCTCCGATATGGTCTTCGTGTCCGTGCGTGATGAAGATTGCCCGGACATTTGCGGCCCGTTCACGCAAATATGTGAAATCAGGAATTACAAATTCGATGCCGAAGTGCTCAAGATCCGAAAACATGAGACCGCAGTCCAGGATAACAATGTCGTTGCCGCACTCAAAAATGGTGCAGTTCATTCCGATTTCGCCGAGCCCCCCGAGCGGGATGATCCGTATGGAGTTTTTTTTCAAGAGAATGCATCCTCGCTGTCGGCCGGTCTTGTAACAAGACCCAGCACCTGTCTGACCCGGGCGGATATTACGTCGGCGGCGATGTCGGTTTCTTCGCCGATTGCAACGTCGGCATATTGCCGGGTGGGTTCCAGATACTCATGGTGCATGGGCCGGACGGTGTCGTAGTACTGGCGGATGATGCCGTCCAGCGTTCTGCCGCGCTCGCGCACATCGCGATGCAAGCGGCGGATGAAGCGGATATCGGATTCCACATTAAGATAAATCTTTATGTCAAAAAGATCCCGTACCCCGGTATCCCAAAGCGTGTAGATGCCTTCCATTATAATTGCCCTGCTGGGTCCGACCTTAACAGTGTCTGTAAGACGGCGGCTGATCTTGTAGTCATAAACCGGTACGGCAACCTGTTCACCAAGCCGGAGACGCTCAAGATGATCTTTCATAAGGGGCCAGTCAAAAGCCTCGGGATGGTCGAAGTTGGGCTCGCCATGGACACGAAGATGCGGCGGGGGGGACGGAAGATAATAAGAATCCTGATGAAGAAGAACAAGCTCCGGCTCACCCACGCGTTCGAGGATTTTTTTGGCAAAGGTTGTCTTGCCGGAGCCAGAGCCGCCAGCGATTCCGATCAGGAACATGTGTTTTACCTGCGTCTTCCCTTACCATACTTTCCGCCCGAAAACCCTTTTCGCTTGTACATTGCAGGAATTTTTTCATATCCGGCCATGAAAACCTTTGTGGCGCTTTCACGCGTTGTCGTGCCGTCGTGGGGTATCCGGAGTATGTAACCGGCTGGAACCATTTTATTTCCCCGAAAAACCGCTTCGCTCAGCCCCTGGTTTGTCTGGCGGATGCTGTTTTTATCGAGACTTAAAAATTTACATAATTCATTAAGCTGGATGCTGTCGGGGATCTCAACCTCGTAAGCCAGCAGGGGCTCGTCACGTTTGATTTTTCCAAAAAATCCGTCGGCATTGCGTTCCGCTTCGAGGGCCGCGAGGAACTCGGTATAAAAGTTGCTGCTCGCAAATCCGAATTTTCGGTTGCGGTATTCGCCGATGAGCTCTTCCAGATCATCCGAACCGACCTTGCGCACGGCGCGCATCATGCCCTGTCGGCCGTGATTGTAAGCCGTGATGGCCAGCGGCCAGCTTTTGAGGGATTCGTAATTGATTTTGAGAAGTTTCGCGGCGGCTTCGGTGGCGCGGATGGGGTCGTTGCGTTCGTCCACGGAGTCGTTGATGCGCAGGAAAAGCCGGCCGGTCGAACGCATGAACTGCCATATTCCGCTTGCGCCCACCTTTGATCTTGCCCTGACGTTGAAGCTGCTTTCGACAAAAGGCAGTCTGGTGAGTTCGACGGGCAGGCCTTCGCGCCTGAATATCTCTTCCATATGGACAAGGTATTTGCCGGATTGAACCAGCCCCTCCATGAACTTGTCCTTCTGGCCCAGTTGAAAGCGGATGCGTTTTCTCTGGGCGGCACTCAGATACTTGCCGGGTTCACTGATATCCTGATACAGCAGGAAGGCATGTTTTTCCTCTTCACTCATGGATTCCGGTTTTTCGCGCTTCTTGTGTACGGACATGAGCACCTGCTGCCATTTGCGGCGCGCTTCGCGAACCTTGCGGGACGAATAACCGCCCGATGTCTGGAAATCCATTATTTCGAAGATCTTGTCGATGTACCTCGAATCATGGATTACGCCCTGGTTCGTGTCGTAGAGCGTGTAGATTTTGACCCAGAAATCAACATTTTTTCTGAGTGTGCCATCGACCACGAACTGCCTGGATACGCTTACCGTGCGCGTGGGGACATGATCCTCGCGCTTGGGGGATAGAATGTCGGCGTTTTCCTGCGAGATGGCGTATGAGTCTGTTGCCAGTGCAAGGGTCAGAAGGACGGCTGCGTGCATGATCAGTGATGCCATGGTTCCAGTATATGTTAGATGTAATGTCGCTGCCGGTAAA
>MEQJ01000013.1:14861-25434 GCA_001770165.1 Bdellovibrionales bacterium RIFOXYD1_FULL_53_11 | reverse complement strand
GCTGCGCTGGTTGGGGTGTTTGCAGTGGTTTTGATTCCGCATGACGTTTGTGCGACCGGCCCGCGGCAGCCATTCACCATTTTGATGGACCAGGTGCCGGCAACGCTGAATCCGCGTCATGCCATGGATGCGGCCGGTCAGCGCATTGGTGCGCTCCTGTTTGCATCGCTTACCAGGTTTGATGCCGGCCTGAGGCCCGTTGGCGATATTGCAGCATCCTGGAATATCGCGGAAGGCGGCAGACGCTGGCGTTTTGTTCTCCGGCCCGGCTTGAAGGATCACGCCGGAGAAAACATCACGCCGGAGCGCATGGTTGCCTGTCTTGAAGAATACCGGCGCGGCAATCCGCGTTCACCGCTTGCGGCGGCGTTTCCGACCTGGGTGGCCACCAGGGCTTACGGGGATTCGGTTGTATTGGAGCTTTCAAGTCCGGACCCGTATCTTCATCACAATGTTTCGGCATTGAAGTTTTTTACGGCCGGCCCGGGAAGCGTGCCGTGCCGCGAGCCGGTGTCCGGTCAGGCGATTGTCACAAGCGGTTCGTTCAAACTGGAAAAGTGGGAGGCTTCGCCGGGCATTGAAGTGATGCTTCATGGTGCGCGCGCCGGGATTGGGCCGCTCAAGATTGTTTTTGTACGTGAAGAAACCACGCGCGTTCTGAAGTTCGTTCGTGGCGAGGCCGATGCGATGCAAAACGCACTTTCATTTTCGAAGACAAGGTGGATGAAGGAGAAAATGAGTGATCGTTTCAAGGTGATCGAGCGCGATGGCGTTAATGTCACCTATATGTCCTTCAATATGAGGGACCCGGTCATGGCCCGCAAGGAGGTGCGTCTGGCCATTGCAAAGGCGATTGCACGCGAAGACCTTGTCAGGCTTCGCTATCCTGGATTTGTTTCGATTGCAGGCAGCCTGCTGTCGTCCCGGCTCGCGGAAAGCGTGCAGACCGATTTGCAATACAACCCGCGCGAGGCCGAGGAGCTTTTGGAGCGCGCAGGATACAAGCGCGGCCCGAATGGCGTGCGCCTCAGGATCAAGTACAAGACCACGCCCATGCGTGAAGGGATCGAAAACGCGCTCGTGTTCCAGGAAATGCTCCGCAAAGTCGGCATTGAGCTGGTGCTTGATGTGGTTGAACCGGCGGTTTTCCTGACCATGTTCCGCAAGGGGGCATACCAGCTTTGTTCGTCGAGATGGGTGGGCGTCAAGGACGGCTCGATACTTTACCGTTCGCTCAAATCCGGGGAGCCGGGCAACCGCGCCGGGTTCAGCGACCGTCTGACGGATCTCTGGCTTGACGGGGCGATGCGGGAAGCGGACGATACAAGACGCAAAGAGCTTTTGAAAAAAGTGCAACTGAGGATGATGGATGAACTTCCGTATTTTCCGCTCTGGTTCTGGAACAATTCCTTGGTTGTAATAAAAGAACTGGCATCCAGATTTCCGGCCGAAGGCATTTCGCTTTCGGGAAGTCTTGAGCCGCTCGCGGGGGTGGGCAGATGAGGCGTGTGATTGTCAAAAATATTCCGGCCGAGGGTGCGGAGGTGGAACTTGACCGTAGCGAGGCCAGGCATCTTACACGTGTGCTCAGGCTTGGTGATGGCGACAAGATAGAGGCCATTGACGGCACTGGAAGCCGCGCGGTGGCTGTGCTTTGTATTTCGGGGACGGGGGGGCGGCCGGTTTTAAAAATAGAGGAACACTTTGCCGGTGCCGTGCCGGATAATTCTGCCCTGACCGTCGTGCTTGCGGTCCTGAAGGGTGGCGCCATGGAGTGGGCGCTCGAAAAATGCGTTGAACTTGGCGTGGGCACGGTTGTTCCGCTGGTGACTTCGAGATGTGTCGTGAAGCCGTCCGAGAAGCATCTTGAACGCTGGCAGCGCATCGCGGACCAGGCGCTGAAGCAATGCGGGCGCGGCGGGCGGATGGATATTTTACATCCGGTGCAGCTCAAGGATTTCCGGCCAGGCGCCGGCGCTGTTGCTTATTGTGATGAAACGCCCGGGGGCGGTGGGATTCAACTCCTCGGCTGGCTTGATTCGAGCAGGGAAATTGTCCGGTCCGGGCGCGGGATCATGATCGTAATCGGCCCCGAGGGCGGATGGACTGACGGAGAGCGTGAGAAGCTGGCTGGCTGCTGCAAGCGCATTACGCTCGGGCCGCTTGTCCTCCGTGCCGAAACCGCCGCTTTGCATGTGGCCAGCGTTTGCAGGGCGTTTGAGTTAAGTTTGTTATAGTGATAAAGCCTGTTTATTGATGTGCCCGTAGCTCAGTTGGATAGAGCGTCAGCCTCCGGAGCTGAAGGTCGGTGGTTCGAACCCACTCGGGCGCGCCATTTTAAATCCTCGATAATGCAGGGATTAACCCCTGCTTGGGTGGCGATTGGCCCCTGAGCAGGGGTTGTTTTTTTATTCCCGGTAGCATTAGCGTCGCAAAACAAGGGGTTTTTCAGAGAAGTATCCGTATTGTTCGTGATTCTTCGTGATTCTTCCAACTACAAGATGCCTTTTGAAAACACTATACGTGCGCAGGACCCAAGTCCCCCAGTCCTATCCCCACCATGGCAGCCGAGCACTTGACAATGTGATCACATTGTGATTACATATAACTATGAAGTTGAAAATCGTGGCTATAGGCAATTCAAGGGGCGTCCGGATCCCAAAGCCGCTTCTCGAGCAATGTGGCATCGGCCGTGAGGTCGAGATTGAGGCGGAAGGCAATACACTAGTTCTGCGCCCTATTCATAGGAAACCGCGCGTCGGATGGGACAAGGCGTTTCAGAACATGACGGCACAAGGAGGTGATTTACTTCTAGATCAACCAACGACAACAGCGTGGGACGAGGCCGAATGGGAATGGAAATAAAACGTTTTGATGTGTTCTTGATCAGTCTAGATCCAACCCAAGGCAGCGAAATCCAGAAAACCCGCCCTTGCTTAGTTGTTTCCCCAGACGAGATGAATCAGTATTTACATACGATCATAATCGCACCCATGACCTCGCGGTGCCGCGAGTACCCCACCCGCATTCCTTGCCACCAAGGGGGAAAAGAAGGCGAAATTGTCTTAGATCAACTTCGAACTGTGGACAGGGGCCGCCTGATCAAGAAACTTGGAAGCCTGGACGATCGCACTCGCCGGGCCGTCCTCCATGGGCTTGCAGAACTCTTCGCCCCGTAATCAGTTGATTTCGGGGTAGACACGGACAAACCGCGAGCAGCGGCAATAAAAAAGAATTGATTACGTTCGGGTAGGCCTATCTACCCGAACTTTCACTTTTTTGCGTCGTCTTCAAACCACGCCAAGTCCGGCTTTTGTCTGAACACCCGCTGACATTGCCGGTGTTTGGCGGTATTCCCGTCTTCGTATCTCATGGCTTCATATTCCTTTTTGGTAACCAGAATACTAACCTGTTTTGTGGTCCCTACAGGGTTTTCAGAATTCATTCCAAATACACAAAATAATATTATTGGAAACATATGCTCTTTCCTCCGGGCGGGAGAGAGAGCAGGTTTTGTGCCTGTTTTATTTGCTTATATGCTTTTATGTGGGCCGTATTCAGAACAAGTGTTTTAAAGTCGGACCTTCAGAATGTCTTTTCATTTTGGCATATCACCCTTCATCCAAATTTTTTCGAAACGCTTTTTGTACTGCTCCACTATGGCTGGATTCGCCAGATAAACCTGATTTTCATTGTTTTTGAAAGCGGCACCATTTGTATAATTGAAGCTGCCGGTCTGAACAATCCTGCCATCTACTATTGTGAATTTGTTATGCTGTAGCCCCTTTTGATGTCCATATCGTACATTTATGCCTGCTTTTATTAATCGCGGCATCAGCGAGTGTTTCAGTTTTGACTGTCGGCGATCAACCAGTACGCGAACCGGAATTTTTTTTGAAATTGCGATAATGTTCATGAATATTTTTTCGAGATTAAGGTCAAAAATCGCCATATCTACAGACTTGGCGGCACTCTGTATAAACTTACCGAGCTTTACATCACACGAATCCTCAGGGCTGAAACACACTTCTCCGTCAGCTGGAGCCCCCAGCGCAGCTTCGCTGACAATGCCCTTTGCTGCTTTGGTCGGAGCTGGTTCAGCAAAGACCGGAAGGAACATCAAAACTGGAATCAAAATCAAATATCGCACAAAACGAGTATTTGACGACCGGAAAAGAATCATGCGTTCAGATCCTCGATTAAGCCGCTTCTTCTTCAATAGTTACCTTTAGTTTTAGTCCACTCGCCCGAATGTCGTCCTGAATGGCAAGACGAACAAAAAGAGATGGAGGATGCCCAAATGCACGGGCAAAACGTGCGGCCTGTTCGGTGCTAACCATTCGGCGGCCCTTTTCAATGTCGCAAAGATATTGCTTGGAAACTCCAATGCGTCTGGCAAAACCAGACTGTGAAATCCCCTCGCGTTCACGCAAAGATTCGATTGCCATACCAAAGGTCATTGCCACGCCAAGAATTTCCTCTAGAAAACGGGATTCTTTTTGTTCAATCAAATATTCTTTCGATTTTTTTATAGTCATGTTTATTCACCTCTTCGACCATTACAAATTCGATGGTGTTTTGTACCACCCGATAAAATCCCCTATACCCAAGGCTCAATCGAAATGACCTCAGCCCGCGCAATCGCCCAGAAAGACCCTCGTCATGATAGCCTGGAATCTTTTGAATCTGTTCCAGCCTGTGTTCCTTGACTGATTCTCGCCAAAACACAAATGCGACCGCCACTTGGTGCGGCACCTTTCTGAGACTCTTCTTTGCCCGTTTACTGGTAACAACCAGCTGTATCATGCTGTTTTGAGCGTACGTCATAATGACGTACTCGTCAAGCTCTATAATTTTCAATGGACGTCACATCTCCACCGTTCATAAATCCCCTCTTGTTTTAAACATAAACCGCCCTCTATTGGCCTCTTGTATTTCTGGTGTTCACAATACAATTGTTTTATGTACAGATATGTCATATTCTTATTTAAGAACAGCGCAGTGGGATATATTGTGTTTCCCACTTGCGTAATATCCCACCTTATGGCATTATTTAAATAAGAGGTGTTCTATGCAGTCAGCAAAAAAGATTGTCCGTCCGGATTCAAAGGGCCGCATCACACTGGGGCATCTTTCAAGAGAAGTCAGCAGCTTTGAGGTTGAGGAAATGCCGGACGGAACCATCAGGCTTGTTCCAAGAGTTGAAATACCCGCACAAGAGAGATGGCTTTTCGACAATAAAAGAGCAAAAGAAAGCGTCGCACGCGGACTGAAAAATGCAAAGGATGCCGCCACCGTTGATCTCGGTTCTTTTTCCAAACACGCAAACGACGACTTGGATGACGACAAATGAGCTTCAAGCTCCGGTTCACCAAAGAAGCCGAAACCAATCTGTGTGATCTGAAAGACGACAAGGGCTTGGTCAAAAGATTAAAGGCGGTCAATAAAACTCTCGGTTTGCTAGAGACAAATCCAAGACACCCCGGACTTAAAACGCATAAATACAGCTCTCTCTCTGGACCAAACAACGAAGAAATATTTGAAGCCTATGCAGAAAATAAAACCGCAGCTGCATACCGGGTTTTTTGGTTCTATGGCCCCGACAAGAACGTGATTACAATAGTCGCAATCACGCCACATCCGTAAAAGGGAACGCGCGTGATGAAATCAGCCGCAATCTACGCCAGAGTATCAACCAAGGATCAACGCCCTGACATGCAAATCTCAGCTCTTAGAAAATACGCCAAAAAACGCGGATTCCGGGTTTTTGACGAGTATCTGGACACCGAATCCGGCGCGAGCGAGACAAGATCAGGCTTCAATAAAATGATGAATGACGCCCGAAAGCGGCTGGTAGATGTCGTTCTGGTCTGGAAATTTGACCGCTTTGCTCGTTCCACAAGGATGCTTCTCTCTTCTTTGGATGAATTTCATTCTTTAGGCGTGGATTTTATTTCTTATACAGAGAACGTGGACACCACAACCCCAATGGGCCGCGCCATGTTCACCATGATCGGCGCCATGGCGGAATTCGAGCGTGACATAATCAGATCTCGGGTGATTGCCGGTCTTGAACGCGCAAAAGAGCGCGGTGTCCGCCTTGGCCGCCCCGCCCTACCCCAAGATGCTATTTTGGAAATACGAAAATTAAGAAAAAAAGGTCATTCCATCCGAAAAATCGCCGGACAGGTTAAACTATCCATCGGAGTTGTTGCAAAATATTCGTAAAAGATCAAGCAGCCTCGTCTTCCCAGTCTTTATCTTGGCGTTTTGGAGGTATGGTATACTTCATTCCGTTGTTTTTTGGTTCCTATCCTATAGTGAGGAACCAGGGAACAAGAACTCCGTTCGAGTCAAAACACTGTCCGGCGTCCACGGGAACATGAGGAACAAGAAAAAGACCAAGAAAATCAGGCGACGTATTCAAGGCATGCGGCTCCAAACTCCTCAGCCACGGCACGCCATTGAAACAGATCAATGTTGTAAATTTTAAATTATAAAAAAATTTCAGCAATAGCTTGCGCCCATGGCAATATTTCCAAATCATTAAATGGTTTTCTGGGTTGTTTTTCTCTGGATGCAACAATAAATCTTTTAACGCCCAAGTCATTAGCGAGATTTCTTGCGTGTTTGAGCTCTGTTTCATCAACCCTTTCAGAAGATTTGATTTCAACAGCCCATAATTCTCTTTTTGATTTTTCAATGATCAGATCTATTTCAACACCGTCTTTTGTTCTTGAATAAGAAAAACGATATGGTTTTCTGAGATAATCGCGAATTCTGATGCATTCAAGAATAAAAAAATGTTCAAATGCATTTCCAAAACCATATGAGCCCGGCACAAGCGGGTTTTCGAGATCATTTTCAAGTGCGCGCTTTATTCCACAGTCAAAAAAATAAAATTTGGCTTTTTCTGTTTGGATTTTTCTGGCTGAGTGATGAAATGGTTCAAGAAAAAAACCAGCCAGTGTATCAACAAGTATTTCGAAATATCTAATTACCGCATGTGGTTCGGTGAGTGAATCTCTGGCTATTTTAGACGCATTGATTATTTTTCCGTTGTGTTGCGCGGCAGTTTCCAGGAATCTCACAAAAGGATCAAGCTGTCTTACGATCTGTTCTTCTTTAATTTCTTGTCTCAAATAAGTGCCAACGTAACTTTTAAGAAATTCCTGTTTATCAAGAATAGATTCGCTATTTGTAACTTTCGGCAAGGTTCCCCAGGATAAAACATCCTCTAGCCGAAAATCTTCTTTTAACTCGGCATGGGTGAGTGGGTGCAGATTGTTTAGAAAAGCTCTACCCGCAAGGAGATTTGCACCACCTCTTTTTAGTTTTCTGGCACTTGAGCCAGTAAGGGCAAATTTAATTTTTCTGCTTTCAATAAGGCTGTGGACATAATTTAAAAGTCCGGGAATGCGCTGTATCTCATCAAGAACTACCCAGGATTTTGCATTAAAGTTAGAAGGTATTTTTTCTAAAAATCTTTCTGGTTTTGCAACGAGTTCTCTGTAGAGCGAGTCATCAAGCAGGTTTAACCACACATGATTTTTTGAGGATTCAGAAAAAATCGATTTAAGCAGGCTGGTTTTCCCTGTGCCGCGCGCCCCAAACAGGAAAAAACTATTAGACAACAGCGGCTTGCATGTTCTGGTATACATATATTCAGATTTTACGCCGTTTTGAACATAAGTGTCAAGATGATTTTTTTCGTTCGAAGGCACGCCATTTCCTACGGACATAGTCCGATGACGCCGGCGTTGGTTTGATTTGCCGTCACAAAAGTCCCGCCCGAGAAATTTGCATCTTTGACACCGTCAAAAGTCCTGGCCGGGTCCACATGGCAGAACAGATTGCCGTTGGAAGCCGAGTTCAGGGTGCGCACGCCGTTTGCACCGCCCTTGAGCGAATATGTCCCTCCGGGCGGATTGGCTGCCGCCCCGGTTTTGAAGGTGTTGCCGTTGATTTCTGCCGTTGTGGTCTGGGCGGCGCTGTTTGACAAATACAAATGACCGCCTCCTCCTCCATCAACCAGGGTGTTGTTGTTGAGCGTGGCGGTTGTTCCATCCAGGAATTCAACGGTTGTCCTGGTTGTTGTATTGCTTTGGAAGGTGGAGTTGCTGAAGACTTGCGTTCCGCCCCAGGAATAGAATGCCGGTCCTGCGGCGCTTGTAATGGTCGAGCCCGAAATCGTGAAGCTGCCGGTGGAGCCCCGGATGGATTCAAAGCCGGTACCGGTCTGCTGTATCGTAGAATTGACAATCGTGTAGGTTCCGTCGCCGTAGATTGTCTGGCCGCTTCCGCTTGCCGTGAGCGTTGAATGGTAGATTCCCGCAGTTGTCGACAAACTGGTGATTGCATAGCCAGAGCCTGCGGCCGAGATCGTCAAACCGATCAGTTTTATTCCGGTCCTGGTGAACAGCAGGATCGCGGTGTCGTCGGTGGAGGTGCCCGTGTTCCGCGTGGTCTGGATCGAGCCGGTCTGGCCTTCGCGCACGATGACGGTGATGTTGTTTGCGCCGAATGAAATGCGGTCCTGCGCCCCGCTGTTGGATATCGTCACGCCGTTTGAGAGGCAGACGGTGCGGCTGGCGTTGACCCGGGTGGCTTCAAAGGTGTTGAAGTCCTCGTTGGCTGCAACTTCCACGTCACAGGTCAGAAAAGTCAGGCCCGGAAAAAGCGTTGATGGCGTGAAGGTGTAGGTTTCCGTGGCGATGGTCGGCGAAGTGAGGCGGATCACATGTGACTGGTTGTAGTTGGCCGTTGTCCAGACCAGCGTTGTGCCGCTTGTGCAGGAGCTGAATGAACCCCCGCCGTCTGAGGAGCATTCCAGCGTGGCGTCGCCGGGGTCATTGTAATTGAACGTGACGGTGCGTACCGCTGTCTCGTCGCTGACATAGTAAATGCGGCTAGCGATTGGCAGGGTGACAGCAAGGCTGAAGGCGGTAACCCGTGAGGCGGATGTTCCAGTCGAACTCGAAGTTGCCGCCGGGTCGAGCGGTGTTTCTTCGATATAGAGCCGCCCGCAGGACGCGCCCGCAAGCACCGACGCCATGATGGCGGAGACAGACAACAGGCGTATCAAGCGGCAAGATGCTTTTTTCATATATATTGAAAGATGCAATGCTGGGGCCATTGCAAGTGTCTGTATTATTTATGATTTTATGGTGAGGCAAGTCCTGTTTCCAGGAATCCTGGTGTGATTACTGTAGGTCTTATTTTGCTTCAGATGGTTTTTTTTTCTTTTTAGCGGTCATCGGAGCCTGATTTGCTGTTTCGCGCATTTCCTCCTGGAGTTCCTGGTCCAGCCGGTCGTTCTCACGTTCAATAGCGGCTTTTTTGGCGGCGACGTTCTTGATGCGGGATTCAAGCAGTACTTCCTCGATGGCTTTCAGTTCGTCTTCGAATTCCCATTTGCAGAGCAGCATGACCGAAAGCTCTTCGTGGGTTTCGGGGTTTTTCATGCTGTCGTGGACCTTGAGTTTGTGCCTGAGACCCAGCGAGCGCTGGATAAGCTCGGTCTTGCGCTGTTTGTCCATGTATCAAGTGTAAGATGCGGCCATGCAGAGTCAACCAATATATCAGCGCAGGGTTGTTATTCACGGGGGGTTGTGTTTGATTATAAGTGTTTAATCACGGCATTTATAACTATTTTAAGGAGAATCACTTGAAACCAAGATCCACGATAATAATGGTTTTATTGCTGGCGTTTCTGTCAACTTTTGCATCATGTAAAAAGGGTGTGACAATCACGGTGGTTGATGACAAGCGCTGCAAGGATTGTCAGACGCAGGAGATTATTGCCAAGCTGAAGGAAGAGGTGAAGGACGCTGAAATCAAAGTCGTGGATTATTCGGACTCAAAGGGCAAAAAAATGTTCAAGGAGCTGTCTCTCGGCAGGCTTCCTGCGGTATTGTTTTCCGCTTCAATAAAAGATCACGAGGCAAATGGCCGGATCGGCAATTATCTTGAAAAAAAGGGCGACCAGTATCTGCTTCGCATCGGTTCGCAGTTTGATCCCGAGGCCGAGATTTGCGACAACAAACTCGATGACAACGGTAACAGCAGGATCGATTGTGATGATGATTCGTGCAAGGGCTCGTGGCTTTGCATGGAAAAGCGCGAAAAACCTTCTGTTGACATGTTCGTGATGTCACACTGCCCTTACGGTACACAGATCGAAAAAGGCATGATCCCGGTGATGAAGCTTTTGAAGGACAAAGCTGATATCAAGGTGCGTTTTTGCAGCTATGCGATGCATGGCAAGAAGGAGCTTGACGAGCAGCTGGGCCAGTATTGCATTCAGAAAAAATACAGCGCAAAGCTTGTTCCATATCTCGAATGTTTTTTGGAGGCCGACGAGGGCGCGAAGTGTCTCAAAAAAGCGGGTATTCCGGCAGACGGCCTTTTGGCATGCGTGAAAGAAGCCGACAAGCGGTTTGCGGTCACGAAGGGATTCAACGACAGGTCCACCTGGACGGGGAACTTCCCCGGGTTCAACGTGGACAAGGAGTTGACGGATAAATACGGCGTGCAGGGATCGCCCACGCTGGTGGTCAATGGCGTGCAGGCC
>MEQJ01000013.1:0-14853 GCA_001770165.1 Bdellovibrionales bacterium RIFOXYD1_FULL_53_11 | reverse complement strand
AGAGCGGCCGCAGTCCGGCGGATCTTCTGGCGGCAGTGTGCCGGGGGTTCAAGAATCCTCCAAAAGAATGTGAAAAACAGCTGAACAACAAAGCCCCTTCCCCGGGCTTCGGCTGGAAGGGCGAGGGCGGTGGAAGCGGCGGGGGTTGCGGCGCGGGCTGAAAAGCGTGAGGTGCGATGCAGGCCAAGATTTATACCGAGCAGGTTTATAATTATCCAAGGCATGTGGACAAGCCCACGCACAGGCATGTCTATGTGCTTTCGGACGGCACTGCGCGCACCTGCGAGGCGGTGCTGCTTTCGGTGCTTTGCCAGTTCACTGACGTTAGCGTCTCGGTTCACAAGGTGGCCAACATCCGCAACCTCGATCAGCTTCGCGAGGTTGTCGAGGATGCTGCCACCAATCAGGGCATAGTGGTTTTTTCGTTCGTGACCCCCCAGCTCGTTGAGGCGATTTATTCACAAAGCATCTATTACGCCGTTCCGACAATAGATGTGCTCGGGCATGTTTTTACGCGGGTTGAAAACCTTCTCAAGGTATCGCCGATGGGTGTGCCGGGCCTCTTGCGTCCGGTGCATGATGAGTATTTCAGGCGTATCGATTCGATTGATTTTGCGGTCAAGCACGACGACGGGCTCGGCCTGAGTACGATAGGCGAGGCGGATGTGGTGCTGCTTGGCGTGTCGCGTTCCTCAAAAACGCCGCTAAGCATTTATCTTTCATACCGGGGCATTCGCGCCGCCAACGTGCCCATTATCGCCGGACAGCAGCTGCCCAAAGAGGTGATGGATCTTCCGCGCGAAAAAATCGTGGGTCTGGTGATCGACCATGAGAGGCTTGTGGTCGTGAGGCGCAACAGGTTCAAGGGCCAGGCGTTTGTCCCGCCTGATTATGTGGATCAAAAAAACGTGTCCGAAGAGATCACGTACGCCTCCGGGATTTTCAAACGTCTTGGCTGCAACCAGGTGGATGTCACTTCGCGCTCGATCGAAGAAGCCGCCACCGACATCATGAATCTGATGCGGATAAGAGCGCAAGTGTAGTGGGAGTTGCAGGCTAAAATAAAAGATGATAGTTTAAATATAATTGACACATATGTCGTAATATGAGTATAATTACGACATATGCGTCAAAGGCTGTTAAACCCTTCTAAAACAAATAGTTATTTTGTATTCGGACCACGTGGAAGTGGTAAAACGACTTGGATTAAGTCCAATTACACAAAAAATGCGTTATATTTTGACTTGTTGGATTCGAAAACGGATTTTGAACTGAAAAAAGATCCAAGCTTATGGTTGAAGCAATGGTTACTTCTTGAGCCACGCCCGGATACCATCATAATTGATGAGATCCAGAAAAATCCAAATCTGCTTGATGAAGTACACAAAGCGATTGAAGAGCACAAAGTACAGATAATCCTTACCGGCTCAGGTGCGCGAAAACTCAAAAGAGGTGCATCAAATCTTCTTGCTGGAAGAGCGTTTGAAAGCCATTTACATCCTTTCTCTTTTTTTGAAATACAGGATATATTTGATTTGAATTCAGTCTTGCACTTTGGATTATTGCCAAAACTGTTTTCCGGGGAGCTTTTTGATCCAAAAGACAAGGAACGCTATCTTTACAGTTATGTGTCAGTTTACATGAGGGAGGAGATACTCCAGGAGCAGATCATACGGCAGCTTGATCCGTTTCAGAAGTTTCTTGAAGCCGCTGCCCAATCAAACGGCAAGATAGTAAATTGCGCCAAGATCGGTCGTGATGCCGGGATTGACCCGAAACAGGTGGAAAGATACTTTCCAATCCTGTCGGAAACACTAATCGGTTTTTTTCTTGAGCCGTATCATTCGTCCATACGAAAAAGACAAATGAAGAAATCAAAATTTTATTTTTTTGACATGGGTGTTGTTCGAACATTGCAAAACAGGGTTTCTCTTCCTCCGTTGGAGGGCACTTCAGAGTTTGGCGATCTTTTCGAGCATTTCATCATTCTTGAATTTTTCAAACTGAATCACTATCTCGAAAAACACTTCAAAATATCGTATTTTTGCTCAAAGGATTCGGGTGAGATTGATCTCATCATTGAAAAGCCAGGTGGCGATCTCATACTTGTTGAAATCAAGTCAAATGACAGAATAGATATGGATGAGGTTAAAAAACTGCGTCATTTGTCCGAAAGTTTTAAACACTCCAAATTCTTGTCCAAGGAACTTATCTTTTTAAGCCGCGACAAAACAGAGCGTGCTGAAAATGGAGTGAAGTGCCTTTACTGGCAAACAGGATTGAGACAGATTTTTGGAATAGGGCGATAGCAAGACGAGCTTGTTGATCCGGCCGAAGGTGAGCAAAAAAAAACCGCGTTCCACGGAGGAACGCGGTTTTTTCAATCCCGAACGTGGCCTGGTCTCCTACTTAGGACAGGAGAACTTGTTGCCATTGATTTTGTTGCAGCCGACACGTGACTTTGTAACCATGTAACTATGGTTGCCGTGCTTATAGTAGCACTTCATTTCCCCGTTATCGTAAGCGTGCGAACTGACATCGACTTCTATGCTCTGATCGGTCCAGTCATTGCTTTTGGCATGGACTGTCAGAGTGACCTTGCGTGGACAGAAAACGTTTTCCATCTCAGCACTTTGGGTGGGATTGGTGATGGCGCAATTGACGCTTATCTTTGTGAATTCGTGGTCGCCAAGGCTTGTGCCACTGCCCCAAACTCTGGCATAGACTTGGATGTCGATCACCTTGGTCTCCCTGCGAGGGCAGGCTTTGTCAGCGATCTTTTGCAGCACGGACGAAGAAGCCAGCTGCTGGCGGATCCAGTCTTTGGCGGATTCCCGCGAGTCGGTGCAGTGGTCGCCGCCGCCGCTGTCGTGAACGTTGACGATGGAACCTGTGGCGTAGTTTTTTACCCGAACCTCTTTTTTGCCTTTGCAATAGGCAGAGGCGTCTTGGGCAAACCCGACAAGGCTCAAACCAAAAACAACAATAGTAATCAAGCTTTTCATATTTCCCCCTTTTGTAAGATTACTAACGTAATAATATCTAAAATAATGTAATAGTGGAAGTGTGCAATAATTAGTTGAAATTGACTGCTTATGAATATCTAATATCTATACATATCTTTAATTTTTTGATATCTTTAAATAGCAATATAAAAATGTTATGTTAAGATACTATGGGAGAACCAGTGATTGAAATTCGATGTCTAAAGTGTCTTAAAGCCATCAGTGAAGAACCCCTTCACTATGGGATGCATCGGGCTTGTTTTCTTGCCTGGTTCGGTCTCAGCGAGGTGCAGGAGTTCAGAGGGCTGGCGCGCAAAAATCCAAGCAGGGAGCCTGTTGAAAAGGCCCAAGAACAAGACCGGGATAGCTCGAGTTTTTTCCACGGAAAATTCCGCAAATACTCGGCCGAGCTGGGCGGATCTTCCTACATCCTGAAGGTCAAGGAAGCGGTGGCTCCGGAGCTTCCTGATGTAGAATACATATCCAACCGGATGGCCGGGGCACTGGGAATACCGGTGGCGAAATTTTATCTAATCGATTTTCTTGGCGAGCGTGCATTCGTAACAAAAAATTTCGTAGAGAATAAAAAAAATGAAGATCTGAAACACATTTATCATTACCAGCCGGACAAAATTCCGCGCGATTGCGAAACTCTGCTTGATATAATCGCCGATGAAACAAATAGGTTCACTGATGTAGAGACATTCATCAGGGTCTGTCTCTTTGACAGCCTCATCGGCAATCACGATCGCCATGGCCGAAACCTCGGCCTTCTGGTGACGGCTAAGGGATCGGCATTGTCGCCGATTTACGACAATCCTTCTGCTCTTGGCCTGGAAAGCGGGAAATTTTTGATGGCGGACTTTAACCCAACGGGAAGAATTCCGACCAAAGACAGCCAACATCCGACACCACGGGATTACGCTGCGGAGTTTTACCGGCTTGGCTATTGGGACCAAGTCCAGGCCTTTTCAAAAAAGATCAATATGGCAAAGCTGGATGCCATCATTAACGAAGGCTTTTGTTCGGATCAAATGAAAACGGCGTTTCGCAATCTTGTCCATAAAAGGGGGGAGGAATTTCAAGATGCAGTTTCAAAGAGACCCTAACCGTCTTGAGATATACACGGAGATCCGCAAAAGCAAGTTGCTGGTCGGACAGTTGTCCTACGACGAAAAGAACAAACAGTTTGTATTCGTGTATGAACGCAAATACCTGCTCTCAAAAAGCGCAATACCGCTAGGGCCGGAGCTGCCGTTGAAAAAACGCACTCACGCTTCCGGGGTTGCGCAGCTCTTCCCGTCATTAAGTGATCGGATACCTTCCCGTGAAAACCCAGCGTACGATGAATACTGTCAGTCACAAGGTATTTCGCCACAAGAAAAAAATCCGATCATTTTGTTGACGACCATTGGCAGACGAGGTCCATCCACGTTTGTTTTTGAGCCGGTTTACATGGAGCCGGACATCGCAAAAAGTTCTCGCTTGTTTCGCATTGAAGTCGGATTGAGTCTTCGGGAAATGTCAGCAGCCCTGGACATAAATCTGTTGACATTAATCAAGATAGAAACCGGGAAAAGCAGAGACAAGAACACGCTGAGACTGCTTTCTATTTATCTGAACTTCCCTGAGGTCGCCCTATGGGCCGTTCGGAAGAACGAGAGGAAGTTGCATCACAACACCGCAAGAAAGCTGATTACATTGTTTGAAAAGAAGATTGAGGCATCTTCGAAACAGCGCGAGCTATAGCGCCTGGACTATAGATTCAAATGATTTCATGGCACGGGTTTTCTTTTTGCGATAAACCAGCCGCAGTTTTCGAATTCAATCACCCAAGGCCGGGCGACATGTCTGCCTTTCAGTCCGGCCTTCATAAGCCGCTTGTCCACCGTGACAAGCACCTCGCCGCGCGTCTGATCGACATCCATGCTCGGTCTCATGAGGTATTCGCGGTCCGTTATGCGCGCCGCGATCACACTCTCGGCAAGGGCGGGTACCTTTGGCGGTATGCGCTCCAGCAGCGTCTCGTGGCAGCGGGTGTCGCGGTAGCGTTGCAGACCCATCGAAAGTGCGCCCGTCAGATTGAAGGCAAGCTGCGTGAGGCAGATGCCGAGTGAGCAGAAGATTATAGTGTTGCGCCATTCGGACCGCGGATAACGCCCGCTGATCCAGCCGTGAATGCGTGCCCAGCCGTGAAGAGTTGCAAAAAACGCGGGGCCCGCGAATCCTAGCGGATAGTGATTGACCCAGCTCAGCAGTCCTTCGTGGCGGGCAAGCCCGACGATCATGAGCACGGGCAGCATGGGAACGATCGCCCAGCCGGAAAACAAAAAGATACCGCCGCCAAGACCCAAAACCACGCGAGTGAAGAATTCGCGGTTTTCCCACATGACTTCAAAGAATATCCAGGGTTTTTGAGAAATGGTAACCCAAGCCGCACTGAAATCTTTTCCGAGGTACGGATAGAGCTGACCGATGGAGTTGACCTGGTTTATAAACCGGAGATGAATGGGCAGATAGGCAAGACCGGCAATCATGAGAGGCACGGCAATGATCCATTTGCGGGTGCGCACGCCGAGGTAAAAGGCAAGGCCGGCAAACGTCCACCAGCCGTCATCACGCCAGAGCGCCATCAGGAGCATGAACGCCACTGCACGCCAGAGTTTGCGTGTTTCGATGAAATAAAGCGCCCAGAGCGAAAAACCGAGCATGAACGGCTGCTCGTGGATGTCCCAGAGGTTGACACGGTAAATGGGGTCCCAGAAAAAAAACAGTACAAGCGGCGCCCAGCGCGGCACCTCGCGCGGCAGGATCAGATCTGCAAGTTTGTAAAGCGGGATGACGGCCAGAAGCAGCGCCAGACTTTGCAGAAAAAGATAAAACTGCGCATGCGGAATGAGCTTGTAGATCCAGGCAAAGACAAAAAGAAAGTAATTTACCTTTGCATTGGGAAAATAATTGAGCGGCTGGTCGCCATCCGGGGACATGAGCCAGGTGTGGAATGCGCCGGTGGTCGCTTTGTTGTGGATGGAGTTCATAAAAACGCCGAAATCAAAGATCTCGGTGCCAAAGGCGCTGTAATTGAGCAGCGGCAGGAAAAAGAAGAGGCCGAGCGAATACAGGATGGCCGTGATGAAAATCCATGACCACCCGGGCATCTGCTTGAGAGGGGAAAAAGAAAGGCCGCGCGCCGAATCCAGCAGGGCTTCCATTGCGGCAACAAAATGCCGGCCGAACCACGTTTGCCTGAACTTCAGGAGGCCGGCGCCACGGCCGATGGCATACATGAGTCCGCAGGTGATCCACAGGTCATGCAGATAGGTGAGCCTTGTTTTGCCGCCGATTTTGATTCCGCCTATCATGTATACGGCAAAAACCGTCCAGAGCAGGGCTGAAAACAGGAATCCGTATGTTTTTCCGGCTTTGTCTTTGAAGTTCATTGTTCAGGCTGATCGTCTATTCTTTTGGCCCGAGGATGCAAGCAGGAAAATCATTGCGACAATAAAATATCCAAGCGCGATTTCCCAGACAAGCGGGTTTTGGGCGCGCCAGGGAAGATAGATGTCGCCGGCGGGGGATACCGAATGGATTATCCCGAAAAGGGTGAAGGCCGCGCAAACGAGAGCCTGGAGCACGGCGGCGGCGGTTTTTCCATCGATCAGTGAAGCGAGCATGCCGCCCCAGAGCATTGCCGTAAGGATAAAGCCGTGTCCAACCGCTCTCAGCGTGGCGTGGTCCGCCGTGATGGATTCGGGCAGTGCTATTCCGGAGAGGCGCCCCACAACTCCGTCCATGAAGATGAGCACAAGATAACCGATGATCGGAATGGTGGCGAAAGCAACGGCATGTGAATGCCGGCGCGGGCTTTCCATGAAGGCCTGCGAAACAATTTCAAGCCCGACAAAAAGCAGTATGGGGGTGATGACCGCTTCGGGTATTGCCTCGACAATGAAGCCCATGATGCCCATCATGCCCGCAATACCGATGAAAAGACCGGTTGCAAGCGTATAGGCCGCCCGCCCGCCCATGGCCTTGTACGCAGGATGGCCTATGTACGGGGTTGATTGCGCCACTCCGCCGAACAGGGCGGCAACAATGGTGGCGAGAGCCTCGGCAAGAAGGATGTCGCGTGTCTTGTATTCGTCACCCGCAACACGCGCGCTTTCGGTCGTGTTGATGCCGCCGATGATGGTGAGAAGCGCGAACGGAAGGGCAATGGGCAGGAATCCGAGTGCTCTTCCGAATCCGTGGATGAAATCAAGCGTGGGAAGCGGCAAGTGAAAGGCCCAGACAAGCTCCGGAAGATGCGGCTTAGCGGATGTGAGTCCAAGACTGCCGGAAAAATAATAAATCAAACAGCCAACCGCCACGGCGGTAAAAGCGCCGGGCAGACCGAGCGGCAGCCGGCGGCGGGCAATGATGGAATAGAGGATGATGCCAAGCGATGCCATTCCGGCGGCGGGCGCTGAAAAAATCTTCATGAGCGGAAAGAAGGTAAGGAGCGCGATACCGATCCCTGCGAGCGAGCCCAGCAATCCCGCCGAAGGGACATGCGTGCGAACCCAGTCTCCAAAAAACGAAAACACCACCTTTATAAGGCCGATCAGCATCAGGGTACACATGCCGACCTGCCAGGTGAGCATGGCATCTTTTGTTTCGAGATAGACGGGGCCGAGAACGGCAAGCGCGACGCCGATGGTCGATGGAGTGTCGAGCCCGAGCGGCATGGCGGTTACATCGCTGCGCCCGGTTTTGCGGGCAAGGCGGAACGCGAGCCAGGTGTACAGCAGATCGCCGAACAGCACCCCGAGCGCCGTGCCCGGGATCATCAGCGAGTAGATCATGTCAACCGGGTATCCAAAGACTCCGCCCAGCAGTCCGGAAAGAATTACGAGATTTGTCACGTTGTCGAGCATCAGCCCGAAAAACGCATTCAGGTCGCCCCACTGGGCCCAGCGGTATCTAGGTCTTGTCATCTTCATCTCCAAAAAGCCCTTTGTCCACGGTGATCGAGGAGGTGTGCTTTGTGTCGCCATTCATTTCGCGCTTGGTGGTTGTCCTGTCAAGCTTGTGTTTTTTGACGAAGAAGAAAGGCTCTTTTTCGACAATGGCGATTGTTTTGGAGTGTTTTACGAGTTTATCGAGGCATATGACGTAACGGTGGTAGTAGATCCCGTTCAGCGGATTTTCTTTTTTCTCCAGGATCAGGTTGTTGTGTTTCTGTTTTATCTTCTGGCTCATGGCCACGTATTCATTGCGCAGATCGAGGATTTTTGTGGCAAGCTCCGACGGGGAATCGTAAAAAGACGGCTCGAAAGAGATTACCAGCAGTCCGAGGATGCCATCGGCTTTTTTGTACAGCTCGATCAGGTCCAGGACGCTTTCGTCGTCAAACCAGATGTGCCTGCGGATTTTGTCGGAGGTGAGTTCCGCGATGTTTTCGACATGATCGCCGATGCGTTCCAGATCGCTCGTGGCTGACATCAGATATTGCAGGATTATTGACTGCCGACGCGACAAATTGCGTTCGGCAAGGGTTATCAGGAATGAGTTGATCGCCTCCTTCAGGTTGTCGAGGGCTTCTTCGCTTTTGCGGACGTATGGAAAATCCTGCGTGCTGATCTTGAGAAACCCCCGCATCGTAGCCTGGAACATCTCCTGTGCGACATGCGACATCCTTTTGAGTTCCAGAAGCGCCGCGACAATAGCCTTTTCGGGCGTGTTGAGGAGTCTGTCGTCGAGATGGGATTTTTCGGGTTCGCGCTTGTGCGACGGGGTGATCCGGGTGATCAGCCGTGCGTACTGGTTTACAAAAGGAAGAAGCATCAGGCTGTTGACGGCCTGGACGATTGTATGTGTGTTTGCGATCTGTCTCGTTATGTCGTCAGCCGTCAGCGGTATCATCTGTGCATAGAATTTGTACATGAGTGCAGCAAAAATGGAGCCGACAATATTGAAAACAAGATGAGCCAGGGCTGCGCGCTTTGCAACAGCGTGTGTTCCGATCGATCCAAATATGGCGATCGTGCAGGTGCCGATATGGGCCCCCAGTATTGCCGGAAATGCCTGGTCAAGCGATGTGACGATTCCGGTTGATCCGAGCGCAAAGAGGATGCCTATGGTGGCGCCGCTGCTTTGCGTGAGTATCGTAAACACCGAGGAAAGGACAATTCCGGAGATCATCCCCCAGACGGAAAGGGCATTGTTGTACTGGATCAGCGCCGCAATGCGCGGCGAGCTTTTAAAGGGGAGAACTGCATCCTTCATGATATCCATTCCCAGGAAGAGGAGCCCGAAACCGAAAAGGATGAGCGACAGATGCTTGAGCCAGTCGCGCCTGAAAGTCAGATGCCCCATTATGCCGGTGAATATTGCGATATAACTGAACTCGGCGATATTGAATGAAACCAACTGCATCGAAAGAGTCGTGCCCAAATTGGTGCCGAGCATGACGCCGATTGACTGTCCGAGGCCCATGAGGCCGGCATTGATGAAGCTCACCATCATTACTATGGTGGCGCCGCTATGGATGAGAAAGCCGAGGATTGTGCCGACCAGTACGCCCGACAGGCGGTTGCGCGTCAGCTTGTATAGCAGCGCGCGCAGCTTGCTCGCGGCCATTTTTTGCAGTTCCTGGCTCATCAGGCTCATGCCAAAGATGAAGAGCCCGAGTCCGCCCAGAAGTTTGATCAGTGCCAGCGCCAGAAAAATGCCCTCCGCAGGAACCCAAGTTTATCCGCGGAGGGCGTCCGGGTCAATTCATTCCCCGCTGATGAATCATGGCAGCAATGCTATGCTGAGTCCCACAACGGCACCGTATATCGTGCTTGTTGCGGGGTTTGATGTCAGGGGGCAGGCGCCGGAGCTGCAGCCGACGAGTTTGTAGTATAAAAAGCCACCTGCCGCTCCCAGCACCAGCCCGAGGATGATCTTCAGCGCGGTATTCATTTTGCATTCCTCCTTTTTGGAAATTCCCCATTGATTCTGGAATGGCTGCTGCGGAGCTTGTATGCTTCGTAGCCAAGCGCTCTGAGTAATTTCACACCTTCACCGGCCCCGGAACAGTATCTTCCGCGGCAGACCAGATAGTATTTTTTATTTTTTGGAAGAGCGGACGCTCCAGTTTTGAGCTTTTCGATTGGAATATTGATGGCCCCGCTGATCGGGGAATATGCCGATTCTGTTTCAGGGCGCAGATCGATTATTCGCGCCTTGCCCGATCTGACCAGCTCAATTGCATCCTTTATTCCAACCGGGCAGGTGCAGCCCGGTTTGTCGAGCTGCGAGCAGGCTTCCCGGAGTCCGGGAGAGAGTTCTTCGGCGAGGTCAAAAAGGCATTCAATAAATTCGGAAACAGATCCGGAGCCAAGGTTGTAGATTCTTGAGATTTTGTCTTTTCTGACGCTGACAAGGCCTTCGGCAAGAAGGCGTTGAAGATGTTGGGAGGTGTTTGCGATGCTTTCGCCGGTAAGTTTCGCGATTTCTTCGACGGAGCGGGGTGATTGCGAAAGAAGCTGCATTATCTTGAGCCTGGCCTCGGATCCGAAAAGTGCCGCAACTGCGGCTACGGTGCCGAAAATCACATCGCGTACCTCACGTTTTTCCCTGTTATCGCCTGATTTCATACATTCTAATATTCAATAGAATTCTTGAATAGTCAAGGCCGGTAATCATATTTTTTTATAGTGCTGTGATTACAGCCGGTTATTTGAGGGTTAATACCGTCAGAATGGACTGGCCAAAAGGAATATGGAGTTTTTGGTGCAGGAAATCATCAATATGTCTGATGCGCGGACAGGCGTTTTCAAAGGCCAGGACGGAAGCCAGACCGAGGGCCTGCTTGCGCAGTACAAAACTCATGAGCAACCAGCCGGGAAGGCCGAACAAATTGAAATACCTGCCTTCAAAGCTGAAGCCGGGCGCCGAAGCGGCTGCAAGCTTGCGAAAACCACCCAGCGTATACCTTCTTGAGTGTCCGTAGGCGCGATCCATCGAACCGAACGCCCATCCATGCGCGGGCGCGAAAGTTATGATGCGCCTGGGGCCTTGTGCGTGGCTTGATCTGAGCAGCCTGGCAAAATCCGAAAGAGCCCTGGCATCGTCCACGATATGTTCCATGACATTGAAAGAAACTATGGTGTCCGGATTCTCTGACGCGAGAGCCGATGCCCAGTCTGACGCAAGATCAAGCTGTCTGACGCTTACTGCCTTGCTGTTTCCGAATGACTTGCGGATCGTATCTTCAAGAACCGGTACGAGCTGGGTTTCCGTTTCGGTGATTATCAGCCGCTCTCCGGCGGGAAGCCATCTCGACATGTTCCCGATGCCCGCTCCGGCCTCGAGTATTCTTTTTCCTAAAAATGGCTTTACGGAATCAATTACCCATTTCTGGTATTCGTGTCCGCGCTCCAGAATGTCGAGTTCAAATGGGATTACCAACGGCAAGACCTTTCAATGGTTGTCCTGACCCAGATGTTTTTTGCCCTTGATGTCGGTGTCTTCGGTCACTTCGGCATCACCAAAAACCCAGGTGTCGTCACATAACATTGTTGTTCCCTTGACCATGGCGTTTCCGAACGCTCTCGAGTTTCCGCTCATTTTTGCCTGGTCGCGAATACTGGCAGTGCCGAAAACGCGCGCATTTTCGGAAATGACGGTATTGCCGCTGATTTCGGATTCGCCCATGACCTGCGCGTTGCCGGTGATTTCGGCTTTTTCCCGGATATGGGCGTTTTCGTAAACCTGGGCATTGTCGGTGATTTTCACGCCGCCGGAAATCTGTGCGTCACCCGAAACGGTTGCGTTGCCGGAAACCACGGCATTCCCGGCAATGCGGGCATGGCCCCTGATTTTTGAGCGCCCCTTGATTGTCGCTTTTCCGCATATGAGGGCATGTCCGCTGATTTGCGCGTTCTCGACGACCTGTGCGGAGCCGAAAATCCATGCTTCGTGTGAAACGGTGGCTGTTCCGCCTACAACCGCATTTTCGAAGACCTGTGCAATGCCATGGATTTGCGCGCTTTCCTTGACCATGGCGTTGCCAAAGATCCTGGCGTTGTCGTGCACCCAGGCTTCACAATCGTGTGGCAGATTGTTTTCGGCTTCGATATATCCGCCTCTTTTTTTTGTCTGGAGATTTTTGATCCTGTAGAGTTTGACTCCGTTGTCGGATGTTATTGTGTCGGTACGGACAATCTCATATCTGGGTTTGACCTCTTTTTTTGTTCGTTGCCCCATTATTCATGTTTCTCCGTGATGGTGATGATAAATCATTTTTGCGGACACGGGAAATGCTTTTCCATTGTTATGCCGATTGTCAGGACCGCGAGTGATATCGCATTTTCGTGGAATGTCGAAAGCAGTGAATCCTTGAGGGTGGCGGCAAGCCCGTTCCAGTATGCCTGCCCGGTTGCACGCCAGAGCCGCTCTCCCGCCAGCAGGGCGAAAGTGCGTTTTCTCGGATTGACGTAGAGAAGTGCCGAGTTTCCGGAAGAAGCGCCGCCGATGTTGTATTTTTTGAAAATGCGGACCGCGGATTTGAAGGTACAGCGTTCAAAAGGCTTGCGGGTGATGTGGACAATTATCGTTCCGCCGCCCATGCTTTCGGCGCCCGCAATTGCTTCAACTATGCCATTTTTCAACCGAGCCTCCTGCAGGATCTGGATTGTTCCGGTATTTGAAAGAGGGCCACGGCCGGGGTTTGCACGGGCCTGACCGGCAATAGAGCGTTTCGGCGGACATGATGTGAAACACGGCAAATGCGAGAACAGCGATTGCAAAGAGCACTGCGATTGCCAGGACGGCCATGGAACCACCTTGTTCTTGTGCGGGGGGCGTGTCATGGCCCGATGCTGCAAGGGCGTTTTTAAAAATCCGTGCCGCCTCCCCGCTGGCGGCAAGCGGGCTTTCCAGTGCTTCAAGGATTTTTTCCGTTCCATGAACGGCCGCCGGAGAAAACTCGCCGCGCTGGAGGCGGGGCAGGATTTCCTTTTCAAGAATGTCCTTGCGGATGCCGTTACCGACAAGATTGTCGAGGCTGTAGCCGTTTTCGATGAATGCTTTTTTGCTCTCCGGAAACAGCGCGACCAGGATCGAATTGCTGCCGCCTCTGCGGCGGATTTTCCAGGCGTCTGATATTGACCGGACAAGGTCTTCTTCGGTTGCGCCGGAGCCGTCGGCGCTCAAAAAAGCCACGTAGATCTGTTCGCCCGCTAGGCGGTCGTGTTTGATGGAAACATGCTGAAGTGCTTTGACAACTGCGTCCGGAACAGCGAAATTTTTATCGGCGTATATATAATGTGCCGGAGGTGCGGGGACGGCGGCGGCCTGGGCACCGGATATACAGATATTTGCACAAAACAGTATTGAAAATATCATCTCGACAGAAAGTATCATCAATTCTGGCTGGTTGTGTGTAAAGCTAAAAATATGGGCCCCGATTTTCACATTGCTTGAGCACACAAGAACGGTTATGCATTACGTCATAACAAGCACATCCCGCAACTGTGGTGCCGGCTTGAGGGGGACGAAGGGTCTTCCGATGATTTGCCGGTTCGCGGGGTGGATGGGATTCCCAGCGGGTGCCCGGAATGGTTTTGGGTCTTCGACGGGTTTTCAGAACCGCGGTTAGCTTTGATTTCTGCGCTGTCAGGGCGCGATTCTGGTGCTGCCGCACACAAATATCAGGAGTAACCAATGCCAAATATCACCATGCGTGAACTGCTTGAGGCAGGCGTTCATTTCGGCCATCAGACCCGTCGCTGGAACCCCAAGATGAAGCCTTACGTTTTCGGTGCCCGTAACGGGATTTATATCATCGACCTTCAGAAAACAGTCGACCAGACACGGGCTGCCTGTGATTTTGCCCGCAAGACAGTGTCAGAGGGCAAAAAAGTGCTTTTTGTCGGAACAAAAAAACAGGCCAAGGATGTCGTTGAGGAGGAGGCAAAGCGCGCGGGCATGCACTACGTGACGAACCGCTGGCTCGGCGGCATGCTTACAAACTACCAGACGGTGCGGGCATCGATCGACCGTCTCAAGAAGATCGAGGCGCTCAAGGCGTCGCCGGAATGGAATGAAACACCGAAAAAAGAGCAGTCACGTCATGAGCGCGAACTTGCGAAGCTCAAAAAATCACTTGGCGGCATCGAGGATATGAAGAAACTCCCTGGCGCCGTGTTCATTGTTGATACAGAAAAAGAGCATATCGCCGTGAAAGAGGCCAAGAAGCTCGGCATTCCGACAATCGCTGTTGTTGATACCAACTGTGATCCTACAAACATTACTTATGTTATCCCCGGCAATGATGATGCCATCCGCAGCGTGAAGCTCTTTGCGGGGCTTGTTGCCGAGAGCTGCCTTGAAGGGGCGAAGCTGCTCCAGGAAAAATTGCGGTCACAGGAAATACCTGTCGAGGCGGCGGCCAAGGAAGAAGTCGTGGCCGAGAAGAAGGTTTCGCGCTTTGAAGGTGACATTGATTTGCAGGGGGTTGACGAGGCGGACCTTGAGACAACCGAGCAGACCGAGGAAGGCGCGACAGCCGAAGCTGCGGCCGAACCCGCGGCAGCGCCAGCGACTGAAACAGCAAAGGCCTGACAAGGGCCCGGTTTTTGGAGGAACAATGGAAATATCAGCCAGTCAGGTGAAGGAACTCCGCGAACGCACGGGCGCGGGGATGATGGATTGCAAGAAGGCGCTTGCTGAAACGCAGGGCGACTTTGAGAAGGCGATCGAAACTCTTCGGAAGAAGGGGGTCGCGTCGGCGGCGAAAAAAGCCGGAAGGACGACCAAAGAAGGTGTTGTTTCTTCGTACATCCATGGCGAGGGCCGAGTGGGCGTGCTTGTCGAG
>MEQJ01000012.1:11708-29772 GCA_001770165.1 Bdellovibrionales bacterium RIFOXYD1_FULL_53_11 | reverse complement strand
GCTCGCCTTTTTTACTCAACATGCACAGGCTGGGGGGACGGCTTTATGAAATCATCCCCCACCCGCGCCGTTTGCGCGGCCGCGGACCCACGACAAGCACGCTTCTGCGGCCGGTGCCCAAAAGCCTGCGCGCGGCACGTCTGACATCGGCCGGCGTCACGACATCAATCGCCCGGCACACATCCTCCACTGGCACATGCCGTCCGAAAAACATCTCGTTCTTGGCGATGCTCGACATGCGCGCCTCCACGCTGTCGGACGAAAGCAGGATCGTCCCCTTCAAATTCTTCTTGATGACATCAAGCTCTTCATTCTTGAGGGTCTCGCGCATGAGACGCCCGATGCAATCCTCGATGAGCCTGAGCGCGTGGGCAACCTGCCCTGGCGCCGTAGCGGCATAAACGGTCAGAATGCCGGAATCCAGAAAGGGCGTGAGACTTGAATACACGCTGTACGCCAGCGCGTTTTTTTCGCGGATCTCCTGAAAAAGCGCCGAACTCATCCCGCCGCCGATATACATGTTGAGCAACAGCGTGGGAAACCGGTCGCGCGAAGAATACTTGGGACCCGCCACGCCCCACACGATATGCGCCTGCTCGCTATGCCGCACGGCCCACCACCTGCCGGACCTGACCTCGGGCGCCGGCACATATCCGAAATACCTGTCGGCACCATTATACTTGCAGCGCCCCGGCCAGCACTGGCGCACAAGATTTCCAAGCGCCTTGCGGGCGGCCTCGTGCGTGACATTGCCGGAAACCGAAACAATCATGCGCTCGGGCCTGTAGTGTTTCCTGAAATACCGGAGCAGATCCCCGCGCCGCATGCTGCGCACGCTGTTTGTCGTGCCGAGAATCGGCTTGCCAAGGCCGTGACGGCCGTAGATACGCTCGAAAAACATGTCGTGAACAAGCTCCTCCGGCGAATCCCCGACCATCGCGATTTCCTGCATCACGACCTTCCGTTCGCGTTCGAACTCCTCCGGATCGAATTCCGAGTTGAGGACAATATCGGAAAGCACATCCATCCCGAGACCGAGATCACGATCCAGCAGCAGAAAGTGAAAACACGTGTATTCGCGCGCCGTGAAGGCATTGAACTCGCCGCCCACCGTATCAATCTCCCGCGCGATATCGAGCGCGGAGCGCGCCGCCGTGCCCTTGAAAAGCATGTGTTCGAGAAAATGCGAGATCCCGGACTCCCTCATCCTCTCAAAACGCGCGCCGGTCTTGACCCACGCACCGATCGAAAGGCTCCTGAACTCGCGATGCGTCTCGGTCACCAGCACGAGCCCGTTCGAAAAAACCGTTTTGCGGAAACGCCCTTCGAGCGCCATCTAGAACAGGACCCCCACTGAAAGCCCGTAGAAAAGCACGAAGCGCGAACCGCCTTCGAACGGATCATACAGACGGATCATCGCCGCCTCGACATCCCCCTCGATGCGCCCGAAATTGAGGCGCACGCCGAGGTTCATTCCCAGGTCGTTGGCGGTATCGGAGACGGCCGTGGTATCGGCAACGCCATCGTAGGACGACCGCGTATACATGAGGCCGCTGTAAACCGCGAAAGTCTTGCTGAAGCTGAAACTCACGGGCGCCGCGCCCTCAAGCGTCCAGACGGAAAGCGTCTGCGTGACGTCGCCGGTGCCGGTGCTTGTGTTGTACGTCTCGGTGCCGCGCGCGGTGTAACGGCCGTATGCCGGCATTATCGCGACGGAGAACCCGCCCTTTTTTATGAGCTGGTATTTCGCGCCGGTGCGCCAGCCGCCACCCGTGATCGTAAAGCGCGTGCCGAGCTGGATGTCAAGACGGGGCAGAAGTCCGGCGGCACCGCTTAAACCCGTAAGCCAGCCCCTGAAGATCCCCGACGACTGGGACGCCGTCGCGCCCACAAGTGCGGAAGAGGTCACGGGATAAACGCGCCCCACATCGGCATCGGCGCGCACCTTGAATTTGCCGAGCCCGCCGAGCGCCTCCGCCGTTTCATGCTTGAGCGCCGGGGAGCTGACAGTGGTGCAGCCTGACGCCGACAAAAAAACCGCCGCAAGCGCCGCCGCGACCATACCGGTTTTCCGCCGTGCCAGCCGTGCCAGCCGTGCCCGCTTCGCCCGCTTTGCCCGCTTTGCCTGTTTGGCGAGCCTGCCCAGTTTGCGAAGCGAACTTTCCACCGCGGCAAGAGTCTTCTTGAGTTTTGCCACATTGATCACGCCGGTGCCCGGAATGGAAAGCGGCGCAGTTGTAATGCCGATCACGATACCGGTCACGGTGGTGCGGATCTGGTTGACGGTGCGTCCGAAGGGATTGACGATCGAGCCGATCACGTCACCCTTGTAGACCAGATCGCCCGGCCTCACCCCCAGATCGATGATGCCGCCCTTCTCGGCGCGAACCCAGTCGCTGTCCTTGACGATAACCTGGTAGGGCGGTTCCTTGAACTGCGTCCTGGGCCACATCTTCATTTCGGAGAGCACATTGAGCACTCCATGAAGCCCGGCATACGACACCTTGCGCGAAAACTTGCTTGTCTCACCGGCCTCGAAAACAATAGTCGGCACGCCGGCCTCGGTGGCTACGCGCCTGAGCGCCCCGTGCGTCCCGATCTGATCAACGATGATGCTCGCGCCAAAGGCAAGCGACAGCCGGCGCACCTGGGGATGCTTCATGTCGCCCCTGATGTGCGGAAGATTCACACGGCCTGCCGCTGCCGTATGAAGATCGATGCCGAAATCGCTCTTGAGAACCACTTCGTTGAAAAGCCGCCACGCCACGCGCTCGGCGTTGTTGCCGATCCGTTTGCCCGGAAAAAACCGGTTCAGGTCGCGGTTGTACGGCAGATAGCGCGACTGGGTCAGGAACCCTTGTATGTTCGCGACGGGAACGACAATCAGGGTACCGGACAGTTCTTCGTGATCAAGATCAAAGATCAGCCGGCGGACAATGTCAGCGCCGTTAATCTCGTCACCATGGATGCATGCCGTGACGTAGCCGGTCGGCCCCGGCTTCCTTCCGCGAATCACCGTGATCGGGATCTGGATGGAACCGGACAGGTAGGATTCCGAAACCTTGAGATAAATCTCCTTGGTTTCGCCAGCACCTACATTTATACCGCTGATATGAAAATCTACTTTGCTTGTTTCCCCCATCTGTTAAATATATTATAGATACTTATCCAAATTGCGGTAAACATTAATGCGCGGAAAAAAAACTCGAATAGGCAAAAAATTCCCAAAAAAAGCGGCGTCCGGCGCGCCGGACGCGGCTTTGTCAGCGAAAGAGGAAGAAAATGCCGGTCTGGAACCCGACATGGAACCGGAGCTGGACGGGGAAATCGAGGGCGAGATAGAAAAAAACGCCAACCTGCCCGTGAAGGCTGAAACGCACGAAATCACCGAACGCGAGCTTGGCGCGGTATCGTCCACCGACCCGCTGCGGCGCTACATGGAGGAGGTCAAGCAATATCCGCTTTTAAGCCCCGAGGAGGAGTTCAATCTCGCGGTCGAGCTGCGCGACAAGGGCGGCATTGATGCGGCTAAAAAGCTGGTCTCGGCAAATCTCAGGCTTGTCGTCAAGATCGCCTTCGAATACCGCAGCGTGTATTCCAACCTTCTCGACCTCATCCAGGAAGGCAACATCGGGCTGATGAAGGCGGTTTCCAGGTTCGACCCGGCCAAGGGCGCCAGGCTCGGCTACTATGCGTCCTGGTGGATCAGGTCGTATATTCTTAAATATATTTTAGATAACTTCAGGCTGGTCAAGATCGGCACCACGCAGGCACAGAAAAAACTGTTTTACCACCTGCTCCGGGAAAAGGAGCGCATCGAGGCGCAGGGGCTGCTGGCCGGTCCCAAGCTGCTCGCCGACAGGATCGGCGTGCGCGAAAAGGACGTGGTGGAAATGGACCAGCGGCTGTCGTCGCGCGGCTCGGAAATGCCGCTTGACGCCCCCATAGAAGGGCTCGACGGAAAGGTTTCGCACCTCGACCAGCTTGCCGACGGCCACGAAGGCGCCGACGAGAGCCTGAGCCGCAGCCAGCTTATCAGGATGCTCGAAAGGCGCATGCCGGAGTTCCGGGAGACACTCAATGAAAAAGAGCGCCGGATTCTCGACGACCGGCTGCTTTCGGAAGACGCCAAAACCCTCCAGGAAGTGGCCGACAATTACGGCCTTACACGCGAACGCGCCCGGCAGATCGAAACCAAGGTGATCGAAAAACTGCGGAAATTCCTGTCGGCCGACGGCTGGCCGGTCTAAAAAACCGTTTGCGCCTTTAGTCACGGCGTGTTACAGCTCGTTGTCAATAAAAAAGGTAGAAACTTACATGGCAGGAAAAACCGTAATCAAGGAAAAAAAAGCGGAGATCGTCAAGAAGTACTCACGCGCCCCGAAAGATACCGGGTCGCCCGAGGTACAGGTCGCTCTGCTGACAGGCCGGATCAATGAGCTCAATCAGCACTTCAACGTCAATCCAAAGGATTTTCATTCAAAGCGCGGACTGCTCAAACTGGTCGGTCAGCGCCGCAAAATGCTTAAATATCTGCGCGTGGTGGATCAGAAGCGCTATTCACAGCTGATCCAGGCACTTGAGCTGAGAAAATAGGCACAAGCAAAAAAACATCAGCTCCGGGACAATGGTTCGCACCAGCAGGGCAACCGGTCCGGATACATGCAAGAATCTAACTGAACAAATCCAAAGAGGAGAAAAAAATGGTTCATCAAGTATCATGCGAAGTCGGGGGAAAGACACTAACAATTGAAACAGGAAAGCTGGCAAAACAGGCCGATGGCTCGGTGCTTGTCAGTTACGGAGACACACGCGTTCTCGTAACCGTGTGTTCCAATAATGTGGCAAAGCCGGGGCAGTCGTTCTTCCCGCTTACTGTAGAGTTTGGCGAAAAATTCTATGCCGCCGGAAAAATCCCCGGCAGTTTTTTCAAGCGCGAAGGACGGCCGACAACCGAGGCCACTCTCTCGGCCCGCATGATTGACAGGCCGATACGCCCGCTTTTTCCGGAAGGTTATCTTTTCGATACCCAGCTTGTCGCGACAATCCTCTCGGTGGATCTCGACGCCGATGTGGACGTTGCCGCGGCGGCCGGAGCCGGAGCCGCGCTCCATATTTCAGACATCCCGTTCAGCGGACCGACAGCCGCCTGCCGCATGGGCCGTATTGGCGGTCAATATGTGATCAACCCCACCTGGACGCAGATCGACAAGGGCGAGACGGACATGGAGATCCTCATTGCCGGCACTGAAAAGGCCATCATGATGGTCGAAGGCGGCGCCCGCGAAGTACCGGAAGACGCGATTCTCGAAGCCGTTCTGAAGGGACACGAGGAAATCAAGAAAATCACCCGCATCATAGATGATCTGCGCAAACAGTGTGGAAAGCCCAAGCGCGAGTTCACCCCGGCGCCGGTAAGCGACGACGTCAAGCGCCTGGTCGAAAAACACGCCCGCGAGGGCTTGGGCAAAGCACTGCATACCAAGGAAAAGCACGCGCGCTACTCGCTTGTTGATGAAGTGAAAAATGCCGCGCTCGAAGCGATCGTGCCCACATCACTCAAGGAAAAAGACCCCGTCACGGCCGCAAGCAAGACAAAGGAGGTCGATGCTGCATTCGAGCTGCTCCAGTACAACATGATGCGCACGATGATCCTCGACAGCGGCGCACGCATAGATGGCCGGGACATGAAAACAGTCCGTCCGATCAGCGTCGAAGCGGGAATCATCCCCCGCGCTCACGGCAGTTCGCTGTTTACACGCGGCGAAACGCAGGTGCTGGCGGCGGTCACGCTCGGCACGTCCGACGACGAGCAGATCGTCGACACCATGTTTCAGAACTCGATGCGCCAGTTCATGCTCCATTATAACTTCCCGCCCTTCAGCGTCGGAGAGACAGGCAGAATGGGCACGGGGCGCAGGGAAATCGGGCACGGCATGCTGGCCGAGCGCTCGATCAAGGCAATGATGCCTCCGCACGAAAAGTTTCCATACACGGTCCGCATCGTCTGCGAAACCCTGGAGAGCAACGGCTCTTCCTCGATGGGTTCCGTTTGCTCGACATCCATGGCGCTCATGGACGCCGGCGTTCCGTTTCCAAAACCGGTGGCCGGGATCGCGATGGGTCTTATCAAGGAAGGCGACAAAGTGGCTATCCTTACCGACATTCTTGGCGACGAGGACCATCTCGGCGACATGGACTTCAAGGTGGCCGGCACGCGTGATGGCGTCACCGGCATCCAGATGGACATCAAGATCGAGGGCGTGGACGAGCAGATCATGCGCACGGCGCTCAAGCAGGCTTACGAAGGCCGCGTACACATCCTTGGCGAGATGGCAAAAGCGATTGAAGCGCCGCGTACGGATCTTTCAAAATTCGCCCCGCGCATCACAACAATAACCGTTCCGGTGGACAAAATCCGCGACGTGATCGGCTCGGGCGGCAAGGTTGTCCGCGAGATTGTTGCCAAGACCGGCTGCAAGATCGACATCAACGACGACGGCAAGATCAACATCGCTTCAAGCGACGGCGTTGCGGCGCAAAAAGCCATCGAATGGATCAAGGGCCTTACGGCAAACCCGGAGCCCGGCAGAACCTACAACGGCAAGATCACAAGGATTGTCGAGTTCGGCGCGTTTGTTGAGATTCTTCCAAACCAGGAAGGCCTTCTGCATATCTCTGAAATCGCGCATGAACGCGTGAATGTTGTCGAAGACTATCTCAAAGAGGGCGAAATGATTGACGTCAAGGTGCTCGAAGTTGACGAGCGCAGCGGCAAGATGAGACTTTCGCGCAAGGCTATTTTGGCAATACCGGAGGGTGGCATTCCAAGACCGGCTCCCCGTAATGACCAAAATGGCGGCTATGATGATGGCCCGCGTGGCGGCTACGATGGCGGCCCGCGTGGCGGTGGCCGGGGTGGCTTTGGCGGCGGCGGTGGTCGAGGCGGCTTTGGCGGCAGTGGCCGGGGTGGCCCGCGTGGCGGCGGCGGTGGCTCACGCGGCGGCTTTGGCGGCGGTGGCCCGCGTGGCGGCGATGGCGGCGGCCGGGGTGGCCCTAGGTATTAGCTGTTATCTTGGCACCGGTGCGATTTGACCCTGCCCGAGAAGTTGACAGACTAAGCGCAATTAAACAAAGACGCACAATTGCTGGTGAGTATATTTTTATCATCACGAGCACTTAACGCTTTGAGTTATATGGTAAAATTCTTGACCAAATTGCTGTTGAAATTTGGCAGGGAGTTTGCTAACTCAACGTGAACGAAGTTTGCGGCATCAGTTGTATTGCCGTTTGACCAATGGGTGGAGCAAGAGCACCACTTTAATACATTGCGCCAAGAAGGCGCTGACACAGGAGATCAAAATGAAAAAGAGCACTGCAATGCTAAGCACTCTTGTTGCTCTTGCGCTGGTGTCCAGTCTCGCCGCATACGCGGCTGACCAGACAGCAACATCCGGCACAAGTGAAGCAAAAGCACCGACACTCGTTGATAAACTCAAGGCAAGCTATTCAGCCACGTTTTACGGTCCGTCAATAACAAATCCGGTCGGAAGCCTTCAGCCGGATTCTTGGACAGGAGACGGATCGAGCCCGCTTGTTCTCAAAAACAAGGTTTATCTGGGTTACAAATTTACAAAAGACATCGCGCTCGGACCTGTGTTTTACTGGAAAAACTACACGCGCGAAAAACAATTCATCCTTCAGGACCCGTACGTAAAACTCACACACAATAAACTATATACAAATGACAAGTTCAACATATACGGCGAATTGGACGTGAGCGCCCCTGTCTCCACACAATCACGCAATGACAAACTCATCACTTCAGTAACCGGACGCCTTGATCCGAGCTATCAGATCGGCTCTTCGCGTTTCAGCCTGTATATGTGCGCCGCCGCCACGGCAAACATCTATGCGGCATCAACACCGGCAAAAACCGCCGGCAAACTGAACCGCTATACATTCTACGCCGGCCCGGCACTCAACTACCAGATCCGCTCAAACCTCACGGCATTCGTACTTTACGAACTCAACGCCAAGTACACCAATGCCAATGGCTTTGAAGACGACGGCACGGATCTCGAGCCGGGAATAAGCTGGGATATCACCAAAAATCTCAATTTCTCCCCAGCTCTCGACATCAAGACCGGAAACAGGATCAGCCTCGGCACCACAAGCTTTATTGCCTCGCTGTCCTGGAAACTGCTCTAAGCAGCCCCCGGTCAAACGGCATTGTCTGATAAAACCGGATCGTCCCACGCGGGGCGGTCCGGTTTTTTTATTGTTACTTTTGCCCGGAAAATGACAGAATTATAATCAGGCATCATGACCGAAGAAGACAGCAGCAAAAAATTCATACCACCCCCGCGTCCCGGCGCCGGCCCTGTGCGCCCGACAACCACGGCGTCGGCCCCGGACGGAAAAATCCTGGATACGACAAGCGGGCTTTTTGACGCGCTTCAAGCAGCCAAGGATAGAAAAACCGCATCCAAACCGCCGCCGCCCGCCACAGGCGAATGGGGAATGCAGGCAAGACCCAAACTGAGCATTAAACGACTGGTATTTTTTGGAACACTTGCAGCCGTCCTTACGTTCATGGTCTGGGGACTGATCAAGCTGGTCGCAAAAGCACCTACCCCGCCGCCGCTGCAAAACAGGCAGAACACCCACCCGCCCGACCCGCCGCCGGCCTTTAAGGCGCCCGACCCGCCAAAACAAAGCCGCATTAAAACACCTCACCGGAAGAAAACCGAATCCAAGCCCCCTCCCCAAAGGCGTGAAAGCCATGACAGCAGTGCTTTCTCAAGATCTCAACCACCCGGAACAACTCCTGACAACAATGCCACTCCACCACCCGCCCGCAGCGAAAACGATTACAACCAGACATCACCATATCAGCCGGATGCCCCCCCGCAGGACCCCCCTCCGCAAGACCAACCTGTCCCACCCCAGTCACAAGACCCGGAGCCCCCTCCACCGGACAAGGCCCTTGACGCCACGCCCGCACAATACTAACGCTTAACAGATGTTCATTACCTTTGAAGGAACAGAGGGGGCTGGCAAATCCACCCTCATCAGGGCAGTCGGCCAGGCCCTTGGAATTCCCAAATCCAGAATCATCATAACCAGGGAACCCGGCGGCAGCCGCGTATCGGAAAGCATCCGGAGCGTGATTCTGAACGAACAAATGGACCCGTGGACCGAGCTTTTCTTGTACGAAGCCGCCCGCGCCGAACACATGGCAAAAACGGTCCTGCCCGCCCTCAAAAGCGGCAAAACGGTGCTCTGCGACCGCTTCACTGATTCCACTCTTGCCTACCAGGCACACGCGCGCGGACTGCCGTGGGCCGAAGTTGTAAAACTCAACGCCGCCGCCACTCGCGGCATCAAGCCCGATTTTACCGTATTCATGGACGTCGATCCGGCGCTTGGGCTCCGACGGGCGCGCGAACACAACCGCTTTGAACGCGAAGGCGTCAAATTCCAACAAAAGGTCCGGCGCGGTTTTCTCAAATCCATGCGCCTCGATCCGGACAGATGGATCCGGATCAAGGCGTTTTCGGGCACACCGGACGAAATGGCCGCCAGAATACTCTCCGCCATCAATAAAAAGATTGACGGCCAAGGCAGGAAAAAACATTCATGAGCCGCACAAAAAAACCCGCATCCCTTCTTCCGCTGCCCGCTCCACTTCTTAGGCATCATGGCGGCATGGCCGAACGCACGATGCATTCATGGAAGGAAACCGGGGACATTCCTCCGGTGCTTTTGATTTCCGGCCCCGCCGGCATCGGAAAACGCTCCATGGTTCATCATCTTGCCCAATGGATTTTGTGCCATAAAAACGGAATCAGGAAAAAAACCGGAGACGATGAACCAGCGCTCTTCGGCTTTGCCGCACCGGACGAATCCGCCGCGCCGGGCTCCGCCGAAACCGGGCCCTGCGGCAAATGCCCCGCCTGCCAGCGGGCGCTCGGCGGAAACTGGCTCGATTTCACCGAAATATCGACGGACACGGGCGATGAGACCTCGAAGACAATAAAAATAGACCAGTTCCGCAAACTCAAGGAGACGGTCGGCTTTGGCGCCTACGAAGGGGCCTACCGGATAATCCTCATCCGGGATGCCGAAAAAATGACCAATCAGGCGGGAAACTCCCTGCTGAAACTCCTCGAAGAACCTCCAACGGGCTGGCTGTTTTTTCTGACCGCCTCGGACGAATCGCTTCTGCTGGCCACCATTGTTTCAAGATGCCAGAGGATGCGGTTCACACCGGTTCCGGAAACCACGCTGCTGGAGTTCCTTCAGGACGCTGACGTACCGCGGGAGAGAATGGCGGCCTGCGCCCGCCTTGCCCATGGAAGCTGGCGGAAAGCCATGGCGCTTGCGGACGACATGTCCTGGACGCGCAGACAAAGCATCATGAACTTTGTCGCCCGGCCCGCCGCCGGACTTTCCGCAATCGTGGACTGGGCCGCGTCGGGCCACCAATGGATGGAATTCATGCTCGACCAGATCGAACTCGTGGCCGGCGACCTTGTCGCGCTATGTACGGACGGAGAGACAGGGCCTCTGGCCAACTGCGACCACGCAGACATCCTCGGCAAATGCTGCCAGGATTCGATACGTAAACTCGGCTCGAAGGATGCAGCAAGAGCCTTCTGGATCAACCGCGCCACCAGGGCGTTTGCCGCCCGCCAGGAAATCACGACACCGCTTAACGCCAAACTCCTTGCACAGGACGTGCTCATCCCGTGGCTTGAGGCCTGAGAACCGGGAGAGGACGGACAACAGATGATATCAGCAAAAAATCTCGGGAAGACATTTGACGGCAGCTGGCTTTTCCAGGACGTCTCTTTCGACGTATCACTGGGCAAAAGCATGGCGATAATCGGCCCGTCCGGCTCCGGAAAAAGCGTCCTTCTCAAGATCATTGCCGGACTGGTTGCGGCGGATGAAGGGAGCTATGCGCTTGGCTCGGCAAGGATCGGAATGCTTTTCCAGCGAAACGCGCTCTTTGATTCACTCACCGCCGAAGAAAACCTGCTTTTCCCGCTCCGCGAAGCACTGGGCATCACCGGCGTGGCGGCACGGGAAAAAGCGCATGCAATGCTGGAGGCGGTCGGACTTTCGGATGCCGCCGGGCTTTTTCCGGATGAGCTCTCCGGCGGGATGCAAAAACGTCTCGGCATTGCCCGCGCGCTCGTAATAGAGCCGGAGATAATTCTTTACGACGAACCCACCGCCGGCCTTGATCCCGTCACCTCGCGCAGGATTGCGGACATGATCGGATGCCTGCAGCGCGAACGAAACAGCACGCTTGTGGTTGTAACAAACGACATCCGCCGCGCGTGCCAGCTCGGCCATTCCATACACCTGCTGGCGCGGGGGCGGCTGTCAGCGGGAGACACCGCGACCGGGCTCATGTCCACCGCTGATCCGGCCATTAGACAGTTCATCTCCGGCCTCAGAGAGGGGCCGCTCACATGAGCATCCGGTTTGAAAACGTCACAAAATCCTTCCTTGACCGGAAAGTCCTCAGCGACCTGTCGTTTTCAACCAGGGATGGCGAAATCCTGTACATCATCGGAAAAAGCGGCGTCGGCAAATCAGTCACGCTCAAACACGCCGTCGGTCTCATCAAACCCGACAGCGGCCGCATTTTTGTCGGCAGCCATGAAGTCACTTCGCTCAACAGGGAGGAACTCATGCCGGTCCGCCGCCTGTGCGGAATGATATTCCAGCAGACGGCCCTTTTTGATTCCATGAACATCTTTGACAATATAGCTTACGGCCTGCGCAGTACCGGACTGGACAGTGACGCCTTGGCTGCGCGCGTATCAGAGGTCCTCTCGCTCGTGCAACTCGACAGCGGCGTGCTGGACAAACTGCCCTGTGACCTGTCATTCGGAATGCAAAAACGCGTATCCCTGGCACGCACCATCGCGCCATCACCCGCCTACCTTCTTTTTGACGAACCCACGACCGGTCTTGATCCGATCATCACAAACGCCATCGGAAGCCTCATTACCGGATTGTCGCGGCAGCTCGGAACAACAAGCATCGTGGTTTCACACGACATGGAATCAGCACTTTCAACTGCCGACCGCATCATGCTCCTTGACAACGGCGGCATCGCGGCGCTTGGCACACCGGGGGAAATCAGGCAAAGCACGAATCCGCTGGTCATGGAATTCCTGGCGGAAATCAACGACACGCCGGAGGCCGGCACATCCCGCACGCCCTGCATCTGGCGCCAGGATGAACAGAGCTATCGCGAATATCGCAGGGCCATCCACCATGACGATCCGCTTGACATCGAAGAGGTGGACAAATGACCGATTTCGCCGCCCGCGCACTATCGACATTCCTGCACGAGCTGGGCGGCATCGCGATTTTCAACATCCGCATCGCGCGGACATACTTCGGCACCGCCGGAAACGGGCCGGAAATATTCCGCCAGACCGCCATCATCTGCACGCGCTCGATCACCACGGTGCTTTTTGCGGGCGTGTTTGTCGGGGCGATCCTTGTCGTGCAGTTCAATCTGATGCTCAAACAGTATGATGCGCAGATGTATCTTGGCGGGCTCAACACTTCGGCGCTGGTGCGCGAAGTGGGGCCGCTCATCATTTCATTCCTGCTGGCCGGCAAGATCGGAGCCTTCACCGCCGCAGAACTCGGCACGATGCGCGTAACCGACCAGATCGATGCGATGGAATGCCTTGGCGCGAACCCGGTCCAGCGGATCGTGCTTCCCCGGTTCATCGCAATCATTCTGGCAAGCGTCATTCTTCTGGGGCTCGGCCTCGTGATCAGCATCGCCGGATCCACGATCGTGGCCACGGTCTTCTGCGGAATCAACCCGCTCAGGTTCGCCGGAAGCTTTCCGCGTTTTGTCGGCGTGTGGACCGTCGCATGCGGAATGATCAAGGCGCTGGTCTACGGCGTGATTGTCGCCGGCGTATCCTGTTACAAGGGCTACACGGCTTCGGGCGGCGCGCGCGGAGTCGGAAGGGCGGTCACCCTTGCCGCTGTTTACACCAACCTTTACATCGTCATTGCCGACTTCATCACCAGTAATATTCTTGAGTTCCTGACCGAGGTCTGGCGCATCGCACTCGCGGGCGCACTTGCGTGGCTCGCGGCGCACGGCTGGATCGCCGGAGGTGGTTTGTGAAAACCGTCGCCGAATACGAAAAGGAACTGCGCTCGCTCGCGATGCCTCTCTGGGGACGGGTGCTGCACCACCTCGGAAAACCGGTCGCAGAGCATGGTGCCACGGTAAGGGAATTCTGGCATCTCCTCAGGGCGGTGCTCATCAGGCTTCCACGCAGGCCGTGGCGCCGCCATGAAATCGCCATCTCGGTAGTGCACATCGGCATCGGCAGCATGCCGATAATAACCATTGCAACCGCGTTCGCCGGGCTGGTCGTCACCAACGAAATCGCCTGGCACATGCGCGAAGCGCTTGGGACGATCTCCATGATCCCGGGATTCACAGCGCAGTTTATTTTAAGGGAGCTTGGCATCGCCATCCCGGCCCTGCTTCTCACCGCCAAGGTCGGCGCCTCGATTACCGCCGAGGTGGGCACAATGAAAGTCACGGAGCAGATTGACGCACTCCGTCTTCTCGGCATCGATCCGGTGGACTATCTGGTTTTTCCGCGTTTTGTTGCTTCCGTGTTTGCAACCGCCTGTCTCACTCTTTTTGCCGTGGCGGTGACGATGGGCTGTGCAATCTCGGTTGCAATTGTAAGGTATAATTTTTCGATATTGGAATATCTCAATGCCGTCCGGCATTTCATCGGGCTGGCGGATATTGTCTGCGCGCTGGTCAAAGGCATGGTGTTCGGCGGAATAATCCCGATCATCTCCTGCGCATACGGCTTTCGCTGCAAGCCAGGCGCCGAAGGTGTCGGCACCGCAACCACCAATGCCGTGGTAGCCTCGACCATCGCGATCATCCTGCTGGATTTCGTACTTACCTACCTGTTCTCGCTGGTCCTCTAAAAGGCTAAAAGGTGTCCGCCAACTTTTCGGAAAGTGTCCGCCAACTTTTGGTATACGCGCCGCACAACGCTACACCAGATGTTCACCCAATTCTCTTAGCACTTTCAACCACCCCTTCTTGGGTTCAGCAAATCGTGTTTTTTTGAGATTTTTTCTTATCTCGTTTTCATGTTCAGAAATAAATGGTGTATTCAACCACTTTAATTTTGCTTCGTAGTCATTCGGCACAATAAGATATCTATCCAGATCAAAAGGATACCAGCATTTGAACCCAGGATAATCCTTACCAAGAAGTATATTTAATGAACTGTAAGAATAAGACTCAACATTTTCACAAATGCCGGCCTTGACCGGATTACGATAAACATATTTAAGCGCATGGGCAAAATAGAGAGGAGTTCCAACAAGTGTCCAATGATACCGTCCGCCAAACACATGACCCGACCGTCCGGCCTTACTGTTGATAGTCCAGGTTGCGGACTGCATCAGATATTGCATTACCTTGCCCAGATCTGCTTCAGGAGTCGTAATCAACAGGTGAAAATGATTCGGCATCAGAACAAAAGCATGCACCCGTATTCCAAACAAGATAGAGCACTCAAACAACAGTTTACTTTGTATTTCCCATATCTTATCCAGAGCCAGTGGAAAGACCTCCCTGTTATCAACCCTTGCAGTAACATGATATGGATTTTCTACGGATCTAATAAGCGACTTTCGCGACATATGATCTCCTTTCAATAAACTTCAAAGCCAGATCAATGCCAAACAGCGCCCTCTTTTTTAACGCAGTGCGTATACCAAAAGTTGGCGGACACTTTCCGAAAAGTTGGCGGACACCTTTTTAGCTGGTATGTACTTCCTTGAATGAAGCAGCTTTCGAACGAAGCAAAGGTGGGCGGACTTATTGTTGTCACAGCGGTTCTCGCCATTGTCTTTGCCTGGATCATCGGAATCCAGAGCCCCTTCAAGGAAACCATCGAGTTTTACGTTACATACAATTTTGCCGGAGGAATCGAAGTGGGCTCGCCGGTGCGAGTGTCCGGCATCAAGGTCGGCAAAGTGGAGAGTATCGAGTTTTTCATCTCCCCCTCCCAGACCACCATCAAGGAACCCGGCAGCGCCGAAGACACACGAACCGGGGACAGGGATGTAATTCCACTCAGGCTCAAGCTGTCAATCCGCAAGGACGCCGCAAAGGGCGTGAAAAAGGACAGCCGCTTTTATGTCAATCTCGCCGGTATTATCGGCGAGCGCTATATCGAGGTCACGCCCGGTTCAAAAGGGACAAAACATATCCAGGAGAACGAAACCGTGGCCGGAGTCGATCCACCGCGCATCGACCAGCTCATTTCTCAAAGTTTTGACCTTGCCGGCAAAATCAAGGAAGTCATCGAGCAGAACAAGGCTGACTTCGCCCGTTCCATCGAACTGCTGTTCAAGCTGAGTGAAAATCTGAACAAAACGCTGAACTGGGTGGACAAAAGCCCGGTGTTCAAAACCGACGCTTCCAAGCTGATTGAGAACCTCATTGCCATCACCAGCGACGTGCGCTCGATGTCGGCCAAAGCCCGTTCACCCGAGGGCGAAAAAACCCTGAAACTTCTCTACGACCTGCTGTACCGCCTCGAACCTCTTGATCAGCGGGCGATACGCAATTTCTTCCAGAAGGAAGGGTTGAAGGTACACTTTTTCTAAAGCTTTTCCCGCTCAATCAGCATTTCCAGCCGGTCCCTCTCGACCATGGCCGCCCTTTCGTCAAGACCGCGCTCCTCGGCCCAGACGCGCGAAAGAAGTCCGGACCACGGCAAACCATGATCCGGGCGCGAAAGAAAAAGCGCCGTCCTGCGAAAATAGAAATCATCAAGATGCATGACCATGCCGCTCCGGATCTGGTGCCGGAGCTGAGCGGCAAGAAACGGAAACGCCGGCGGATCAGCCACCGGCTGTTTTGAATATTCCGAGATGCCCGAGGCAGCGTTGATTTCAAGGATGTCAACCGCCTCCGCGCCGAAGAGCGACAAAAGCTCCCCGGGAATTTTTGTGCCGCGCTGGGCGGCCACATCCTGGCATGCTCCGAGTGATTCTGCGGTCACACGGAAATTGAGCGGCTCCTTTGTGCGTGAGGCCCTGACATCCTGCGGCAACTGCCTGCATCTTCCGGCCTTTGCATCCTGGGACCAGTCAGAAAGAGTGAAATCAACTATTTGCTCCGCCATCTTCCGGTGCGTGGTGAACTTGCCCCCGGCCACCACAACCGTGCCTCCCGGGCCACGCCCGATATGATGCTCCCGGCTCACCTGCTGCAGCGACAGCCTTCCGGGTTTTCCAAAGGCCCCCGGACCGACCAGCGGCCTCACGCCAGCATATGCGCTGATGATATCGGTGTGCCTGACGTCAAGCTTCGGAAAATATCTGCCCAACAGCCCCATGAGATAATCAACGTCGGATTTTTCCACCCTTACCTGGCCGGGATCTTCGGGCGCAGAAGCATCGGTCGTACCGACAATCACGACGCCTTCGCCGAGATCCCGTCTGGGCATGACAAAGGAGATGCGTCCGTCATCGGGATGAATCATCACGACCGCTCCGGGAACCGGAATTTTTTTGATATCAAAAACCAGATGCACCCCGCGGCTCGGGGCGAGCCAGGATTTCCAGGAACCGGACAACTTGCGTCCGATGCCATCCGTCCACGGTCCCGCACAAACCACGGTTTTTGCCGCCCTGATCTCGATATCGCCTTCACCAATTTTTTTCTCAAGATCACGCACCCTGAAGCCGCCGATATTCTCCCCGTGCCAGAGCGGAGCAACGGCTTCCACATAATTTGCCACCGCGGCGCCCCCCGTTGCGGCCGACCGGGCGGTCTCGACAGTTATGGCGTCATCACACATCGAAGCATCATAATATTTGAAACCACCGGCAAGATTTTCAGACTTGAGCCCGGGGATTATTTTTTGAAGATCATATGCACCAAAGGTCTTGTGAAACTCGGGAGACCTGAAAAGTGCAAGCAGGTCGTACAACATCAATCCCAACCCCAGAAACCACATCGGCCGACTTTTGGGTTCGTTCCGGTAGACGGGCAGATAAAACGGAAGCGGCCTGACCATGTTCGGCATTATCTTGAGCAGAAGGGACCGTTCGGCAAGCGACTCAAATACGAGGCCGAATTTCATGCTCTCAAGATACCTGAGCCCCCCATGCACCAGCTTCGAGCTGCGCGAAGAAGTGCCCGAGGCAAAATCGCCCCTTTCCACAAGCGCGACACTCAGTCCCCGTGACACCGCATCCCGCGCAACCGCCACGCCGGTGATGCCGCCGCCCACCACCAGAAGATCGAAGGACTGGTTCCTGAACTTCTGGAGTGCCTCTTCGCGCGACCGGAAGGAAAAAGCAGCTCCACTCACTGTTTTCCGCCTCCGGCTGCATCCGCAGTCACGGCAATGCCCAGGTCACGCAACTGCTCTCCCGTCACCCGTGACGGCGACTCAGACATGAGGCAGTGCCCCTTCTGGGTTTTCGGAAACGCTATCACATCGCGGATGGGGCCGGTGCCGCAAAGCATCGCGGCAATGCGATCCACGCCGAATGCGATTCCGCCGTGCGGAGGCGTGCCGTACTGGAGCGCCTCAAGAAAGAATCCGAATTTTTCAGCCGCTTCCGCCTGACTGAGACCGATCGCGCGGAACATGGCCGCTTGCACGTCCTCGCGATGGATCCTCAGGCTTCCGCCGCCGATCTCGACGCCGTTAAGAACCATGTCGTATGCCGCCGCCTCGATACGATCAAGATTCCTGCCCGCGATGAAATCATCAAGAAACTCGGGCCGCGGCGATGTGAACGGATGATGACAGGCGTAGTACCTCTGATCCTGCTCGTTGAATTCGAGCAGCGGGAAATTCATGACCCAGAGAAAGGCCGGGATACCCTCGCCGGGTTTCGGAATCATTCCGAGCCGCATGCCCGCGGAAAGCCTGACCGCCCCGAGAGCCTCCTGCGCTGTCTTGATTTTCTGATCCGCGACGGCAAGCACCAGCGCGCCCGG